>NZ_JBEXIM010000007.1:0-211037 GCF_040608575.1 Micromonospora sp. NPDC005171 | reverse complement strand
GGTTGGTTGTGGTGCGCGGGATTGGGTGGGGGGGGGGGGGGGTGGGTGGGGGGATTGGGTGCGGTGGGCCCGGCCGCCCCCCCCCCCGCCCGGGCCCCCCCCCGTCCGGATCAGAGGCCGGCGGCGTGCGCGGCGGCGGTGCCACCGACCACGGGTAGGACGATGTTGCTGCTCTTCAGCGCGACCTGCAGGTTGGCGGCGGTGGTGTCCGCCTGGCTGGAGTACTGCGGGTAGCTGGCCACGATGATCACACCGATCCGGTGGCCGGGCTTGAAGACGTAGTCCTCCGGCAGCAGCGGGAAGCTGAAGTTGTACGACTCCCCCGGCACCAGCGGCACCGCGACGCGGATCGACTGCCGGTTCTGGGCGTCCATGATGCCCTTGGTGACCAGCTCGTAGTCTGCCGTGGCCACCCGCTTCGTCGTCTGCTTGTAGCAGCCGTCGTCCGTCGGGCTGCTCTGGCCCCAGCAGTCCTCGGTGGTCAGGGTGATGATCCCCTCGCCGGAGGCCCGGTGCGCGACCCGCTCGTCGGTGCCGTAGTCGACCAGGATGGCCCCGAGGTTGGTGTCGGTCTGGTCGGCGGAGGCCCGCAGTTGCACGGTGGGCGTTCCGGAGATGTGCAGCGGCGCGGAGAGTGGCGCGGAGAGGAAGGCCAGCCGGTTGGGCTGCCCCACGTCCGGGTTGAGGATCATGGTGTTCTGGCTCTGCGTGCGGCTGTCCTGGAACGCCCCGGTCGCCGGCTTCGCGGTGGGCACCAGCCCGAGACCGCCCGCGCCGGTGGTGCCGGGCTGGAGGAACACCTCAGTGTCGGCCTTGCCGGGGATCGGCCAGTCGGCGTGGGTCTCCCACACGTCGGCGGACCGCTCCAGGTCCACCCGCGGCTCGTCCATGATGCCGTTGGCGACGCCCTGCAGCCAGAAGTCGAACCACCTGTGCAGCGTCGACACCCATACCGCGCGGCGCGAGTCGAACGGGTCGACGTGGCCCTCCTGCGACAGCCACAGCTTGCGCGGCACGTTGTTCTCCGCCAGGGCGTACCAGAACTTGCTGAAGTGGTCCGGCCGGACGTTGTCGTCGTTGAGGCCGTGGTAGAGCAGCACGCTGGCGGTGACGTTGGGGACCTTCTTGACGTAGCTTCGCTCGTTCCAGAAGGATGTGTAGTCGCCGTGCTCGTCGCCGTCGGCGGCGCCTATCGCGTCGCGCACCGGCTTGCAGTAGTCCCGGCGCTCGGGGTTGGTGACCGTGTTGGCCAGCGACGCCACATAGCTGTTTCCACGGGTGACCACGCCGTTGCTGCGCACATAGTCGTAGTACTCGGTCGGCCCGCTGATGGGCACGACGGTGGTCAGGCCCTTCACGCCGGTCACCGCCGTGGCCATGGCCAGCGAGCCGTCGTACGACTTGCCGATCATCCCCGTCTTGCCGTTGTGCCAGTCCGCCTTGACGATCTCACCGGCGGCGTTGCGGGCGGTGGCCCGGCCGTTGAGCCAGTTGATCGCCTGCTTGGCGCTCAGGTTGTCCTGGTTGGCGTTTGTGGTCGGGCAGCCGGTGGAGTTGTTGGTGCCGACCATGTCCAGCAGGATGACCGCGTAGCCGCGCGGCACGAAGTAGTTGTCGTAGAACAGCGGCCACTTGTCCAGCAGCCCGTCGCCGTCGAGGTCCGCCTTGCACTCGGACTCGTTGCCCCGGCAGACCGTCGAGTAGTAGGGGCTGGCGTCCATCACGACGGGGGCCTTGAGCCCCTGCGCGGTGGCCGCCGGCCGCATCAGGTCGAACGCGATGATGTCGCGCAGACCGTCGTTGTCGCTGTCGAAGGTGGAGTCGATGAAGAGGCGTTCCCGAATGGCGTCGGCGTAGCCGAACACCGGCTGGGTGACGCCGTCCTGGACGACGATCGACGGCGGGCCGTCGGCCGCCTGCGCCTGCGGCGCCACGCCGAGCGCGGCGAGCACCGTCGCGGACAGTACGGCCACGCCTGTGCGCCAACGCGTTCCCACTGTAGCCATGCATTCTCCTTGATGGGTCCGAGGCTGCGTACGCTACGAGCCGGTGGCCGGTGCCACCACCTGCACGTGTAGGAACTTCGCCGGGCGCGGTTCGACGGGGTGCGTCCCTCGCGCGGCGGGGGCAGCCGCGCGCCGGGCACGGGAAGGCCTCGGTGCGACGCCGACCGGTGCCGGGCCGGCGTCGCACCAAGGCGCCTGGGCGACGGGCTACGGCTGGCCGGCCAGCACCAGCTCCCGCAGCCGCTGGTCGAGTGTCGGGGCGTCCAGACCACCGGGCCAGCCGCGGAGCAGGGCGCCACCCTTGGCCACCAGCACGACGGCTGGCGGCTCCCGCACCGCGTACGAACGCCAGATCGTCTGCTGGTCGTCCAGGACGACCGGATATTCCACCCGGTGGGCGTGCAGATAGTCCTGGACCTCGTCGGCCTGGTCCGCGCCGGCCACGCCGACGAAGACCACCCGGTCCCGATAGGTGCGGGCAAGCTCGCTGACGGCGGCCTGGCGGCTGGCGCAGGTGGTGCACCAGGAGCTGAAGAAGGTGAAGACGACGGGACGCTGCGCCCACACCTCGGCGGCGGCGAACGGTGTGCCGTCGGTCAGCGCGCCGGTGAACGCCGGGGCGGCCGGGGCGGTGCCGGGCGCCGGGCGCAACGCCAGGTCGGCGGGGACCGGCCCGGGCAGCGCCGCCGCCCCTCCGGCGGGCGCCGGGGTGGGCGCGGGCTCGGGCGTGCTGCATCCGCCCAGCAGTGCCGCCGCCAGCAGCAGCGGCAGGAGTGCCAGCCTCATGACGGGACCACCGCCACCAGCGCCGGGCCCTCGCTGCTGTCCGGCGTCAGGTCGAGGGCCGGTCGGCCGTCCACCTCCAACCGGTAGGACGCCCGCTGCGGCACCCGCACACCGACGGCGAACTCGCAGTAGGTGGGCAGGCGCTCGACCCCCAGATCCTCGGCGAAGGCGGCCACCGCGGTTCCCGCCGGCAGTTGCCCGGTGGTCAGCGCCGTCCCGTCCGGATCGAGCACGCGGAACGGCGCTCGGTTGTGGAAGTGCTGGTACGGGCCGGTGCCGGCGCAGTCCACACCCGCGGCCCGGATGTTGATGTCGCGAACCAGGACCCGGACGGTCGTCGGGGAGACCGCCTCCTGAGCGGCGTCGGCGGTGCCGCAGCCGGTCGCGCCGGCCAGCAGCAGGGGCAGCAGAGTCATGATGCTTCGCCGCACGTCATCCTCCTTCCGCCCGCCTGGCGGGTCCGCGGCGCCAGCCGCCGCGGACCCGCCAGAAACGGGGTCAACCTCGGGCGTCGGTCAGGACTTCTCGACCCGGCACTGCTTGGTCACCGTCTTCGTCGGGTCGCTCTCCGAGGTAGCGGTGAGCTTCACGAAACCGGTGTCCGCGGCGGCGGCGGTGGCACCCACCGACACCTTGACAGTGGTGGCCTTGCCGAACTGCGCGGTGGCGAGCTGGTTGGGCAGCCAGGTCCGCCAGCCCTTGCCGGCCACCTCCGCCGACAGGCGGTAGACGTCCGACTTCAGGTAGGCGCTGACGTTCTCCGGGTGCTGCTGCCCGCCGGCCGAGTACGAACCGGTGTTGGTCAGCTCGAACGAGCAGGTCACCCCGCGGTTGGTCGGCGTGCCACCACCGGCCACCTCGCCCTTGCCCAGCGTCACGCCGTGACTGCTCGGCCCGCCGGTGCCGTCCAGCGAACGCACCGCCACCGTGTAGGAGAGCGAGCCGGCCGAGTCCCGCTTGAGGTCGATGATGTAGAAGTGCAGCCGGTTGGCCTCGTCGACGTACTCGTACTGGCTGCCGGTGTCCGCGCCGGCGTGGAACAGCGCGTCGGACAGCTGCCGGTAGTCACCCATGGTGATCTTTTGGGGGGTGCCGTCGGGCCGGTAGAAGTCGATCATGTCGATGTCCTGCGGGTTGGCGTCCACGACCCACTGGAACGGTGCGCTGTCGGCGTTCTTCGTCTTGCTCAGCAGCACGCCGCCGTCCGGGGTGAAGGAGTCCGCGCCCATCCGGTCGACGACCTCGACCGTGTAGTTGTTGAAGTTGCCACCGTCGCACAACGGGTCGGTGCTGACACCGCACGTCGGCGACAGGTCCTTGTTCAGCGCGATGTTCACGCCGCTCAGACCCTTGGGGCCGGCGTCGACCGCCCGGGCCGTGACCTGTGCGACCACCAGCCCGGAGGAGGCCAGCGACTCCCGTGACAACCGCAGCACGTGCTCCTCACCGAGCAGGCCGATCTTGAGCTTGTCCCGCACCGTGTGCAGTGAGCCCATCGAGCCGCCGTTGGTCGGCGGGATCTGCCAGCGGGTGTGCGGACCGCCCGGGCCGTTGAACGACCCGCGCGACATCATGCTCCAGATCCCGGTGTACGCCCTGCGCAACGGCTCGCCGTACGGGTTGTTGTAGTTGTCGCCGATGCCCAGCAGATGGGTCAGCTCGTGGGCGTAGACGCCCATGCCGGAACTCTCCCCCTGCGTCGAGGAGCCGCCGCCGGCGTTCGGCCACAGTGTCGCCGCCGCCTTCCACGAGGTCCAGTCCACGTAGCGGGTCTTCGCCCAGTTCGGCAGGTTGGGGTCCGGTGGGCCCCAGGCGTCCGGCACGTCCTCCTTGTTCTGGAAGATCATCTGCCCGAACTCCTGCCAGGTCGACGACTCGTCCTGGCCAGCGCTGAGGATGAACACCAGTTCGTACTGGTTGGCGACCTCCTCGCCGACGGCTGCCCGCCACGCGCCCAGGCCGTCGGTGCGGATGTTCTTGCCGCACACGTCCCCGCTCGGGCAGGCGCCCGGGTTGAACCCGTTGTCCAGCCCGTACTGGTAGGACTTGGCTGGCATCTGGTACGGCCCAAATCCGGTGAGGTCGACGCCGTAGCGGCCGTTGGAGTCCTGCATCCAGTACTCGTGCAGGGTGTGGCCCTTGTTGAGGGTGTTCGGGGTGTTCAGGAAGTCCTGGTAGAACTTCGGCACGTCGGCCCGGGGGATGTTGGTCGCGACGGACTGCGGGTTGCCGAAAACCGTCGAGCGGGCCCGCTGAGAGACCGCGAACGTCTCGTCAGGATAGTCGAGCGCCACCAGGGCGATCTTGAAGTTGCGGACCGAGCCGGACACGCTCGGGTCGGCCCAGTTCTTACCCGGCACCGCCTTGTAGTCGTTCCAGGTCATCGTGTCCGGGTTCTGCCAGGCCTGCGGGTCGAGGACCTGGAACGGCGCGGTGCCGCCGGCCGGGTTGGCCGGGGCCGCGGCGGCCTGCGCCGCCCCGGTCGCCACGAGCGTGCTCACCACGGCTGCGGCGAGCACGGCCCGCCTCAGCCGGGTTCGGTGGGGGGTAGCACGGTGCACGGAACCACCTCTCGTCGGAGGAAAACGCGGCGCTGGCGTCCCGGTGGGGGGTATCGCGAGACGTCTGTCAGCGGGCCGCGCAGCGAATCTAGGAGTACGGGCCGGTGCCGGTCACCGTGCAGATGTCGGCAGGTGGGCCGGCGACTTCCGACACCTGAAGGACCGGTGCCCACCGGCGGATCAGCCAGGGCCGACCCCGGACGCCGGATCGGCAGTGGCCGCGAGGGCCCGCAGCACGTCCCGGCGCACCCGGTCGGCTGCGGTCCCGGACAGGGGTCCGCGCGGTGGGCGGCACCGACCGCCGAACCGCCCGGCGCACTCCATGGCGAGCTTGACGGCCTGCACGGCCTCTGGCCGCGAGGCCCAGCCGAGGATCGGGTGCAACTCGGCGTAGAGCGGCAGCGCCCGGCCCAGGTCGCGGGCGGCGCACAGCTCGTACAGGCGCACGGCCTGGCGGGGCAGCGCGTTGGGCAGGGTGGCGACCCACCCGGTGGCGCCGCACAGCACCAGTTCGAGCACCACGTCGTCGGCGCCGACCAGCACGTCCACGTGCGGGCAGAGGTCCCGAAGGCGGTGCAACCTGCGTACGTCGCCGGTGACCTCCTTGACCGCGACGATCCCGTCGATCTCGGCGACGGTCGCCAACAGGTCCGGCGTGAGATCCAGCCGGGTGTCGTGCGGGTCGTTGTGGGCGATCACCGGCAGGCCGACCGCCGCCACCTCCCGGTAGTGGGCGACCACGTCGGCGGCGCGGGCGGCAGGCCAGTCCGGAGGTCGCGCGAGCACGCCGTGGGCGCCGGCGTCGGCGGCCTGCTCCGCCCAGCGGCGGGCCTGCCTGCTGCCGTAGCCGCCGACTCCGGGCACCACCGCGCAGCCGGACGGCGCGGCCTGCACCGTCGCCCGCACCACGGCGGCCCGCTCGTCGTCGGAGAGGGCCCGGTACTCCCCCATCGACGCGCACGGCGCGACCCCGTTGCACCCCTCGGAGGCGAGCCAACTGACGTGTTCCTGGAGCTGGTCGAAGTCGACCGACAGGTCGGCGCGAAACGGCGTGGTGACGGCGGCCAGCACGCCCCGCCAGGGCCTACCAGTTCCCACTCGGAAACCCCCTCCCCGGCGGCACCGCCTGTCCTTTCACCCACACCGTGCGCGGCGGCGCTGGTGCGGTTCGTACCGGAACCCTAGGAACGTGTGTCGTCCCGGTCTTCGGACAGATGCCGGAACAGCCGCGTCGCCGCCCGTCTTTTTGTCGTGACTTCGACAGTGGACCTTGCGCGATGCCCCACCCGCATCGGAGGGTAAGGACTGGCGGTCGCGCGATCCCTGTCACCAGCGCAACCAGGGGAGTTTCATGCACGGTGAGCTCCAGCGAATCGTCGACGCCGTCGCCGCCCGGGTGGGACGACCCGCCCTCATCGAGGACCGGCGACAGCGGGTGGTCGCCTACAGCGAGCACGACGGCCCGATGGACGACGTCCGCCGGTCGTCGATCCTGCGCCGGCAGACGACACCGGAGGTGATCGCCTGGTTCCGAGGCATGGGCGTGCTCACGGCGCACGAGCCGGTCCGCACCCCGGCGTGCCCCGAGCTGGACCTGCTGGCGAGGGTCTGCGTGCCGATCCGGCACGACGACCTGCTGCTCGGGTTCGTCTGGTTCATCGACGCGGACGGTTCGATGACCGACGCCGACATCGCCACCGCGACCGGCCCCTTCACCGACCTGTCGCTGGCCCTGTACCGGGAGAACCTGCTCGGTGAGCTCGCCTCGCAGCGGGAGACCGAGGCCACCCGCACCCTACTGGTGGAGAGCCGGCAGGCACGCGAGCACGCGGCGCGGGCGTTGCTGGAGGAGGGCGTGGTGGTCGCCGACGGGTCGACAGTCGCGCTCGTCGCCCAACTCGTGCCGGCCGGCGGGCGGCAGCCCGACGAGGTGGCCCGGATCGCCCTGGAGCAGGCCCTGGTCACCACCCGCCGGTGGATCGGCGTGCGGGAGACGCTGCACCTGGTCTGGCACGACCACGGGGTGCTGCTGGTGTGCGGCGACCGGATCGCCGGCCGCCCCTCGCCGGAAGCCTCCGCCGGTCACCTCGACGAGGCGTTGGGCACCGCGACCCGGGGCCTGGCCTCGGTGGACCGGACCGTGACCGGGATCGGTCAGCCCCGCGCCGGGCTGTCCAGCGCGGTCGAGTCCTACCAGGAGGCCGCGCAGGCCGCCCGGGTCGGTGCCCAACTGCCCGCGCTGGGCCGGATCATCTCCTGGGCCGGTCTGGGCATCTACCGGGTGCTGTCCCAGCTGGACAGTCAGCACCTCGACGTCGCGGGCGTCCATCCCGGGCTGGAGAGGCTGCTGCGCGACGACGCCCACCAGGTTCTGCTGGAGACCCTGGAGGCCTACCTGGACCTGGCGGGCAACGCCCACGCCACCGCCGAGAAGCTCCGACTGCACCGGACGACCCTCTACTACCGGCTGCAGCGGGTGGAGCAGCTCGCCGGGACCGACCTCAAGGACGGCAACGAGCGGCTGTGCCTGCACCTGGCCATGAAGCTCGGTCGGCTCAGCGGCCATTACCGCACGCCGTGACGCCACCGGCGCCCGTGCTGCCACCATGGGTAGCCGCGCGGCTGATCTGAACGGCCGAGGGGACGGGCCTCGTCACACGAGACGGGCCATCCAGCCGTACGGGTCGGCGGCCCTGCCGTACTGGATGTCGAGCAGGTGGCGGCGCAGCCGCATGGTCACCGAGTCCTCGGCACCGGCCTTCGGGGCCGTCACCTCGCCGCCCTCCCAGACCAGGCGCCCGACCGGGGTGACCACGGCGCCGGTGCCACACGCGAAGACCTCGGTGATCGCGCCGGACGCCACCCCCTCCTGCCATTCCCGGATTTCCACCGGGCGTTCCTCGACCTCCAGGCCGAGATCCTTGGCAAGGACGAGGATCGATCCCCGGGTGACGCCCTCGAGGATGGTGCCGAGTTCCGGTGTGATGATCCGGCCGTCGGCCGTGATGAAGTAGAGGTTCATGCCGCCGAGCTCCTCCACGTAGCGGCCCTCGGCGGCGTCCAGGAAACAGACCTGCTCACAGCCGTGCTCGGCGGCCTCGACCATCGGCGCCAGGCTGGAGGCGTAGTTGCCGCCGCACTTCGCCTCGCCCGTGCCGCCCCGCGCCGCCCGGGTGTACTCGGTGGAGAGCCAGATGGAGACCGGCTTGACGCCACCGGAAAAGTACGCGCCGACCGGGCAGGCGATCACCATGTAGGTGATCTCCTTCGCCGGGCGAACCCCCAGGAACGGCTCGGACGCGAACATGAAGGGCCGCAGATAGACGCTGTATTCGTTTTCTTCGGGCACCCACGCCTGATCGGCGCGGACCAGGCCCTCGACCGAGGCCATGAAGTCCGGCACCGGCAGTTCGGGCAGTGCCAGCCGCCGAGCGGACCGGGCGAAGCGCTCGCCGTTGGCCTGCGGCCGGAACGACCAGATCGAGCCGTCACGGTGCCGGTACGCCTTCATCCCCTCAAAGATCTCCTGGGCGTAGTGCAGGACGGCCGCCGCCGGGTGCATGAGGATCGGGCCGAAGGGGATGATCTCGGAGTCCTGCCAGCCGCCGTCCGGCCTCCACACCGCCCGTGCCATGTGGTCGGTGAAGTACGTGCCGAACCCCGGATTCGCCATGATCTCGGCTCGCCGCTCCGCGCTCGCCGGGCTCGGATTCTGATGCAACGGGAACGACAGGCTCATGGCCGGGTCCTCTCAATGGCCGCATCCCTGGGCGCTCAGGTCACCGAGAACGAACACGCAGGGGAATCTTGTCGGATGACAGGTGCAGAATACCGACCGTATTGTCGCCGATCGTAGAGACAGTGCGGCGACTCGGAGGGACGGTGCGGCCGTGAGCCGGGGTGACGAGCAGATCGCCGCGGCCGCCGAAAGCGCCGCCCGTCAGGTGGTGGGCCGGGTGGTCGTGTGTGCGGGCACCGACCTCGTCGACGTCGACGACATCCGGGGGCTGCTGGCCCGGCAGCCCCGGTTCGCGGAGCGGCATTTCACCCCGGGAGAGCGCGCCTACTGCCTGCTGGAGCGCGACCCGGCGGAACGCTTCGCCGTCCGTTTCGCCGCCAAGGAGGCGGTGTTGAAAGCCCTCGGGACCGGCCTGACCGGGGTGGCCCTGCGGGAGATCGAGGTGATCCGCCGTCAATCCGGGCAGCCGGCCCTGGCCCTGGCCGGGCGCGCAGCGGCGCTCGCCGAAGCGGCCGGTGTCCATTCATGGCTGGTCACCCTGACGCACAGCCGGCATTTGGCTTATGCCTTCGTCGCGGGCGTCGGTCAACCATCCTGAGCATCATTTCCTTTAACCGATCCTCCAAGTTGGACATACGGCTCATATCATTTTATTGATGGGCCGATGCCGCATTATTGGCCTTTAGCGGAGCTGCGCCAAAGGTTCGGTGCTGACCATGGGCAGATAATTGCAGCACAATCGGACAAAACAAGAGGTACGCAAGATGATCAATCAACCCTAGGCACTGGCGTCTATATCCCAAATGGCGAGAGCGGTTTGACGGAGGCGGAGCAGCGCCGCAGGATTCCGATCAAGGGGTTCCTCGGGGGATGAGCTACTTTCGTGCATACTTCGAGGTGCATCAGGGGTGGGATGCCGAAGGGCGTCGATGTTGCCGAGAGGATAATGTGGAGCCACGCACGCTCTCTCAGGTCCTGGAATTCGAGCGTCGCATAGTGCCGGTCGCCGGCCTGATCCGCGCGGCACAGACCCGCGGCGACAGCGACCAGGCGACAGCGCAGCTCGACCTGCTCTGCCGCGAGGTCGAGCAGCTCGACCCGCTGATGCCGGCGAGCCAGATCGCGGCCACCGTGCACGACCTACGCGCCTGGTCAGACTCCGGTTTTCTGGAGAAGCCGGCCTTCGACGCGACCCGTGACACAGTTCCCGCACCGGAGGACGGGAAGGTCGCCGCCTTCGTCGGCCCGGTCACCCTTCCCAACGGCGACGGCTCCCACGGCGCCTTCCTCGAGGCCTTCACCGTCGTTCGCCAGGACCCGGCCTGCACCGCCGAGCTGCAGTCCCGCTATCCGCACGACAAGGCGGTGTTCCAGTCGACCCGTCTCCTTTCCGCCTCCCCCGGATTGCGTGACGGAAACTGCGTGGTCTTCTTTCCGGAAAACATTCCGACAGCTACGCCGACAGTGGATCAGTCGTTCGCCTGGTTCTTCTTCAACCGGCACACGACCATCTACGCCCGCACGCTGGAAATCGTGGCCAGACTCTGTGGTTCCGGCTCACCGTTCGCCGGCACGACTGTGCTGACGTCCGCCGACGTCGACCCGGAGGACGTCTATCAGGCTCGCTGCGTCTGGGGCTACCTGCACGACTACTACCACCACACCGGGCCCCGTCCACTGGATCAGCACCTGGCCTTGAAGACGAAATGGCGCACCGGTCTCGCCGAGGAGCTCAAGGTCGACCTGAAATCGGCGATAGCCTGCTACGAGGAATCGGTGCCGTACGGCGACGTCATCTTCGAGTACATCATTCTGGAACGGCTCTTCCGCTACCCGGCCGAGCCGCGCCCGTTCCGCAACTTCGACTCCGGCACCGGCTTCGCCCTCGGCACGTGGCTTGCCGAGCACGGCCTGTTCACCGTCGGCGACGACGGCCGGCGCAGGCTGGCCAGCAAGGCGGAGATCGTCGCGTCGGCCAAGGAGCTCGTCCGGACGATCGAGGAGTTCGAGGCGATCACCGACGACGAGACCTATCGCGTGACGATCACCGATTTCCTGTACGAGCGACTGTTACTGGAGCCGGAAAGAAAGACGGACAGGTGCGGCGGCCCCCGGGCATCCCTGAGCCTCTGGGGCAGTGAGGTCCATGTCTGACCGAACCTTGACCAGCACCGACCGTGCCGCTGCCCTTCGCGATCCCGGTTTCTGCCGTTTCCACACGGACAACACCGCCGTCGTCAATTGGTCGGCCGACCATGGCTGGTCCGACTATTCCATCGAGCCCTACGCCCCGCTGACCATGGATCCCGGCACCCTCGTGCTGCACTATGGTCAGAGCGTCTTCGAGGGCCTGAAGGCGTTCCGCCAGCCCGACGGCTCCGCCGCGTTGTTCCGCCCCGCCGACCATGCCCGCAGGCTGGCCCGATCGGCACGGCGGCTGGCGATGGCCGAGATGCCGGCCTCCCTGTTCCTGGACGCCTGCGCCCACCTCGTCTCCGCCGACGACAGCTGGATTCCCGGGGAGCCAGGCCAGGGCCTCTATCTGCGCCCGCTGATGATCGCGACCGAATCCGAACTCGGGCTCCGTGACTCTCGGCGCTACCGGTGCACCTTCCTGGCGTATCCGGCCGAACCGTGTTTCGGGCGGGCTTTCACGCCGATCTCCGTGCTGACCTCGGCGGGCACGGTACGCGCCGTACGCGGCGGCATGGGTGAGGCGAAATGTTCCGGCAACTACGCCGCCAGCCTGCTGACCCGCAAGCAGGCCAACGCGCGCGGCTACGACGAGGTGCTGTGGCTCGACGGCCTCGAGTTCCGCTGGGTCGAGGAGCTCAGTGGCATGAACGTCTTCTTCGTCTGGCGCCACGACGACGAGCGTCACGGCGTGCGGCTGACCACCCCGCCGTGCCAGGGATCGATCGTGCGGGGGGTGACCCGCGACTGCGTCATCACCCTCGCCGGTGATCTCGGCATCCCGGTCGCGGAGGAGCCGACCTCGATCGACGCCCTCATGACCGGTGCCCAGTCCGGACAGCTCGTCGAGATGTTCGCCTGCGGGACCGCCGCCGTGGTCGTGGCGGTCAACCGGCTCGCCCACGGTGACGACGACGCGATGGTTGGCGGCGGCCAGGAAGGCGCGGTGACCGCCCGGGTCCGGCACACGCTCATGGAGATCCAGCACGGCGACCGTCCGGACACCCACGGATGGCTGCGGAGCGTACGCAAAGACCTTGCATCCGTTCACAGCTCGACCGACCGACAGTAAGGGAGATGGCGGATGCCTGACGCCACCGGCCGTTCCACAGCGGGTTCCGGCTCGACCGCACTGCCGCACGTCACCACTATCCACACGCTCGGACCGACGGGAACCAACCTGGAGAAGGCCGCTCACCGCTGGTTCGCCGACCGACAGCGCTCGGGCCGGGTGATCCTGCACGCCGAGGTCGAGGATGGGCTTGACGTCATGACGTTCGACGGCACCGAGGCGATTCTCGCCTGTGCCGTCTACCCGCGCCTGCACGACCTGGTCTTCGGCAACCTGCATCGGCTCACGATGGCCGACAGCTTCATCCTGGACACCTACGACATGGTGCTCGCCGCGCGCCCCGGCCAAAGGTCCGTCAGCACCATCGTCACCCACCCCGCGCCCAGCTGCCTGGTCACGAATCGGGGCACGATCTCGTACGCGAGCAGCAACTCCGTGGCCGCTGCCGTCTGCGCCGCCGGGGAATACGACGCCTGCGTGACCACCGACCGGGCGGCGCGGGCTGAAGGGCTACGGACACTCGAGAACTTCGGTCCGGTGCCGATGGTGTTCACCCTGCACGTCGGGAAGGCTGGCGCCGCGTGTTGATAATCGTCCAGCCGCTGTCGGCCGGGATCCAGCTGGCGAGCCGGCTGGTGACGGCCGGCGTCCCGTGCCTGATCCCGACGCAGTTCCCCGACCTGCTGCCGGCGGAGATCCACTCCGGTGCCCGCGTCGTGGACTGGCATCCGGACCAAGGCGTGTCCGCTCTGCTGGACCTCGTCGACCGGTCGGGGGCGACACCGACCGGCGTCATCGCGGGTTTCGAGTACGCCGTCGGCGCGGCGGCGGAGCTGGCCCGTGCCCTCGGGCTGCCGGCGCTGAGCCAGGACACGGCGGAGGCCGTCCGCCAGAAGGACGTCATGCGGGAGCGCTGCGTCAAGCACGGCATCGCCGTCCCGGCATCGATCGCGGTCCCGGCCGACGAGGTGGGCGAATGCCCGTTCGCTTTCCCGGCGGTCGTCAAACCGGTCGACTGGGGCGGGAGCCTGATGGTGCGCCTCGTCCGGGACGCCGACGAATACCAGCGCGCCTGCGCGGAGATCCACAGGTACGGCGAGGTCAAGTTCCACCACGATCCGCGGCGGGTCGCCCTGGTCGAGGAGTACGTCGACGGCCCCGAGTTCTCCCTTGAGGGCTGGGTGGACACGACCGGGCTGCACCTCGTCAGCATCACCACGAAACTCCTCAACGCACCGCCGCAGTTCTTCGAGATGGGCCACGTCGCCACACCGCCGCAGAGCTCACCGCACGGACGGCTGCTGCACGAGTTCGCCGCGCAGGTGGTCGACGCCTTCGACATCACCGTCGGGCCGTTCCACATCGAGACCCGCATCGCCGCGGATGGCCGCCCGGTGCTGATCGAGGTGGGCGCCCGGTTGGCGGGCGACTGCATACCCGAATTGATCATGGCCGGGCCTGGGGTGGACCTCTACCTGGCGGCGGCTGAGGCGGCTCGCGGCGGCCGTTACGTGCACCAGCCCGTCTCGTCGGTCAGCGCCGGGCTGGCCTTCGTCACCACCGATCGGCCGGGCGCCTTCGCCGGCAGCCTGTCCGGCCTCGAACCGTTCCTCGAGGCCGACGAGTTCGAACGGATCGTCTTCGAGGCTGAGCGCGGCGCGGCGCTCGATCCCGATGACATCTTCCACAACCGGGTCGCCCAGGTCTATTTCGTCGGCGATCCAGGCCGGGTCGAGGACCTGGTCGGCGCCGTCCTCCGCGACGTGCGGGTTGATATATCCGACAAGGAAGGCAACTGACCGTGAGCAAGGACAACGATCTGGTCGTCGAGGCGACGACCGCACCTCGCTCCCAGCCGGAGGCCGACGCGCCGACGCGCCCGGGCCGCGCCCTCACCGATCACGCGTACTCGATGCGGTGGAGCAAGCGGCGGTCCTGGCAGGGCATGACCATCGCCGACCGCGACAGACTGCCGTCCGTGCGGCCCACGTCCTCGGCACTGAACTATGGCCAGGCGATTGTCGACGACCTCGCGGCCTACCGGATGACCGACGGGTCCGTCGCGGTGTACCGCCCGGACAGCCACGTCAAGCGGCTCAACAACGGGGCCCGGCGGATGGCACTCCCGCAACTCGACTTCGACCGCGTCTGGCTCGCGATCCGCCGGCTCGTGGACCTGGACTCGGCGTGGATACCGGCGGAGCCCGGGTCCGCGCTGCTGCTGCACTCCGTCCTGGCCGGCAACGGTCAGACTCTCGAGGTCGCCCCAGCCGAGGAGTGCCTGTTCACGATCGTTGCGAGCCCGCTGACGCGACAGGCCCCGGCCGAGCTGCCGGTGCGGGCGATGGTCGTGGACGACTACGTCCGGGCCTGGCCGGGCGGCACGGGCGACACCAACGCCATCGGGAACTACGGGCAGGGGCTGGTCCCACGGGAGATCGCCGCCAACTACGACTACCAGCACGTGCTGTGGATCGGCGGCGATCCGGAGCGCAGGGTCCAGCAGATCGGCGCGATGAACGCGTTCTTCGTCATCGACGGCGTCCTGACCACGCCGTCCCTGGACGGCACCGTACGGCCGGGGATCACCCGTGACTCGATCATCAAGCTGGCGCGTGATGCGGGGACCATTGTCGTCGAACGGCCGGTTCCGGTGGCGGAGGTGCTGCAGTGCATCAGCGACGGCCGGATCACCGAGTGCTTCGGCACCGGAACGGTCGAGGGCGTGGTGTCCATCAACGGCATCGGCTACCTCGGGGAGGAATACCGGCTGCCCGGCACCGTCGCCGTGGCGTCGCACCTCCGGGAGGTGCTCGAGGGCATCCACCGCGGCGACGTGATCGACCGGTTCGGCTGGATGCGACGGCTCACCGAAGTTTCGACAGTCCACGCCTGACCACGGCAGCGCAACCCATCAGGAGATCCAGATCATGGCCTACGTCGTCACCGATGCTTGCATCGGCTGCAAGTACACCGACTGCGTGGACGTCTGCCCGGTCAATTGCTTCCACGAAGGCCCGGAGATGCTCTACATCAATCCGGAGGAGTGCATCGACTGCAACGCCTGCGTTGCCGAATGCCCGCCGGAGGCGATCTGGGCCGATGTCGAACTGCCTGAGGACAAGTTCGAGTGGATCCAGATCAACGGTGAGATGAGCCAGCAGTACCCGGTCATCTACCAGAGCGACGCCAATTCCGTCAGCAAGAAGTCCGCCTCATAAGGGATGGGATCGACAGACATGACCACCACCGAGAACTCGTTCATGCTCGGTCTCGACTCGAACTTCTACCTCAAGGACGACTTCGAGAGCCCGGAGAAGCGTACCAACGTCACCTGGTTCTACCCGAAGATCTGCGGCTTCCAGGACGCGCTGCGGACCGAGCAGGAGAAGGCGGAGTACTTCTCCTTCCTCGACCGTCAGACGCACCCTCAGCAGACGGACATCCTGCTGTACTTCCACATTCCCTTCTGCGAGGCGTTCTGCAACTTCTGTGCCTGCTTCAAGGAGTCCTCCGCGAAGTACCAGGGCGAGCAGCGGGTGCGGTTCGTCAAGACCATGGTGAAGGAGATCGAGCGCAATGCCCGCTCCGCGTACTTCCAGGGCACGAAGATCAAATACGTCCAGTTCGGCGGGGGTACGCCGTCGGCGCTCGACCAGGAGTCGATGGCGACCATCATCCAGGCCGTGCATCGCGAGTTCGACCTGAGCGAGGTCGACGGGATCTCGCTGGAGGGCAGCCCGCTCGGCCTGTCCACGGACGGCTACATCGAGATGCTCAAGTCCCTGGGTATCACCCGCATCTCGTTCGGCGTGCAGACGCTCAACGAGGAGATCCGGCGCAAGCTGACCATCAAGGCCACCGTCGAGCAGGTGTACCAGACGGCGGAGAACATTCGCAAAGCCGGGATCAGGACCTTCGCCCTGGACCTCATGTACAACCTCGCCGGTCAGACCGACGAGATCCTCGCCTCCGACATCCACGG
Organism: Micromonospora sp. NPDC005171; assembly: GCF_040608575.1. Taxonomy (NCBI): domain Bacteria; kingdom Bacillati; phylum Actinomycetota; class Actinomycetes; order Micromonosporales; family Micromonosporaceae; genus Micromonospora; species Micromonospora sp. NPDC005171. The sequence goes on along the minus strand of NZ_JBEXIM010000007.1, from coordinate 194,695 downwards.
CATCTGCGCCGAACTGCGTCCCAGCTTCGTCCAGACCTACCGGTTCAACCAGTGGGAGGGCACCCGGCTCGACAAGCAGATCCGGGCCGGCAAGGTGAGCGACGTGCTGCCGTCCGGCAGCATCGAGCGGGTCCAGTACCGCCAGATCAAGGAGAGCCTGGCCGACTACGGGTACGACAAGCAGCTCCTGATCAACTTCTTCACCCACCTCGACGAGACCGGCCCGATCGGGCTGGACCACGCCTGCGGAGGCAACGGCTACCGGGCCAGTTACACCCTGGGCATCGGTCCGGCCGCCGAGAACTACATGGGTGAGCGGAGCTACCGCAACCACACCAATGTGGACCGTTGGATCAAGGATGTCGAGGACGGCATCATCCCCATCGAGCAGGGTCGGATCTGCAGTGAGGACGAGGTCGAGAACCGCGTCATGGTGTTCTTCCCAGTCTTCGGCACTGTCCGCAAGGCCGACGTCGCCAACCTGGAGAAGTACCGCCGGGAAATCAACTGGATGGTCGACAGCGGGTACGCGATCGAAACCGACGAGGACATCACCCTCACCGAGGTCGGCCGGGAGAACGCCGGCAACATCGCCTTCCTGTTCTACTCCGACGAGGAGAAGGCGCGGGCCCGCCGCACCATGTACCTCTCGCTGAAGAACAAGCGCAACCCGTTCCACCAGGACGAGATGAACATCCCCCGGACTCCGGTCTTCCTGCAGTCCAAGCTGGCGACCCGGCCAGCCGACTCCAGCGCCGCGCCCAAGGCGGGCTGACATGACGACCGCTGACCGGAAGACCCGCGCGGACATCGAGGATGACCTGCGCAAGATCGCGGCCGAGGTCTTCCCCAACCACGACGTCGAGCTGACCTCGAACACTCCCCTGTTCAACGGCGGGCTCTCCCTGAACTCCACCCAGATGATCGAGCTGACGCTGGCCTTCGAGTCGTACTACGACATCGAACTCGAACCGGAGCTGCTGACGGTGGAGCACTTCGCCACCCTCGGCTCGCTCGCGACGATGCTCGAGGATCAGCTCAACGACGACTCCTATGTCTGATGCCGTCCGGGTCGTCCTGGTGCACGGGAACGCTGGAGCAACCATCGACGGCATCTGGTTCCCGTACCTGAAACGGGAGCTGGAGGCTCGTGGCCACAACGTGGTGGCACAGACCTTCCCCGATCCGATCAAGGGCCGGATGCGGTACTGGCTGCCCTACCTGACCGATGTCATCCGGCCGGACGACCAGACGGTCATCGTGGGGCACTCGTCAGGAGCCCTGACCGCACTGCGGTACGCGGAGTCGGCGCCGTTGCTGGGCACCTTCGTGGTGGCCGGACACCACACGGACTGCGGCTTCGAACTCGAACGGCGCAGCGGATTCTTCGACCGGCCATGGGACTGGGCCGCGATCAAGCGGAATCAGCGCTTCATCGTCCAGTTCCACTCGACTGACGACCCGTGGGTCCCCGTCGACGTGGCCCGGGAACTGCATCGGCTGACCGGCAGCCGCCTGACGCTGATGGAGGGGATGGGCCACTTCGGGTCGTACGACCAGAAGTTGGATACCTTCCCGGAGCTGCTGGAGGCGGTGTGCCAGCAACTCGAGACGGTCAACAGGTGACCGGCAACCGGCTCCGCTTCGTCGACGAGGTCCTCGACCGCCGCCACGACGAGGACGCCGTGGCGGTGGTCGACCTGGCCACCAACGTTCAGGTGTCCTATCGGACGCTGGCCCGGCGCACCCAGGCACTTACCGACCTGCTGGCGCCCCTCGTCGGCAGGCACGACACCGTCGCCATGGTGCTGGACAAATCCATCGATTCCGTGGTCTGCATGATGGCGGCGCTTCGGCTCGGCGCCCGGTACGTCCCCGTCGACGAGTCGTTGCCGCCGGCCCGGACGGCCCTGCTGTTCGCCGCCTGCCGGCCGACCGTGACGGTGACGCACCCGCAGCATCTCGGGCTGGTCACCGGGGCGGAGGCCGGCACCCTGGTGATCGCCGGTGACTCCTGGGACGTGCGGGCCGAGGCCGACTACCGGCCCTCGGCGTACGGGGACAGGACGCCGGACGACCAGGCGTACGTCATCTTCACGTCGGGATCCACCGGCGGCCCGAAGGGCGTCATGATCAGCCACCGCAGTGTGTGCGCGCTGCTCGAAGGCGTACAGGAGGTGGTCGGTTTCCCGGAACGGATGCGATACCTCAACGTGGCACCGCTGTTCTTCGACGCGTCGGTGGTCGATCTGTACTCCACCTTCCTGGTCGGCGGTAGCGTGCACCTGCTGCCCCGGCTGTCGATGGCCGGCCAGGTCACCCAGGCGTGCGAGCAGTGGCGCATCACCGACGTACTGCTGGTGCCCTCGGTCATCCGGATGCTCCTCGGGCGTTTCAGCGACATCGACCGCCGCGACCTGAGCTCCCTGCGGCGCCTGTGGTTCGGCGGCGAGTCGTGCCCGACCTCGCTCCTGCGGGCACTGGACAAGAAGCTTCCGGGTCTGACCTACGTGCACGGCTACGGTCCGACCGAGACCACGCACAGCGCCACCCTCTACGTGACCGACGACATCGCCGGCCACGACGACGAGTATCTGCCCATCGGGACCCCGCTGCCCGCCGTCGACGTCCTCATCGTCGACGACGACCTGCGACCGGTGCCCGACGGCGAAACGGGTGAGCTGCTCATCGGCGGCCCGCAGGTCATGGTGGGCTACTGCGCCGAGCGGGCGAAGACCGCGCAGGTGCTGATCACGCGAGGCTCCCCCGAGATCCGCTATTACCGGTCGGGCGACTTCGTGCGGCGGAACCGCGCCGGTCAACTCGTCTTCGTCGGCCGCCGCGACGACGCCGTGAAGATCGCCGGGAACCTCGTGCACACCTCCGAGGTCGAAGCCGCCGCGCTCGCCGTGGACTGGGTGCTCGACTGCTGCGCGATGGTGACCCGGCACCGGGTCGCCGGTCAGGCCATCACCCTCTTCGTCCTCGGCGCCGACAGGACCGCAGCCGAACCCGAACTGCGGGCCGAGCTCGCCCGGGTGTTGCCGCCGTACATGGTCCCGGCCGAGATCGTCCTGATCGACGAGGGCGACGTCGGCCTGACGCCGACCGGCAAACTCGACCGGGGCCGCCTCCGGGGACTGGTGACCTCCGATGATCGATGACGAGATCGCCGCGTTCACCCGGCGAGGTGTGCTGACCGTGGTCCCACGGGCGGCGTCCGGGCGCAGCCTCGCCGACGACCCCGCCGAGCTGCTACGCCATCCTGTCGAGGAGTTCCTTCCCGCGCCGGGCACCGTCGACCGGGTCGCCGAGGCTCTCGGCCGGGAGGGCCTGGCGATCGAAGCGCGAACCGACGTGGGCCTGACGGTCAGCGGTGAGCAGAGCCTGCTCCGGGACATCTTCGGCAGCGGCGTCGCCGTGGTGCGCAACAAGTACATCCGCGACTCACCGCGGTACGAACTCGTGGCGCAGGGCCCGCTGCGCTCGCGGGTGTGCACCGACCTCATCAGCGCGGTCTCAGCCCCACGATCCGGATTCGAGCTGACCGCGACCGCGTCGCCGCCGGTGGTGCGCGGAACCGGGCACCACCTCCGCCTGCCCGACGACGCGGTGCGAGTGGCCGGAGCCGAAGAACTGCACGCCGCCGGCATCCGCGGCCACGGCGTCCGGGTCGTCATGGTCGACACCGGCCTCTACGACCATCCGCATCACCGGCAGCACGGTTACCGGACCTCGGTCGTCGCGGCACTGCCGCAGCTCGATCCCGCGGTCGACGAACGCGGTCACGGCACCGCGATGTCGGCGATGCTTCTGGCGGTGGCGCCCGACGTGTCCCTCACGATGGTCAAGATGGCCACCGAGGGTTTCTCGTTTCCGGTCGCCGCGTTCCAGCGGGCGGTCCACCTGGCACCCGACGTCATCTCCTGCAGCTGGGGCACCCTGCGCTCGGAACCCCATCTGCATCTCGAGGTCGCCAACGCGATCCGGCGCGGCTGCACCGTGCTGTTCGCCGCCGGTAACGGCTCGACCGACCGGCCGACAGCGATGTTCCAGTCCGTCGCCACCCCTGGCGCCATCACGGTCGGCGGGGTGCACATCGACCCCGACGGCGCGCTGCGGGCCGCCGACCTCGCCTCCAGCTACCGGTCGGCGATCTTTCCCGGACGGGCCGTGCCGGACGTGTCCGGCCCGTGCGGCATGTTGCCCAACGGCAATTACATTCTCTTCCCGACCCAGCCCGGTTGTCTCTTCGACCGCCGCAACAGCAAGTACGACGGTACGGGAGCCGATGACGGCTGGCTCGTTTCGAGCGGAACGTCAGGTGCCACGGCCTATGCCGCCGGTGTGGTGGCACTGGCCGTCCAGCAGGGCAGGACGAGCACAGTGGAGTCGCTGGCGGCCGACTGTGTGCCGGTTACCCAGGGTCGTTCCATCACCGGGGATGAGTGCGGCGGGGAGAGTCCGAACCGGGCCACCGGCCACGGTCTGCTTACCGCGTACCGACTGGACGGGGTTGTCGCTGCCGATCGGCCGCTGTTACGCTCCTCGATGGACAGACGGGGGATCTCTGCGTGACTGGACCATTGCGTGCCGACGCCAGGGAACCCCAGACAACCGACATCCGGCCGCATCAGATCGTGCGCTTCGTCGGGGGCCGCGGGGTCGCGGCGCTGGCCGACCAGTTTCTTTTGTTCGCCATCCCGCTGCTGGTCTTCAAGACCACCGGCAGTGTCGCCGCGAGCGGGCTCGTCTTCCTGGTCGAGTGGCTGCCACGGGTCCTCTTCGTCCCCGTTGCCGGGGTGCTCGCCGACCGGATCGACGGCTACCGGCTCTACCTGATCGCCGACAGTGTCCGGGCGCTCCTCGCCGCGGGCGCCTTCGCCGCCGTACTCGCCTGGCCGGACGCGACGGTGGTGACGCTCAGCGTTCTTGCCGCATCCATGTCCCTGGCCAGCGCCCAGGCGTACATCGCGATGGAGACCACCCTCCCCCGGTTCGTGCCCGCCGAGCACATGGTGCGGGCCCAGTCCGTCATCCAGGGCACCGAGCAGGCGAGCACGGTGCTCGGACCAGCCGTCGCGGTCCTGCTGGCCACGCTGCTGGGAACGACAGATCTCCTGCTGGTGACCGGGGTGCTGTTCGCGCTCACCGCGATGAACGTCCTGACGCTGCGCGGCAGCCTGAGCAACGCGGTCACCAACACCGAGCCCACGACGGTGCGCGGTGTGCTGGCCTCAGTGGTCGAGGGCGCGCACACGCTGTTCAAGCTCCCCCCGATGGTGGGCCTGGTCGGGCTGACGATGATGGTGAACCTGATGGTCGGTGTCGGCATGGCGACCAGCGCCGCCATCACCACCGGCACGTTCGGCAAGCCCGACCGCTACTTCGGGGTGCTGTCCTTCGCCGAGGGCGTGCTGGCCCTGTTGATCTTCTTCTTCATCCCGCGACTGTCCCGGCAGATCAGCCCGCTGGTCGCCATCCTGGGCACATTCGTGATCATCTGCCTGGGCGGGCTGACGATCAGCCAGGCGAACTCGTTCACCCAGTTCGCCATCGGTTACACGTTGCTGATCGGCACGGTCGGCATCCTGAACGTCTTCATCCGCGCCGAACGAGTTCGCCGCATTCCCCGCGAACACCTCGGCAAGACGATAGGCCTCATCGTCCTGCTGAACCAGGTCTCCCTGCCGATCTCAGGTTTCGTCGTCGCCGTCTTCGCCACCGCGCACGGCCCACAGGCCGTCCTGCTCGGCTCGGTGCTCGGGTCCGTCCTCGTCGCCGTTCTGTTGCTCCCACTGGTCCTTCAACTGAGGTATCCCCATGCGCATCCTGGTCCTGCACCGCATCACCGATGACATCATCCGCTACGCGGACGGCCTCGACTTCGAAGCCCACGAGGTGACATTCATCGGCACGGCCGAGCGCATGGCGACACTGCCCACACGGTTACCCGGCACCCGGATCGAACGACCCGGGACCGGCGCCACGGAGGCCGAGGTGGTGGCGGCACTCGCCGACCAACCGCGACCCGACCTGGTCATCGCCCAGTCCGAGTTCGACCTGATCGCCGCCGCCCGCATCCGGGAGGCGCTGGGCGTGCCCGGTCCCCGCGAGGCCGACGTGCTTCCCGTCCGGGACAAGGTCATGATGAAAGCCGCCGCTTCCCGGGCGGGTCTGCGTGTGCCGCGCTATCTGCCGCTGACCTCGGCCCTCGCCGGGGCCGCCATCCCGTGGCCGGGTAAGACGGTCCTCAAGCCGCTCGACGGCGCCTCCAGCCAGGGCGTCCGCGTATTCGACACCGCCGAAGCAGCCCTCGACGTGGTACGCCGCGACGGCCTGCCCGCCGACGCGAGCCCGAGCGGCTTCGAGATCGAGGAGTTCGTCAGCGGCCCGATCCTCCACGTCGACGGGCTGGCCGTCGATGGCACACCGGTCACTCTCCAAGCGAGCCGGTACGTCGGCACCTGCCTCGGCTACGCCGAGGGCAGCCCGCTCGGCTCGGTGCAGACGGACACCCCGCCTGCCGTCGTGGAGTGGACCACTGCCTGCCTACAGGCCGTCGGCATCACCACGAGCCTGTTCCACCTCGAAGGCATCGAGACGCCCGACGGTCTGGTCTTCCTCGAGGTGGCCAGCAGGTTCGGCGGGGCCGGCGTGGCCGACACCTTCGAACTGGCGACCGGCGTCCACATGCCGTCGGTGCAACTGCGGGCCCTCTCGACGCCCGGAGCCTCCGCCCCCGAGTCTCGCGAGGCCGGCCCCGACGCCCGGTACGGCTGGTTCATCTTCCCCGGCCACACCCTGGGCGAGAAGTTCTGCACGATCACGGGCTCCGACGAGTTCCGGCACAGCCCGCTGACCTGGCGCTGGGTGCAGCGCACCGAGGACGAGCCGGTCAGTCAGACGCTGAGCTACGCCGAGTACGACGTACCCATCGCCGGTATCGTCGGCCCGGCACCCACTGCCGAGCTCGAACAATTCCTCCGGGACATGTTCGCCTCGATCAAGGTCACGGCGGCCTCCAAGGCAGGCAGCCATGTCTGAGCTGTTGCTGGTCGGAGTCGGCTTCATGGGCAGGCCCTACCTCACCGCCGCGCGACGGCTGGGTCTGCAGGTGGCAGCCGTGGAGGGCGCGTCCCGAGCCGCAGACACGGCCGGGCTCGTCGACCACATGCGGGTCTCCCCCGGCAACAACGACGAGCAGTGGGCCGACGGGACCTGGGCCGCCGCGGCAGACCGCAAGCCGGCGGGAGTGGTGGCGTTCACCGAGAACAACGTGCTCGGCGCGGCCCTGCTGCAGGACCAGCTCGGCCTTCCCGGCCCGTCCCTGCACGCCGCGACCGTCTCCCGCAACAAGGCTCTGCAAAGAGGCCTGTTCGCCGCGGCGGGCATCCGCCAACCCGAGTATCTGATGACCGACGATCTGGAGTCGGCGCGCGAGTGGGTCGCAGCCCGGCTGCCGGTTGTCGTGAAGCCACTGTCCTCCGCCGGCAGCGAGGGAGTGGAACTGGTCGAGGATCTGAACGCCTTCAAGGACGCTGTGGCACGGCGAAACCACGAGCGCCCGCTCCTGGTGGAGACGGCGGTGGACGGCCCGGAATACAGCTGGGAGGCCCTGGTCAGCGACGGCACTGTGTGGCTGGCGAATCTCACCGCCAAGGAGACCGCCGAGCCGCCCCACTTCGTCGAGATAGCACATCGCACCGGCATCCACCTCGACCACGAGGCCGCCGCCGAGGTGACGGAGTTCTGCACCGCCGTGGTGGCCGCCCTCGGCATGCGTACGGGCATCGTGCACCTCGAGTTCCGGCTCGCCGCCGACGGGCCGACCCTGATGGAGATCGCCGTCCGGACCCCCGGCGACTACCTCATGGATCTGCTCGGCCTCACCTACGGGCTGGACTGGTTCGAGATGGTCGTCCGGCTCGCAATGGCGATGCCGCTGCCCGAACCACCGCCGGGCCCCGTCGCGTACGCGGCGAGCTATCTCCCCATCGCGCCGCCCGGCATCCTGGTCGAGATGCGGGGCCTGGCCGAGATCGAGGCGCACCCGGCCTTCGTCAGGTGCGGCTGGTGGAAGAACCCCGGCGACGTCGTGGCGGCGACCACCTGGAGCGCCGAACGCGCCGGCTACGTCATCGTCTCGGCCGAAACTACGGCGCTCCGCGACGAGGCACTGGAATTCGTCCGCAAGACACTGACCATCGTTACCCGCCCGGGCTGATTTCTGGAGCCGTACCAGGGACCGTAACCACGGCTGCCTCGGGCCGTGTCTACGTCCGCGATGCTCCTGGGCCGTTAGTGCGGCCGCGCAGCGGGCCCACACCATCCTGACCCACATCGCCGAAGTGGGTCATCCCTCGGCGGTGGGTCGGCTGTGCACCACCAACTCGTCGATCTCCAACCGGCCGACGCGCAACTCCCGCACGACCGCCCGGCGGATCGCCAGCCGCCCGATGACCAGCGCTCCGACAGCCACGGCCCCGACGGCCAGCGCCCCCACGGCGAGGGCGCCGAGCGACGCCGCCCCCGCAGCCCGCGCGCCGGTCGCCGCCGCGCCCGTCGCCACCGCGCCGTTGGCGCGCGTCCCGGTCAACCGCATCAGGCGTACGTCTCGCTTCATCCCGCCATTGTCCGCCTACCGCCGGCCGCCCGCTCCCCACAAATCCCGGATGTCACCCCATCGCCCTCACCGTGCGCTCCGCCGACCGGTGACATCCGTGCCGCTCATCCACTCTCGCTTCCCACCGCCTCCGCTGCGGTTTTCGGAAAGCGTTCCGCGAACGTGCGGTACACGGGTGTTCCCGGCAGGTTGTCGAGGATGGCGAACACCACGTGGTCGAAGCGATCGACCTCCCGCAGCGCGCTGGCGAAGGCGTCGGCGACCGTAGCGGGATCGTTGCGGAACACGCCGCATCCCCAGGCACCCAACACCAACGTCCGATGTCCGTGCGCGGCCGCGACCTCCAGCACGCGGCGGGCACGCCGGGCCAGCACCGCCGGTACGTCCGCAACGTGTTCGGGCTGATTGCGGAGGATCGCGCCCAGGTTCGGCGCCGCAGCGGTCAGGAACGACGTCGAGTACGGCTGGTCGAGCAGATCGCCCTTGTCGTTCCGAAAGACCGGTACCTTCGGGGAGAAGATGGCGCGGTCGCTGTACCGCAGGTCCCGCTGTTCACGGTGGAACGCATAGAACTCCGGGGCGGCAAGGAGACACGGGTACAGCGCCGAGGAACGGGCGATGCTCTCCTCCTGCGCCTTCGCTCCGCCCAAGAACCCACCACCCGGGTTCTTCGCCGAGGCGAACACCAGACAGGCCGCTCCGGGCGCCAGCCGACGGGCTGCCTGCAACGTCGACTCGTTCGTCACCTCCACAGTGCCTCCGCCGGGCTCCGCGTTTCCCGCCGCGGGCACCTCGTCCGGCAGGTGGAGACGGGTGCCGGCGACTGCGGCACGTAGCGTCTCGCCGATGTCGACCTCGTCACCGGCGCCATTGCGGTAGCGACCTGAATCGGCGATTGCGACAGTCTGGCGGGCGATCTCGCGAAGACGACCGCTCACCCGGCGCACCTGTCTGCGCTACGACCACTGTGCTTCACGATGAGCAAGTTAGGCACTCCCGCCGCGGCCGGCAACCAGGTTAGTGCTGTCCGACAGCGGTGTGTTTCTCTGGAACTCGACCTCGGCACGCAGCAGCGCCGAGGGTCTGCACGAGCCGGCGGCAGAGCCCGTACCCGTCAGGCACGGGGTGCGGTGGGGGACGGTTCGCGTCGTCAGCGCCGCGAGGGTACTTGTGTCCGAGCAGCGAAAAGCGAGATCATCACGCATGCTCGACCCCTCGCCCGAGGACGACCGGACTTCACCGACCGTTTCCACGCCGCATTTCGTGGGGCGTGATCGGGAGATCGCGGCGCTTCGGGCCGCCCTGGCCCGGCCGCCGGCAATCGTGCTGGTCGAGGGCGAGGCGGGGATCGGCAAGAGCCGCCTGCTGCGAGAGTGGCTGGCCGCGCCGGACCAGCCCGTCGCCTTGGTGTCGGTGTGCCCGCCGCTTCGCGAGTCGCTGACGTTGGGGCCGATCGTCGACGCGTTCCGCGGGATCGACCGTCCGGTGTCGCGATTGCGGCTCACCGAACTTGCGGGTGCGTTACGGCCCCTGTTCCCGGAATGGTCCTCCGACCTGCCGCCCGCACTGCAGCCCTTGGACGATGCGAAGGCGGCACGGCATCGCCTGTTCCGCGCCCTGGACGAGCTGCTGCGGGCCCTGCGTGTCGAAGTTCTGGTGCTCGAGGACGCCCACTGGGCCGACGACGTGACCTTGGAGTTCCTGCTGTTCGTCACCTCCCGGCAGCAGTCGCACGGGCCCAGCCTCATGGTCTCCTATCGGCCGGAGGAGGTGGCCGACGGATCGCTGTTGCTGCGGCTGACGTCCCGGTTGCCTGCTGGCGTGACCCAGCTGAGGATCGCCCTGGCGCCCATGCGACCCGACGACACGGCAGCGCTGGTGTCCTCGATGCTGGACGGCAACCCGATATCACAGGAGTTCACGACGTTCATGCACGAGCGGACCGGCGGCGTTCCGCTGGCCGTGGAGGAGTCGGTTCGCCTCATGTGCGACCGCGCGGACCTCGTCTTCCGCGACGGACAGTGGGTCCGGCTGAAGCTGCGCGAACTACAGGTGCCACCAACGGTGCGCGACTCCACCCGGGAGCGGGTGAGCCGCCTGTCGCCGACGGCGCAGCAGGTGTTGCGAGCCGCGGCGACGTTGGCTGAGCGGTCATCGGTGGCGACGATCGCGATGACCGCCGGTCTGTCACCAGCTGCCTGCCGAGGCGCGATCGCCGAGGCGGCCGGCGCCGGTGTGCTGGACGGAGACGACCGTGGCCGGTGGCGATTCCGGCACGTACTGGCCGCCACCGCTGTCTACGAAGCGATCCCGTTGACCGACCGCAGACACTTCCACCTGCTGGCCGGCCGGGCGTTGGAGCACACCCACCCGCAGCCCGTGGGCCGCCTTGCCCACCACTTCCGTGAGGCGGGCGAAACGCAGTCCTGGGCGCGGTACGCCGAGCAGAGCGCCGAACTGGCGATGGCCTCGGGTGACCACACGAAGGCGGTCGACCTGCTGGTGGATCTGTTGACGTGGGCCGTGCTGGCGCCGGTGGATCGGGCACGGGTCGCGCGCATCGCCGGAGTTGCCGCACTGGGCCGTCGGGAAGCTGTCGACGCGGTCTACCACCGCGTGATCCGTACTCTGCGCTCGGTGCTGGAGACCCCCGGCCTCTCCGCCCGGCAGCAGGCCGAGATCCGCAACCCCCTGGGTCGGCTCCTGATAACCGGGGGCGAGGCGCAGGCCGCACTCGGCGAGCTGGAGCAGGCGGTGGCCAACCTCGACCATGACCCGGTCGAGGCGGCTCGGGCAATGACCTACCTTGGCTGGGCCTATGCGGGACCGTGGCCGGCGTCAACCCATCGGCGTTGGCTGGACCGCGCCGCTGAACTCACCGCCGAATTCGATTCTCCCGCAGAGCGGCTGAACCTGGCCGGCAACCGGGCCGCCGCATTGCTCATGCTCGGTGAGGAGGAGGCGTGGGAGGTCGTCGCTGATCTGCCCATCGACGGCACGACCTCGGCAGAGCGTCTCGACGTGGCCCGCATCCACGCGAATATCGGCACCGGCGCACTGATCTGGGGTCGGTACGCCGACGCCGAGGACCACCTCGCCGTGGCCATGCGCCTTGCCGAGGCCGAGCAGGCGTCCCGGTTGCAGCACAACGTCCGACTGGAACAGGCCAACCTGGCGTGGCTCACCGGTCGGTGGGAGGGTCTCGCGGAGCGAAGCGCGGCACTCGCCGATGCCGACCGCGACCGGCCGGCGCACTACCTCGGCAGCATCCGCCTGGCTGCTCGGCTGGCCGCCGCCGCCGGACGGCGGCGCGCCGCGGAGGAGCAGTTCCGGCTGGTCCTCGAGGAGTCCGCCCGTCTCGGCGCAGCCGACGACACGATGGAGGCCGCCGCCGCGCTGGCCAGACTGTGGCTGACGGACGGAAACAGCGGCCGGGCGCTGCAGATCACGAACGAGCCGATGGACACCGTCCGGAGAAAAGGCATCTGGGTCTGGGCGACGGACCTCGTCCCCGCCCGGATCGAGGCGCACCTCGCCGCAGGCGACGTGAGCGCCGCGACACGGCTGGGCGACCAGTTCGGCAGAGGACTGCGGGGCCGCACGGCGCCCGCGCCGCGCGCCGCGCTCACCGTGTGCCGTGCCCTGCTGCTGGCCGCCGCCGGAGACCATGCCCGCGCGGCAACGGCATTCGATCGGGCGGCGCGCGCCTGGAGCGCGTTGCCACGCCCCTACGACGCTCTGCTCGCCCGCGAACGTCAAGCCGAGGCGCTCATCGCGCAAGGCCGGATCGAACAGGGCCGGGAACTGCTGGCGGCACAGTACGAGCAGCTGTTCCGGCTCGGCGCCCGTGGCGATGCGGACCGCATTGCACAGCGGCTTCGCGAACACGGCGCCGAGGTCCCGCGACTGTGGCGCGGCGGCCGACGCGGGTACGGCGACCAGCTCTCGCCTCGCGAGCTCGACGTGGTCCAACTGGTTGTCGCCGGCAAGACGAACCGGGAGATCAGCCGGATCCTGGCCAAGTCGCCGGCCACTGTGGATCAGCAGCTGCGGGCGGCGATGCGCAAGTTGAAGGTGAGCTCCCGGACCGCGCTCGCGGTTAAGGCGGTGGAGGCCGGAGTGTTCGCAGAAGAGGACTCCCTCGACGACGTGTCGTGAAAATTGACGTATCCGCTGGATAGCGACTGCCACTCGTCCCGCCGAGCATGACTCCATGATCCATCGCCGTTGGGCAATGCATGCCTGAGCTACCAGTCCCGCGTGACGACGCCGCCATCGAGCACCCGCCCCCACCCGAGCTGCCCCGCGACCCGCGCGTCAGCGCCCCCGACGCCCACGACGCCGACGGTGGCGACGACCACCAGAACCACGACCCCTACCAACCCCTGTAGGCGAAGGACCCCCATGAGACTCAAAGCCCTCGCGGCTTCGCTGGCCGCAGCGGTCAGCCTCAGCATGATCCAGGCACCACCGGCGTCCGCCGCAGAGCCGGATCCCGGCGCTTCCGCCAACAAGATCAGCCCGAGCCTGAAGGACCGCTTCCGTGCGTCTCCGGCATCCGACTTCTGGATCACGTTCGGCACCAGGGCCGACCTCGGGCCGGCGAAGAAGATCACCGACTGGAGCGCTCGCGGTCAGTTCGTCTACGACGCGCTGACCGCGTCGGCGAAGGACTCCCTGGCATCCGTCTCCCCCGACCTCGACCGGGCAGGCGTCACGTACACCTCCTACCCGATCGCCAACGCCGTCCTCGTCAAGGGAGGCACCGAGAAGCTCGCCCTCAACGTGGCCTCGAAGGTGCAGGTCGCCGAGATCCACGCGACGCCGCAGGTCGCGCTGGTCCAGCCCGTCGACGAGAAGGTCCCCGCTGACCAGGCTGCCCGTCCGGCGGCCCCGAAGGCCACCGCCGAGGCGGGCACCGTCCCGTGGGGGCTGGACGCCATCCACGCCCCCGAGGCGTGGGCCATGGGCGCCACCGGTGCGGGCATCACCGTGTCCAACCTCGACTCGGGCGTCCAGTTCGACCACCCCGCCCTGGCCCACCAGTACCGCGGTGTGAAGCCCGACGGCAGCGTCGACCACAACTACAACTGGATGGCCAGCAGGGGCTCGTGCACGGGTGCGCCGTGCGACGACAACGGCCACGGTACGCACACCATGGGCACCATGGTCGGCGACGACGGCACCAACCACGTCGGCGTCGCCCCGGACGCGCAGTGGATCGCGACGAACGGCTGCTGCGACAGCACCGGCGTCGAGTCGCTGCTGCGGTCCGGCTGGTGGCTGCTCGCCCCGACGGACGTCCAGGGAAACAACCCCGACCCGTCCAAGCGCCCCCACGTCGTCAACAACTCGTGGGGCCAGACCGTCGAGCACAGCTTCGACGACTTCTTCCGGGCCATCGACGAGGCGTGGAGCGCCGCGGGCATCTTCAGCGTCTGGTCGTCGGGCAACACCACGCCGTACGCGGCCTGCGACACCGTCTCCTCCCCCGGCTCCGCCGAGAGTGCCTACTCTGTCGGCGCCTACTCGTCGGACGGCACGCTCGCGTCGTTCTCCCGCAAGGGCGAGGGTGAGGGTGGCCGGATCAAGCCGGAGATCTCCGCTCCGGGCGACGCCGTCCTCTCGTCGTACCCGAACAACAGCTATGTCGAGATGTCCGGCACCTCGATGGCAGCCCCCCACGTCGCCGGCGCCGTCGCGGCGCTCTGGAGCTACGACCCGACCCTCATCGGGCAGGTCGAGGAGACCCGCCGCCTGCTCGCCGAGTCAGCCGTCGACGTCGACGACACCGAGTGCGGCGGCACCGCCGAGGCCAACAACAAGTACGGCGAGGGCCGGCTCGACCTCGTCCGCCTGCTCGAGCTCGCGCCCCGGCAGGGCGGCACCCTCACCGGTGTCGTCACCGCCAACGGCGCCCCGGTCCCCGCCGTCGAGGTGACGATCAGCGGACCGTTCAGCCGGTCGATCGGCACCGACAAGGACGGTCGGTTCACCACGAACCTCCCGGTCGGCGACTACCAGCTCAGCACCAAGGTCTTCGGCTACCTGACCGCGACCGCGAACGTCACGGTCACGCTCGGTCAGGACACCTCCGTCAAGCTGCCGCTCACGGCCGCCGCGAAGCACGACATCAGCGGCCGGGTCGTCGACGACAAGAAGCGGCCCGTCCCGAACGCCGACGTCTCCATCAAGGAGACGCCGCTGAAGCCGGTACGCACGGACGCCAACGGCGCGTTCACGATCACCGGTGTCCCCGAGGGCGGATACTCGCTGACCGTCAAGCCCAACGCCTGCTTCTCGCCCACGACGGTCCCGCTGACCGTCGGCGCGGAGAACGAGTCGCGCGAGATCGCGGTCGGGCTCGTCGTCGACAAGGGCGGCTACAGCTGCGCCGTCTCCGACGGCGAATATCTGCGTGGCACCGACCCGGTCGCGTTCACCAGTGGCGTGTGGGCGACGGTGAAGCTGCCGTTCCCGATCGCCCTCTACAACGGCAGCCACGACACCCTCGGTGTCAGCCTGCGCGGCGTGATCTCCCCGGACACCTCCACCGGACCCGGCAGCGGCGGTGCGGGCGTCTTCCCGCTCTACGTCCAGACCCCCGTCGAGTTCGCCCCCGGCGGAGGAGTCTTCACGGCAGCCACCAAGGTCAACGGCGAGGACGCGTTCGTCGTCGAGTTCCGCAACGCCAAGCTCTGGGGTTATCCGACCCGGTCGGAGTACACGGAGCCGGTCAACTACTCGGCCACGCTGACCCGGTCGGGCACCGTGATCTTCGGCTACGGCGACGGTATCGGGACCGACGACCCGGTGACCGCCGGCGCGCACGCCACCACCGGAATCCAGGGCTGGGCCGGCGTCGACGGCATCCGGTTCTCCGACAGTGCCCCGGTGTTGCGCGACGGAATGATCGTCAGCTACGACATGCCTGACTTCGGGTACCTGGACGCGACAGTCGTCGACCAGAACGACGGGCTGCCGGTGGCCGGGGCCAAGGTCTCGTTCACGAACAAGTCTGGGCTCGTCGAGGCCGTCACGACCAACGGGACGGGCATCGTGCACCGCCAGCTACCGGTCGGCGACTACACGATGACTGTCGACGCGCCGAACTACACCACCACGGCGTACCCCTTCTCCCTGGACAAGCTCTACGCCAACGCCAAGATCGACGCGCGTCTGACCACGGGTGCCGCCGGCCTGAAGGCCGACG
Organism: Micromonospora sp. NPDC005171; assembly: GCF_040608575.1. Taxonomy (NCBI): domain Bacteria; kingdom Bacillati; phylum Actinomycetota; class Actinomycetes; order Micromonosporales; family Micromonosporaceae; genus Micromonospora; species Micromonospora sp. NPDC005171. The sequence continues at coordinate 178,856 of NZ_JBEXIM010000007.1, read as the reverse complement.
GCCTGGAGGCCCTGTTGGGCAAGGACCAGAACGGCGTGGGATCGCTGACGCTCACCAACAACGGCTCCGCCCCCCTCACGTACAACCTGGGCGAGGCCGCACGCCACCCCGACCTTGACGCCGCCGGCGCCACCGGTCGCACCGGGAAGGGCGCGGACAGCACGATCGACCTCACCGCCTGGAAGACCGGCGCGAGCGGCATGAAGCCGTCGAACGTCGACGGCAAGGCGGCGACGGCGAGCGCCGCGGAAGCACAGGCGGCAGGCAAGGTCGGCCCGACCTCCGGCGGAGACGTCATCACCCGGATCGCCATCCCCGGCACGATCGCGGAGAAGGAGCCCTCCGGCATCGGGTACGACGGCGATGTCTGGGTCCACGACTACATCGCGCGGACCAACACCGCCTACACGGTGACGGGCAAGCGGACCGGCAAGGTCTTCGACGCGTCGTGGAACCCCGCGTACCGGGCGTTCGACATGGCGCTCGACACCAAGACCGGTGACATGTGCCAGATGGAGGACAGCCCGGCCAGCTACATCCACTGCTTCAGCACCGAGACCGGGAAGGAGACCCGGCAGATCAAGGGTGACTGGTCCACGCTGCAGCTGACCGGGCTCGCCTACAACCCGACCGATGACGTGTTCTACGTCGGTGGTCGGGCGAACGGCATGATCGGCACCGTCGCCGGCACGTCGCACGACAACCCCGGTGCGCTGCTGTCCTTCTGCGCCCCGCCGCTGCCCGAGGTGATGGGTCTCGCCTACAACCAGGCGTCCGACACCATCTGGTACACCGACCTCACCTCGAACCGGCCCACCCGCCTGCTGCAGGTCGACCCCGACGACTGCTCGCTGGTGAACGCGTGGTGGTTCCCCGGCCAGAAGGCGGGCCAGGGCGGCGGCCTGGAGACCGACTCGACCGGTGCGTTGTGGGCGGCGGACCAGGTCGCCGACGACGTCGTGCTTGTCGACGTCGAGGACGACCTGCTCACCGACCTGCCGTGGCTGTCGCTCTCCTCGACCGGCGGCACCCTCGCCCCGGGCCAGTCGACGACCGTCACGGTCTCGATCTCCTCGAAGGACGCCAAGCCCGGAGTCCTCGGCGCGAACATCGTGGTGCGGTCCGACTCCGGACGCCAGTCCAAGACCTACGTCCCGGTAACGCTCACGACCACGAAATACCAGGTCGGCGTCAACGCCGGCGGCTCAGGGCTCACCGACGGCTCCGGCTATGCCTGGTCCGCCGACCAGGCCGCCGGCAAGACGTCGTGGGGCTACGAGGGGAAGACGACTGTCGCCTCCACCAAGGCCGGGATCTCCGGTACGACGGACGACGCCCTGTTCCAGTCGCAGCGCACCACGTCGGACAAGCAGTTGTTCTACCGCTTCCCCGACGCGCCCAAGGGCACCTACGCGATCGACTTCGGGTTCGCCGAGATCGAGAAGGTGGCCAAGGGCAAGCGGGTCTTCGACGTCCTCGTCGACGGAGCGCTGACGGAGTACGCGTACGACGCGGTCTCGGCCGTGGGGCCGAACACCGCCGACTGGCGCACCGCCGTGGTGAAGCACGAGGGTGGTCCGCTGACCGTGGAACTGCGGGGCTCGAAGGGCCTCAAGGCTCCGACCATTGCCGCGCTGCGGGTGACGCTCGACCCGCGCGCGGACGTGGCGGAGCCGGAACCCCAGCCCGAGCAGCCGGAGCCGGGCCCCGTGCCGGTGGCCCCGGCTGGTCGCTCGTACTCGATGACGGTGACCGACGGGCTCTACCGCCAGGGCACTGAGGAGTCCGGGTGGCACGGCGACGACGTCTGCGGCGTGCTCTGGTTCGACTCCAGCTTCCTGTTCCCGTTCTACGACACGGCCTGGGACGGCGTGTGCGTGACGACGAACGGCACGCTGGCCTTCGACCGCGCCAGCACGCTGGGGAACAACACGGCACTGCCGTCGCCCGGTCCGATCGACGCGATCTATCCGCTCTGGGACGACCTGGTCGTCGACGACGAGGCAGGCATCTACTTCGGCAGGACCGAGGTGGACGGGCTGGCGGCGGAGGTCATCGAATGGCGCAACGTCGCCTTCTACAACGACCGGACGGCTCGGGTGAGCTTCTCGGTCACCCTGATCGCGGACGGACGGATCCAGATCGGGTACGGTGACGGCGTCGGCGGCGACAACCCCCTCACCCGAGGGTCGTCGGCGACTGTCGGCCTGGAGAGCCTGACGCGCAACCCCGCGGGTCAGTACTCCTTCAACCAGCCCATTTTGAAGGCCGGCCTGGGGCTGGAGTACACCCTGCCGGCCGCGGGCACGATCGAGGGCACTGTCACCGACAGGAACGACGGCAAGCCGATCGAGGGCGCCATCGTCACGCTCAAGGGGCCGAACGGTGAGCGGGTCATCACGGCCGACGCCAAGGGCCGGTGGAAGGCCCAGGCGCTGGTCGGAGAGAACACCGTGGAGGTGTCGGCGCCGAACTACGTCACCGCCAGCCACCCGGTGACCATCGCCAAGAAGGATCAGGCCGAGGTGGTCGACACGGCGTTGACGACGGGCATCGCCACCGTCACCGGAGGTGCCTTCGACTGGCTCCTCGACAAGGGCCAGAAGGCGACGGCCGACGTGACAGTGACCAACACCGGCTCCGCCCCGCTCGAGGTGCGGCTCAGCGAGCAGAAACGCACCGGCGACGGCGGGCACGAGGCCGCCGACCTTCCGTGGCTGACCCTCACGGGCGCGGCCGCGACCGGCACGGTCACGCTCGCAGTCGGCGAGTCCACCACGGTCACGGCGACGGCCGACAACGCCGGCGTCGAGCCCGGCGTGCTCGTCGGGGACGTGCTCGTGGCATCGAACGCCGGCAAGGGCGAGGCCCAGCTCAAGCCGGTGCGCCTGGCGACCTCGGCCTACTGGAAGGGCGTCGACGTCGGCGGATCCGGGTACGTGGGCACCGACGGCTTCGTCTGGTCCCCCGATCAGGAGCTCGGCTCGCGGTCGTGGGGCTACGTCGGCGGCAAGGCGCGTGCCACCAAGGCCGACATCGCCGGCACCGAGGACGACGCGCTGTTCCGCACCCAGCGGACCGGCGAGACGTTCAGCTACATGTTCAAGAACGCTCCCGCCGGCACGTACCGGATCGCCCTCGACTTCGCCGAGATCGAGAACGTGAAGGCCGGCAAGCGTGCCTTCGATGTGCTGGTCGACGGCAAGGTCGTGCTCTACGACCACGACGTGCAGGCGAAGGTGGGTGCGCTGACCGCGGACGTCAACATGGTCACCGTCGAGCACGGCGGTGGCGATCTGAAGATCGAACTCAGCCGCGAGAAGGGCGAGAGCGACCCGATCCTGAATGCGCTGAAGGTCCAGCAGGACCCACGCCTCTGAGCTAGCCGACAGTGGTCAAAGCCTCCACGGGAAGGATCGCCGTGGAGGCTCTGACCACGACTACCCACGGTTGCTGGACGTGGTAGCGCGCGTCGTAGTAGCCCGCGGCCTGCGGTGCCGTCGCCCGGCCGGCACCGCTACGAGCGCCGGGCGCGCTGCTGGCCTGGGCCGCCGACGGCCAGCGTGGTTTGCCGACAGGCACCACATCGGCTTAGTCTGGACGATATGGTCCAGTTAAATGACTCCCGAGCGCGGGCGACCACGTCCTTGCCGCGGAATGCCTCACCACCGGAGCACGCGCTGACGATGAACGTACGGGCGGGTACCACATCGACGAGGGGCGCTTGGCGGTGATCACACGTGGTTTCGGGGGCCGCAGACGCGACGACACCGATCTCCCACCCGGCCAGTACCGCACGGACGACTTCCCGGTGCTGTCCGCGGGACCCACACCGCGCATCGGGCTCGACAACTGGGAACTCACCGTCGTCGCCGAGACCGGCGAGCGGAGCACGTGGTCCTGGGCGGAGTTCACCGCCCTTCCTACCGACGAAACGACAGTTGACATCCATTGCGTCACGCACTGGTCGAAGTTCGGCACGCGCTGGCGGGGCGTCTCCGTCGACACGTTGCTGGCTGATGTCGAGACCTCGGCCGAATACGTCGTCGCCCACTCCTACGGCGGCTACACCACGAACATCCCGCTCGAGGACCTTCTCGACGGGCAGGCCTGGGTGGCGTACGAGTTCGACGGCGAGCCGCTGGTTCCGGTGCACGGCGGACCAGCTCGTCTCCTCGTTCCTCACCTCTACTTCTGGAAGAGCGCGAAATGGCTACGCGCTCTGGAACTGCGTCTCGACGACGAGCCTGGGTTCTGGGAGACGGCCGGCTACCACAACTATGGGGACCCATGGCGCGAGCAGCGGTACCGGGCAGACTGACCTGGCGGCCGGCAACCGTCGCGGCCACCCGGGCGGAGACTGCGACGGCGCGGACCGTGGTCCTCGACGTCGGCGGCTGGACGGGTCACCTGCCGGGCCAGCACGTCGACGTCCGGTTGACGGCCCCCGACGGGTACACGGCGCAACGCAGCTACTCGATCTCATCTGCCCCGGGACCGGACCGGCTTGAGGTGACCGTCCAGGCGGTGACCGATGGCGAGGTCTCGCCGTACCTCGTCGACGTTGCGGAGCCGGGTGACCAGCTGGAGATCCGTGGGCCGCTCGGCGGCTGGTTCGTCCGCCGACCAACCGATCCGCGCCCGGCGTTGCTGATCGGCGGCGGATCCGGCGTGGCGCCTCTGATGTCGATGGTGCGTGCGGCGACGACTCCCACCAGGCTGCTCTACTCGACCCGATCCCCGTCGGATGCGCTGTTCACGGCGGATCTCGCGACTGCAGAAGCCGCAGGCGATGCTCGTGTCGCCGTGACCCACGTCTATACCAGGGTCACGCCCCCCGGCTGGCCGGCCCCACCTCGACGGCTGGACGCGGACGCTCTTACCCGCGTCGCGTGGCCCAGCGATGCCGACGTTGTCGCGTTCGTCTGCGGACCTACCGGATTCGTCGAGACCGTGGCCGACCTTCTCGTCGACATCGGCCACAACCCCGTGAACATCCGCACCGAACGCTTCGGTCCCACCGGAGGATGACCATGTCGACCAGCAACGTCGGAGCAGACAACCCACACTGGGTGGACGGTAACGCCCTCGCCGGACCGCTTGGTGAGATCATGGAGACTGACCTCACCGTTGCCGAGCTCACCTGCGCCGGCTGCCGGATGACCCGTCCGCTGGCGGCGATGCGCGTGTTCGACCGAGCGCCAGGCCTCGTCGCCCGATGTCCCAACTGCGAGGACGTCGTGATGCGCCTGGTACGTGCGGCCGATCGGGCCATGGTCGACCTGCGTGGATCGCTCGTCGTCAGCATCCCGGTGCCGATTACCTGAACACCAAGCGATCCGGACATTCGACGCAAGCGGGACCAGGAGAAGACGTGGCTGACAACGCCGAAGACATGATCACGTTGACCAACGCCGAGCAGGACTCGGGTGGCTCGAGCCCGTCGGTAGCCACCCCGTCCGGCGCGGAAGACTTCGTCATCACCAACGACAGCGCGCGCGGCATCTACGAGGCCACGATAGGGGGCCAGACAGCCGCAGGGCTCGTCTACACCAAGATCGGAAGCCGCGTCGTCCTGTCCGCGACATCCGTGTTCCCCGAGTTCCGGGGGAAGGGACTAGCGAGCAGGCTCATCGGCGGGATCCTCGACGAGCTGCGCAGGCAAGGAAGGACCGCTACCGTGACGTGTCCGTTCGCGGCCGCATTCGTCAATGCTCATCCGGAGTATGCCGACGTTGTAGACCCGACATCCCCTCGGTCGCACCCAGCCGGCCGGCGGCATTGAACGGCCTCGTGCCTCCAAATCCTTACGAGCGAGCGCGGATGATCGTCTTCCCGGTGGTCCGCTCGGTCGGGTTGAGAGCGGCGACGGCGTCGTCGAGGTCCGCGACGTTGCCGATGTTCGTCCGCAGTCGTCCGTCGCGTACCCGCTGGACGATTTCCCCCAGTTGGGCGCGATCAGACGTCACGACGAAATCGATCGCCAGGCCGTCCGCGGGGCGCACCTCGGGCGGCCCGACGACGGAAACCAGGATTCCTCCGGCTCTAACCAGGCCTGCCGACCGCTTCCCGATGTCGCCCCCGATGAGGTCGAAGACCAGATCGAGTCCACCGACGGTCTCGAGGACGTCGTTCTCAAGGTCGACGAACTCCTGCGCGCCGAAGTCGAGCGCCTTCTGCCGGTCGGCAGCGCGCCCGGTGCCGATGACGTAGGCGCCGAACTCACGTGCGAGCTGCGTCGCCATCGAACCGACTGCGCCCGCCGCGCCGTGCACGAGGACGCTCTGCCCCGTCTGAAGGCGGCCGTGCTCGAACAGCCCCTGCCAGGCGGTCAGGCCAGAGATCGGCAGGCTCGCGCCCACCGTGAAGTCGACGTCGCCGGGCAGCGGCGCGAGGTTGCGCGCCTCGACGGCCACATACTCCGCCAGGGTGCCGTCGCGGTTCCAGTCGGTGAGGCCGAACACCCGCTGCCCGACCGACAGTCCTGTCGTGCCATACCCGAGAGCGGTGACCACTCCGGCCAGCTCGTGCCCGGGTATCGAGGGTGTCCGGTCACGGCCGAGGCGATCGGTCCAGGTCGAGGGCCATGCCATCTCGGTCGGGACGAAACCCGACGCATGAACCTGAACGATGACGTCGTTGAGGGCCGGTTCCGGCTCAGGCCGCTCCACCAGCGTCATCCCGGCCGTTCCTGCAGCCTCGTCCGTCGCCACAATCGCCTTCATCAGATACCTCCTCGTATCCAGCCCTCGTCCGCACTGGCACGAGGAGCACATTTCGGTTTCCCCGCATCGCCGGCGCCAAGCCTCGGCGTCGCAGACACCACGCTGATCGGCAGCGGTTGCGGCGCGGGGGTGCCGCCGGGAGCGGCCGGGGACGTCTGTCGAACTCGACACCGGGCGGCAAGTCGGGCAGCTCGGCGCTACCGGATGGGCACCTCCGACGTCTCGAACCTAGTCGCGGCAAAACTGGTCTGTCAAGTCCATTACCTGCTCGCGCTGCCGCTACTGGGAAGGCATGAAATCCCAGCTCGGGCCCATGATAGGGCCATCCGCCTGATGCCAAATGAAGTTGGACTTTGGACTTTCGGGTCCAGCGAAGGTGGAGGCCACGGGAATAACACCGCCCCGGAGATTGTCTGTACTCGCGTGTCCAGGTGCGCCCTACCTGGCTCCGCAGCTATGCGTCGCAAGGCCGTGAGGGGAGAGCTGTGCGCCAGCAGACCCAGTACCGCAAGAACCCGGAGGCCGTTTCGGGGCTCAACCCGGAGCAGTACCGCGTGACCCAGCAGGACGGCACCGAGCGACCGTTCGCCAACGCCTACTGGGACAACCATGAGCCCGGCATCTACGTCGATGTCGTGTCCGGTGAGCCGCTGTTCGCATCGGTCGACAAGTACGACAGCAACTCCGGCTGGCCGAGCTTCACCAAGCCAATCGCCAAGACGAGCGTCGTCGAGCGCGGAGACTCCAGTCACGGAATGATCCGGACCGAGGCCCGCTCGCTGCACGGGGACAGCCACCTCGGCCACATCTTCAACGACGGCCCCCCGGAGAAGGGCGGACTGCGCTACTGCATCAACTCGGCGTCGCTGCGGTTCATCCACCTCGACGACCTGGAGAACGCAGGGTACGGCGAATACCGCACCCTGTTCACGAGTGACACCAACACCGGCACGACGACAGGCAAGGAGATGACATGACCACCGAAAGGGCAATCCTCGCGGGCGGCTGCTTCTGGGGCATGGAGGAGTTGTTCCGCCGCCAGCCGGGCGTCGTGTCCACGCGCGTCGGCTACAGCGGCGGCGACGTCCCGAACGCCACCTACCGCAACCACGGCACACACGCGGAGTCCATCGAGGTCGTCTACGACACCGACAAGACCGACTTCCGCGCGCTGCTCGAGTTCTTCTTCCAGATCCACGACCCTTCGACAAAGAACCGCCAGGGCAACGACATCGGCACCAGCTACCGCTCGGCGATCTTCTACAGCAGCGACGAGCAGAAGCGGGTCGCCGAGGACACGATCGCCGACGTCGACGCCTCAGGCCTGTGGCCCGGCAAGGTCGTCACCGAGGTCACCGCGGCAGGCGACTTCTGGGAGGCCGAGCCTGAGCACCAGAACTACCTGCAGAGCTACCCCGACGGATACACCTGCCACTTCCCCCGCCCCGGGTGGAAGCTTCCGAAGCGGGCGACGGTCTGACACCTCCGACGCGCGGGCCCCGGGCCCGCGCGTCGGTCCCGGCCGAGGTGGTCGGCCCGGACAAGGAGTCGGCCGGATGGGTGCGTGCCCTACGGAGGCCGCTCACGACGCGTGGCGCACCAGCGCTAGACAGGCGTTAGGAATGGGACCAAATAGTCCAGACAATCTCTCACTAAAGATGATCTGGCCATCTGGCACACCACGTACCCGGCCCACCGTCGCGCGCGTTTGCCCTTCCCGTCAGGTGAATGCGACATGACACCGGATGGACTCCAAGGTCCCAATCCGCCTCAATTATCTGGTGCGCTGGATACACTTGACAGATGAGCGACGAGCAGGTGGCTGCGCCGACGAATAGGCGGAGGATCAGCCAACGGGGCATCGCGACCCGAGAGCGGATTCTCGAGGCAGCGAACCGGCTGATGCTCGTGCGCGGAGTGAACGCGACGACCCTTGACGACATCCGCGAGGCAAGCCAGACGAGCAAGTCTCAGCTCTACCACCACTTCGCCGACAAGCAGGAACTCGTGCGCGCCTTGGTCAACTATCGAGGCGCGCTCGTGCTTCAGCGTGAGCGTGCAGGGCTCGAACGACTGAGATCGTTCTCAGGGCTGATCCGGTGGCGTAACGCGCTCGTCCAGGCCAACTCCCTGAACAACGGTAAATACGGGTGCGGCCTCGGGTCGATGGCTCTCGAGCTGTCCGATCAAGATGAGCAGGCTCGATCGTCTCTGTCGGAGACGTTCGCAGCATGGGAAAAGCTGATCAGTGATGGTCTGCACCGGATGCGGGACAGCGGCCTGCTGCGCCAGGATGCCGACCCGGAGAAGTTGGCCACGGGGTTGATGGCCGCTCTGCAAGGTGGCTACCTGCTGGCGAACGCCGCGCACGACGTCGCACCCATGGAAGTCGCTCTGGACATGGCGCTGGAACACATCCGATCGTTCCTCGTGCAGCCGGCCGGTGAGCCGACCCGCTAATTCGACCCATTGGTCGTGCACGACGGGGTGCGAGCAGCCCGGAGTCGATGAGGACGAGATCGTGAGAGCGAGGCGCCCCAGGGGGCCACAGTCGAACCACGATGCGATGTCCCGACCCGGCGGCGACGCCGACCCCTTCCGGCGAGCCCTCTTCACCCGACACCACCCTCAAGACCCAGAAGATCTTGGCCAACCTGGCTGCCGTCACCCGTCTACCCCTACCTGGCACGCGTACCAGTGCCGATCGCGGCGCCCAACTGATCGACCGATGCTGTTCGACATCACGCATCGATCTCCCAGCCGGTGCACAGCGAAGGACTAATTGGTCCATTATCGGTCTCGGGGCAGATCGGGTTTCGGTACGGACATAGGGACCCTAGCTGCCCATCAGTGCAGCTTGATCCACCGCTCTCGCAGGTCAACCTGGGCGAACGGCCCTCGTCGGTGACAGCTGTTTGGACTATCTAGTCCGTCAAGGCTAATCTTCGGAGGCACCCGGCCATGGGGTGACCCGCCTGGCCACAGCCCTCGCTCAGACTGCGGCTCGGCTGCTGCTGGGTCCGTATCCCTGGACCTCATCACTGGATCTACAGGAAGGCGCGGCTGATGGAAATTGATCACGATCATGTCGTCGCATCGGCCCGAGTTGTCCTTCCGGCCACTGAGCGCCGGCGCACGGACATGACGACCCGCGGCTTCACGTTCGTCGCCGATGAACCACACAACGGCGCACTCGGTGAAGGCCCGACGCCGACGGAGTATCTGTTGATGGCGCTCGCGTCGTGCACTGCTCAAACGCTGCGGCAGTACGTCGACTACAAGTACGACACCGCCGGCGATATCACCGTCGAGATCGACTACCACGAACCCGAGCAGGAAGGCGCAGAGCGTTACCTGAAGCGCACGATCACGCTGAGCGAGGAACCTGACCCCGACGACCTGAAGGTGATGCACGAGATTGCCGACAGGTCCCCGGTGACCCTGCTGATTCAGTTCGCCTGGAGCGTGAGGACCGAGTTCGTCGGGCCGCGCTGAGGACAGGCCGCCCGCTGTTCGGCGCACAGCCGCGCAGCGGGCGGTTGCCGTTGGGCCCCAGGCGGCGACAGTGTTTCGGCCACGGCGAGAGCTTGAACGCGACGCGGGGGCCGTGCATGCGCGCGGGTCTTGGCCTTGGCCCGCGCCGGCGGCCCAGAGCCCGTCAGCGACGGCTACCGCCGCAGGCGAATCCCCTCGTGGATGTCGCCGGATTCACCATCGCGTCGATCATGTTCGTGGTCGTCCTGACGATCAACTCACTGATATGTCCCCCGCCGTCCTACAGCTCATCGGCGAGCCTCGTAGCTCTCCCCGCAGCCGACCACCCCTGGGGCGGCCCGATCAGTGCTGAACGGAGGGGTCGGGTGCCCCATCGCGGCACGTGATCCAGCTATCCGTGCAGGCCCCGCCGGCGCGTCGGAAGGTGACGTGTGACCGAAACCAAGACCGGCCGAACGATCTGGAAGCGGAACCTAGCGTCACCGCTGCGAGCATTCTTGCGAATCGAGTCCGGCAGCGCCGGCGTGCTCGTGGCCGCCATCGTCGCCGCACTGCTCTGGGCCAACATCGACCTCGGCTCTTACGAATCCGTCTGGCGCACCCAGTTGTCAGTGCGTCTCGGGCACCTCGAACTCTCCCGCGACCTGCACACCTGGATCAACAGCGGCTTGATGACGCTGTTCTTCCTTGTCATCGGCCTTGAGGCGCGGCGCGAGTTCGACCTTGGCGACCTCCGCGACCGGCGACGTTTCGTGCTGCCCTGCGTGGCCGGCCTGATTGGCATGCTGATCCCGGTACTGATCTTCCTGGCCGTCAACCGCGGCGGGCCGGGCGCGCACGGTTGGGGCGTGGCCATGTCAACCGACACCGCCCTCGCGTTGGGTCTGCTGGCACTGCTCGGTCGGGGTGTGCCCGACCAGGTCCGGATCTTCCTGCTCACCGTGTTCGTGGTCGACGACGTGATCGCACTCATCGTGATCGCCCTGGTCTACAGCGACGACATCACCGTGATGCCCATCGTGGTGGCTGTGGCGGCATTCGCGGTCATGTTGGCCATCCGCGCAGGCGGCGTCCGACGGGGTTGGGCCTACGTACCGGTCGCCGTGGTGATGTGGGGCGCGCTGCTGGTCAGCGGAGTCGACCCTGTGGTGGCCGGGCTGGCCATCGGATTGACCGCCTTTGCCTACTCTCCCGGCCGCACTGAGCTCGAGAAGGTCAGCGGGCTGTTCCGGTCGTTCCGTGAGCAGCCGACGCCCACGCTCGCGCGTACGGCGTCGATCGGCCTGACGAACACGTTGTCGCCCAACGATCGCCTACAGCGCATCTACCACCCATGGTCCAGCTTCGTCATCGTGCCGCTGTTCGGCCTGGCCAACGCCGGCATCAGCATCGACGGTCCGTTCCTGGCCCAGGCGTTCGCGTCGCCTGTCACCTGGGGCGTGCTGCTCGGGTATGTAGTCGGCAAGCCGCTCGCCGTGATCGGCACCTCGGCCGGGCTCACCTGGCTCTCACACGGACGCATCCGTCCGGCCGTGGGCTGGGCGGGCGTGCTCGGCAGCGGCACGATCGCCGGTGTCAGCTTCACGGTGTCACTGTTGGTCGCCAGCCTGGCCTTCACCGGTAACCAACTGGCCGAGGCCAAAGTCGGGGTGCTCGGTGCCGCGGTCGTATCCTCGGCACTGACCTGGATCACGTTCCGCGTCACCAACGCGTTGCCGCAGGACAAACGCATCCGGGCGCTCTTCGGCGACATGACGGACCTGATCGATCTCACCCCAGCGGTAGACGAGAAGCAGGACCACGTCCGCGGCCCAGCCGGTGCGTCGGTAACGCTGGTGCAGTACGGCGACTTCCAGTGCCCGTACTGTGGGACGGCCGAACCAGTCGTCCGAGAACTGCTGGGCGACGCCGACCTGCGTTTCGTGTGGCGTCACCTGCCTCTGTCAGACGTGCATCCGCAAGCCCGACTAGCAGCCGAGGCCGCCGAGGCAGCTGCCGCCCAGGGCAAATTCTGGCAGATGCATGACCTGTTGCTCGGCCACCAGGACGAGTTGGACATCGCTGCTCTGATCGGATATGCCGGCGACCTCGGTCTGGATCAGAGACGGTTCCACGACGATCTGACAAGCCAGGCGCACGCCGGCCGCATCGACAGCGACATCGACTCCGCCGACAACAGCGGAGTGTCCGGCACCCCGACGTTCTTCATCAACGGCCGCCGCCACTACGGCGCCTACGACATCACGGCCTTGACCGCGGCCATTCATATGGCTCGAGCCCGTGCCCGCCTCGGCCGCGACACACAGGCGACCCGTACGTGAGGTGTGATCGGCCCGCGAGGCGCACACACGGCAGCAGAGGTGCGACCGAGACCGTGCGATGGCTCCCCGGGTCTGCTGCACCGATGTGGACGTCCCCACCACCGGTGCTGTCGTTGTCACCTACAGGAGGTCACCTCTTGGATACCAGGATTCAGAACGTCCGACTGAACGCCACAAACGAAAAACTCATGGCTCTGGCAAATGCCGGGGCCGAAGCTTTCGGCCATACCGCCACACTCCAGGTGGACCAGGCGCTGGCCCAGCTCCTGCGATTACGCGTCGCGCAGATCAACAATTGCAGCTACTGCCTGCTGGTGCACCACGCTGCCGCCCGCGCCGCCGGCATCCCGCCGTCCAAGGTCGAGACCCTCACCGCGTGGTGGGAGACGCGCCTGTTCACCGACGAGGAGCAAGCCGCCCTGGCCTATGCCGAGGCGTTGACCCGGGCCGCCGACGCCACCGTCAACACCCGACTTCAGGAGGCACACGACAGGGTGGCTGCGCACTTCACTGAGGACGAGATCCTGGAGATCGTGGCCATCGTCATCAACATGAACATTTGGACGCGGCTCAAGCTCGCCGAGGGTGCCATGCCCATGACGGCGCCGCCCGTATGAGGTGATACCCGGCGCTGTCCTGGGAGAGGCTGCACACGCCCGGAGGGGCCGGCGAGTGATACCCCGCCGGCCCCTCCGGGTGAGATCACTTCCCGTACAGCTCGAATTCGTAGAGCGAGAACCCGTACGAGGTGGCCCGCTTGACTCCGTACACCCGCACGTAGCGGGCCGTGACCGGGGCGAAGGTGGCGTTGTCGACGCCGCCGTTGCCGGTGGTGGTGGCGAACACCGGCGTCCAGGAGTTGCCGTCGCCGGAGACCTCGATCCGGTACGAGGTGCCGTAGGCGGATTCCCAGCGCAGCACCGCCCGGCTCACAGTGCGGGCCGCTCCGAGGTCGACCCGGAGCCACTGGTTGTCGTTGTAGCTGCTGGCCCACCGGCTGCCGAGGCTGCCGTCGACCGCCTTGTCCGGCGTGTGGCTGGTCAGGAACTGGGTGCTCGACGCGGTGGTCGGACGACCCTGCGCAAGGTTGGTGACGTCGTCGCCGCGCCGCGCCGGGAACGAGACGACCTGCTGGTAGGTGGGGCGGTTCTGCCAGGCGATCAGCGGGTGGGTGATGCCGCCGAGCCCGGACTGGGCGATCGAGTCGGCACACCACTGGTCGCCGGCCCCGCAGGACTTGTCCCCGGGGTAGACAGTGGTGGCCGGCACCGCGGCGGCCTGGCCGAGCGTGTCGAGCAGGGCCTGCCGGCACCCACCGAGGTTGCCGTCGCCGCAGTACGCGCGGCCGAGGCCGCCCGCGACGGGGTCGCCGAGGACGGTGCGCAGGTCCTTGTCGACGTAGCCCCACCAGCCGTACTGGAACGACGAGCCCTTGTGCGCCTGCCCCTGCAACGCCCAGCTCGCGGCGCCGTCGCGCCCGCCGTTCTGGCCGCCGGACGGGGCCTCGTTCACCTCGATGGCGTCGACCAGCGCGGCGTAGAGGTCCGGCCCGAGGCCACTGCGGAACTGCGCCGAGGCCAGCAGCGGCCACCACGCGTCGAAGATCCGGATGGCGTCGGCGTGCTGGTAGACCTTCGAGCCGGGAACGGTCTCCACCCGCCGGGCGCCGGCCTGCTGCCAGGCCCGCAGCTTGCCCACCGCGTCGGCCAGCGCCGGATCGGTGACCGGCGCGCTGTCCAGCACCCGCAGCAGGTCGCCGAGAACCTGCTGGCCGCGCAGGTCGGTCACCGCCGCGTCCGCCATGATCTTGACGACGTCGGCGCGGCCGAGCTTGCGCTGGGCGATCGCGGCGCGCACCGGGCCGTCGAGCAGCTGACCCCGGTGTACGGAGCCGAAGCTGAAGTTGCCGTCGGCCGCCCCGAAGTCCCGCGCCTGCTTGTTGTTCCAGCTCACGTAGTAGTCCTGGTTGACCGACTGCGGGTGCGCCGAGGGCGGGGCGTACGTGGCGTCGTTGGTGTCCGGGTTCCAGCCGACCCACTCGTACGCCGGTTCGGCCTTGGTGGGCAGATTCGGGTCGGCGGTGGCCGGCCGCACCGGATTGGAGCCGGAGTTGTAGTACGCCGCCTCGGTCGAGTTGACGTAGAACCAGTTGAACGCGTACCCGACGCTGGCCGCGGACTCCTGGAACGCCGCCGCGCTGCCCATCGCCGACGGGTCGTTGTATGCCTGGAAGCCGATCGCCGAGTCGGCCTCGTGCCGGTAGGTGGATCGCAGCTTCGTGAACGCGGTCGGCTGCCCGTTCACCAGCCCCCGGTAGGACACCAGCCCGTACTTGGTGCGCAGCGCGCGCAGGGTGTAGGAGCCGGCCGGGGTGGAGTCGGCCAGCGTCGGCGACCAGGAGTTGCGCTGCTCCAACGCCTCCATGGCGACGCACTGCCCGTGGTAGAGGTAGCGGTTGGACCGCAGCGTGGGCGCGCTGCCGTCGGTGGTGCACAGCGGCACCGCGTACGTGTCGGTGAGGTCCTGGGAGGCGGAGGTCGCGCTCCACGCGTAGTCCTGGCCCCGACCGAGCAGCACGTAGAGGTTCAGCCCGGCGAACGCGGCGCCGCGCGCGCTGATGCCCGGCCCCTGCAACTCCTGGAGCATCAGCAGCTGCGGCGCGAAGTAGCCGGTCTGCGGGCCGAACACGGCGACCGGGTTGCCGGTGGCGGTGTGCCGCCCGGAGACCACCACCGCGTTGGACATGCCGTGCGCGCGCAGGTTGGACAGGCCGCCGATCAGCTCCTGGGTGGCGGTGCTGGTACCGGTGCGGGCGGCGGCCCCGCCGCTGGCGTCGTAAGCGAGCGGCTCGGCGACCACCGAGCCGGCGTCGGGGAGCACCGCGCTGGTCGCGCCCGGCGGCGTCGCCCCGTACGGGAAGCTCTGCCCGTCGTGCAGGGTGAGCACGGTCTCCGGGTCGTTCTGCGACCGGAACGCCGCCCACACCCGGTCGCCCTCTGTGGCGCCGTACTTGGCCCGGGCGGCCACCCGGACCAGCGCGGACTGGATCTCGCTGCCGCCTCCCCCGCCGAACAGCCCGCCGATCACACCGGCGGTGGCGATCAGGTCGGTCATGGTGAAGTGCTTCGGCTTGCCGGCACCGGCGAGCACGTACTCGCCCGGGTAGTTGTCGTCGGCGATCGACGTGTCGATGTACGCGTTGATGCCGGCGATGTAGTCGACCACGTCGGTGTAGAGCTGCTGACCCCGGGCGCCCTTGGTGCGCAGCGCGTCCACCTGAGCCTGGAGGTCCGCCTCGGTGTAGGGCGAGTTGGCCCAGACGCTCTGCTCCAACTCCCGGTTGCCGGGGGCACCGCCGGCGAACGAGGTGACGTTGCCGCGGCCGACGTGCCGCAGCAGGTCCATCACCCAGAGCCGGTCCTGCGCACCGGCGTAGCCGGCGCCGAACATGGTGCCGGCGCGGGTGGTGCCGGTGATGTGCGGGACGCCGGTCGCCTTGTCCCGCACGATGGTGACGTCCGCGCGCGGCGAGACGGTGCTCTCGACCTGCGCGGCCGGGACGCCGAACGAGGCGTCGTTGTAGAAGTGGGCAATCTGTTCGTCGGTCAGCCCGGCGTAGTTGTAGACCAGGTTCGCGTACTCGTCGAGTTGGTCGCTGGAGTGCGCCGGGCGGGTGCCGAGCGTCTGGTGCGCCAGGATGGCGACGAGTGTGGCGTTGCCGTTCTGCCCAGGGGGCAGGATGTCGGCGCACTGGCCGAGGCAGTAGTCGTTGGCGGCGAACGTGTTGGCGGCCAGCGCCGGCGACGGCGGGGTCACCGTCAGGACGCTCGCGGTCAGGACGGCGGCGGTGAGCGCCGCGAGCCGGTTACGGAGAGCGGGACGGGGCATGGCGATCCTCCGGGGACGCGGAGTCGGGCCGTTCGGTCACGCCCGGCTTCCGGTGCCGACGTCTCCCCCTCGGCGCCCGGGCGTTCCGCCAGGAGGTGAGAGTGATTCGCATCTATCTCCCCGGCAATGATCGACGCAGGATCCCCGTCCGGGATAGCCGTCGTTCATCACGCGCCAATGCCGACGTTTCGCCGCCTTTCGCTAGCCGCACCGATACGGCGGGAGCGGCCAGGGTCACCCGGTGGCGCGGCCGGTCAGGCGACGCCGCCTCAGGCGGACCGCTGCGCAGTGTCGCCGCTGACGAGGTGGTCCAACTCGGCGAGGTACATCGCCTGCATGCGCTCGAAGTGCCGGACCAGCAGCGTGAGCTCGTCGACGCTGTAGCCCTCGATGAGCCGCTCCGCCCGCTCGGCGAACCGCTCGTACGGTCGCTCCAACTCGGCGATCCGCTCCGGCCGCAGGGTGACGATCACCCGCCGCCGGTCCGCCGGATCGCGCTCGGTCGTCACGTAGCCTGCCTGCTGGAGCCGGCGGAGCATGCTGGTCACCGCCCCGGTGGTGAGATTGGTTCGCTCGGCGACCTGCCCCGCGGTGGCGGACCCGACGTCCGCCAGGTAATCCAGGCACTCCAGGTCGCTGACGGTGAGGCCGAGCCGCTCCGCGATGGCGTACCGGAACACCATGGACAGCCGCGACGTCTCCCGCCCGGCGCGCATGAGGTCAGCGATCGCGGACGCACGGGCCGGCTCGTGGGACATGGCGGCAATCATGCCTCCGGTACGGTCACCCGGTGCAGCCGAGGTAACACGCGGGTCAGCACCCAGTGCGGTGCGGCCGCGCCCCCGGTCAGGCGGCGCATCAGCCCGGCGGCGGTGTCGACGGCGCGGAAGGCGTAGGGCAGCATCTCGTCCTGGTAGCGGGCGATCGCCTCCTCCACCGGCGCGCCAGTGGCCCGGGCCTCGACCAGCCTGTGGCCGAGCAGGGCGGCGTCGCGGAGCGCGGTGTTGCCGCCGTGAGCGCCGAACGGCGGCATGACGTGCACAGCGTCGCCCATCATCGTCGCCCGGGGCACCGCCCACCGGCGCGGGCGACGGCCGGTGGCGAAGAGGTTGAGCACCGTCGCGTCCAACTCGGCCGTGCCGACCAGCCGCCGGATGACCGGGTGGAAGTCAGCACTCATCCGGGAGGCCAGTCTCCACAGCGCCAGCAGGTCCCCGCGGACGCCGACGGGCACCTCCTCCTGCCGGAGCAGGAGACCCCACATGACGTAGTCGTAGCCGCTGGGCGCATAGCTGCCCGGGGCCAGGCGCGCGAACGCCTCCGGCGGGCTCTCGCCGAACCGCATCGACGTGAAGAAGAAGGCGCGGCCCGGCCGGTCGGCGATGGCCAGGACCCCGCTGGTACGCAGCGCTTCCGGGATGACACTCTCGCCGTTGCGCCGCAGGGGCGACCGGCCGTAGATGCCCGCCATCGGAGTGTTCGCCGGGTCCGCGTCCGGCATGAGCTGCGCGCGCAGCGCCGATCCGACGCCGTCCGCGCCCACGACGACGCTTGCCGCGGCGGCCCCGCCGTCGGAGAACCGCAGCCGCAGCAGTGTCGGGTCCTCGGTGGTGTCCACCGCGACGGCTTCCTTGCCGTAGTGGATGCGCCCATTCAGCCCGGACTGAAGGATCGACCGCAGGGTCAGCCGGTCGACCTGACGGGTCGCGTGCGGCTCGTCCTTGAAGGTGATGGTGAATGCGTCCCGCAGCCGGCTGTCGGTGAAGCGCAGCTGACCGCCGGGCTCGTCGCCGGTGGTCAGCGCCAGGTTGTACAGCGAGCGGGGCAGGCTCTCGCGCAACGCATCCAGCCCGTACCGGTCGAGGATGATCCGGTAGCCCTGGCGCCGGACGAAGGGGCCCGGGTCCCGCTCGTAGACGTGCACGTCGATGCCGGCGCGCATCAGGTACTGGGCGAGGCAGAGGCCGGAGAGGCCGGCGCCGGCGATTGCCACCGAGAAGTCCGTCGATATGCCCATGCGGTTATCTTAATGGCTAAGATGATTTGGGCAAGGGTGCGTCGGGCCCGCGCCGGGCGACCTCGACGCCGTGCTGCCTGAGGTCCGGGCGAAGGGCTGCCGCGCTCCCCCGTGGCGTGCGGCCGGCCACCTCGGACGGTCGGCCGGTGCGCCCCGGCGAAAGCCCAGCCGTCCGCGACAGCAACGGTCCTCGGCCAGGGTGTGACAAAGCGCACGTCGAGACCTCTTGGCGGCAGTGGTACGTCACCGTGCGTCACCACCGGGCGGCAGCGTGCGGCGCCACGATCGTGTCGTGCGGCCAGCCGTCGGAGGCGGGTCGCGCAACTCGTCCCAGGCACGGCATAGTGGCCCGCGGCGCCACCGACCGGTGGTGCCTACCCTCGGAGAAGAGAAGGTGGTGGGAAGTGACGACCCGCTCAAGTGTCCGATGGACCCGTGCGGCCGCAATGATCACGCTGGCCGGGGGGACGCTCGCGGTGTCGGCGGCACCCGCGACGGCCGCCCCGGAGACCGTCCGCATCCTGAGCGTGTCGGCGGAGAACGTGAAACCCAACGAGACGGTTCGCGTGCAGTTCCGCGTCACCAACAACGGAAGCAAAGCCGAAACAGCCATCGTGGTGGTCGGCGGCGGCTTGCGATGCACCTCCGGATGCCGGGCAGAGCCGAACCTCGGACCTGGCCGGAGCCAAACCTTCGACGCGACGCTCGTCGCCCCCGACGCTCGCCCGGGTGAGATCACCGGCCTCAACATCTCGATCGGCGTACGGCTCGGCGGGCAGAACAGCTATGACTTCAAGATGGTCTACGTCCACGGCCCGGGTGCGTCGTCGTCCGGCGGGGACAAGCCGCCAGCCGGTGTGAAAGGGGTATCCGGCCGGGTCCGCGACGCCGGCGGAAAGGCAATCGGCGGCGTGGACCTGACCGTCCGGGACAGCGCCGGGCATGCCTACCGGGCAACCAGCAGCCCCAGCGGCCAGTTCTCGATCACGTCGAGCGCCAGCAAGACGATCGCCGCGGGAACCATCACTGTCAGCGCGGCCAAGGACGGATACCGGACCGCTCGCACGACCGTACGGGGCAGCGCCGGTGACGTCGCGACAGTGCGGCTGACCCTCTCTGCGGTGGCAGCGCCCACCAAGGCATCGCCGTCGCCCGAGGCGGAGGCAAGCCCTCTCGCCGCAGCGGGCGACGGCACCCCCGAGGCTGCGGCGCCCAACCTCAAAACCGTCAGCGACGAGGAAAGCGGTTCGTCGCCGTTCTTTCTCCTGGGCGGCGTGCTGGTCGCTGCGGGCCTAGCCGCGCTCACACTGCTCGTGATGCGTCGGAGAAACACACCGGACGCGGTGGCGGAGGCGGGTGGCCCCTCGACGACCCAGCTGTTGCCGCCCACCGGCGGGGGCATGGTCGACGCCCCGACCGCGGTACTGCACACCGGGCCGGTCGGCGGCGGGTTCCCGGGCTCGTACGGCGCGCCCCCGCAGGGTGGCATCCACCAGAACGACTACCGAGGCTGACAGAAGCATGTGTCCCCGGACCTGAGCCTTCACCGAGGTCGAGGTCCGGGACATCGACCCTCCGGAGCTGCCCGAGCGCCTGCTCGCGGGGCCGGGGTCGTGCTGGCCCGGTTCCCCGGGTCGTCAGGCAACAACGCCTGGCTGCCCGCGCGCACCGACCCGGGGAGTCGTCTCGTCGAGAGATGTTGGCCGGTCAGGCGCAGAGGGCCTCGGTCATGAGCGCGTCGACCGCGGCGAAGACGACGGCGTACTCACCTCGGAAGTTGGGCGTGAGCGCGATCGTGACCTGGCGGTGCCGGTCCTCGGTAGAGAACGACCAGGATTGGTACGCCAGGGTGCCGCCGTCGTTGCCGTACACCCGGATTCCGCACGTGGTGTCTCGCCAGGCCAACCCGAGTCCGTAGCTACCGCCCTCGACACCCGGTGTCTTCATCTCGGTGAGGAGGCGATGCGGGAGAAGACGCCCGCCCAGCAGTGCGGCAAAGAACCTGTTGAGATCCGTGGTTGTAGAGATCATCTCGCCAGCTGCGCCGAACACTGACGGATTCATCCGCGTGTAGTCGAGAAGCTCCATCTCGCCGTCCTGCTGTGTCGGCACGTAGCCGTGTGGATGCGGTCCGCGAATCTGCGACGACGTCCCTGGCACTGCGGTCTCGCGCAACCGCAACGGCTGTGTGATCCGGCGTTCGATCTCCTTGCCGTATGGCTGACCGGTCACCTTCTCGATGATCTGGCCGAGCAGAAGATAGTTGGTGTTCGAGTACGCGTAGGCCACACCCGGCTGGTCGGACGTCGGCGGGTTGGACACCGCCCGCTCAATGAGTTCGGCCGGAGTCCAGGTCCGCCATCGGTTGCTCAGGAACTCAGGCTCAGGCGGCATCGGCAGTGTCTGGACGTAATCGAACAACCCGCTGGTGTGGTTGAGCAGTTGGCGCACGGTAATGCGGTGACCGTCGGGAACGACTCCGGGCAGCCACGATTCGACCGTATCGCCAAGCCGCAGCCGACCCTCGCCGACGAGCTGCAGGACGACGGTAGCGACGAACGTCTTCGTGATGCTGCCCACCCGGACGCGGCCGTCAACCGGGACCGCCCTCGTGGTCTCCAGTTCGGCGACACCGCTGGCGCCCCGCCAGATGCCATGCGGGTCACGCACCTCCGCCAGCGCACCCACCGTGCCGGCGGCTACGACATCGTTCAGCCGACGCTGCAGTTCGACGCGATCCGCCTCTTGTGGCGCGGCAGTGGCAGCACCCGGGGCGGCAATCACTGCCAGCACTGTCGTCGCGATCGTCATGGACCGGAGCACACGTTTCATTCGGTCTCCTTGAACAATTCCGTCCTTGGTGTTTACGGAAGACCACGCTAGGCAGGCCATCGCCCAGGCGGGACCCGGCTGACAGCCGTCTTTTGCTGGGGGTTTTCCCCCAGACCGCTCCACGCGCAGCCAGCCAGCCCGCCACCTACGGGCTCAGCGATGGGGACCCGCGAGCTGAACCCAGCCGGGCCGGGAGGCAGGGATGCGTGAGCAGAAGGCAGGCCGGAGCGGGTAGGACAATGGCCGGCATGGGCCCTCCGGTGACGCCACCGACAGCAGACGCATCGTCCGGCGGCCAGGGTCGGGGCAGGAGTTTGTGGGCGGTGGCCCGTGCGGCGGTCGTGGCGCCGTTCACCCGGCGACAGCTTCGCGAGCTGTCATTCTGCCTGGCCGGACTGCCGTTCATCCTCATCAATCCGCTGGTGCTCTTCGTTCTCACCGTGGACATCATCTGGTTCGTGGCCGACGGCGGGCGAGGTAATCCGTCGGTGGGCGAGATGGCCATCGCCTGCGGCTGCCAGGGACTGCTGCTCGTACTGCTGGTGTCGACACCGGCGGCCCGGAGGCTCGGCTCACTGCAGCGCCTGCTCGCGACCCGGCTGCTCGGGATGCGAGTCGGGGCGCCGCCGCCGCCGGCGCGGCGGCGGCCCGGCGGTCGGGCCTGGTCCGGCCCGGGCCCCCGGGACGGGGCCGGCTGGCGGGTGATGGCCTACCAGTTGGCCAAGCTGCCGGTCGGCCTGATCGAGCTGTACGCCGTGTTCTTCTGGGTCGGCGGGCTGGTCAACCTGGGTTACCCGCTCTTGTGGGGGGCGTTTCGCAACCATCCGCCGGGGGTCCAACTGAGTCCAGTGCCGGTGTTCACGCCGTTCGGGTTGTTCGGCGAGGGCACGTTCCGCGTCGCGACCTTCCCCGACACGTTCGCCGCCGCAGCGGCGGGAGCGGCGATGCTGCTGGCCGCCCCGTGGGTCACCAGGGCTGTCACGTCAGTCGATGCCTGGTTGATCCGGGGCTTGCTCGGGCCTGGGCGGCTGGCGCAGCGGGTCCACGACTTGGAGCTGAGTCGGGCGCTGGCCGTTGACGACTCCGCCGCCATGCTGCGGCGGCTCGAGCGGAACCTGCACGACGGCGCGCAGATCCGGCTGGCCACGTTGGCCATGAACCTCGGCATGGCCCGGGAGAAGCTCGGCAGCGACGGCGAGGTTCCCGACGCCGCGGCTGCCCGCGAGCTGGTCGACACCGCCATCCGGGGTGCCAAGGACGCGCTCGGCGAGCTGCGCGGCCTGGTCCGCGGGATCCACCCACCGATGCTCGACAACGGGCTGGCGGACGCCCTCGCCTCGTTGGCCGCCGACAGCGCGATCCCGGTCGAGCTGCGGGTCGACCTCCCGGTCCGGCCCGCCCCGGCGATCGAGACCATCGCGTACTTCTGCGCCGCCGAACTGCTGGCCAACGCGGCCAAACACAGCCTCGCCAACACGATCGCCGTCCAGGTTGTCGAACATCGGGACGTACTGCTGCTCAGCGTCACCGACGACGGCACGGGCGGTGCCGACTCGGGCCGGGGCAGCGGCCTATCCGGGCTCACTTCCCGGGTCGCCGTGGTGGATGGCCGGCTCACCATCAGGAGCCCACCTGGCGGCCCAACGAAGATCACCGTCGAGCTACCGTTACGCGCATGAATGCGCGGGTCGTCATCGCCGAGGATGCGGCTCTGTTCCGGGCGGGGCTCACTCGGCTGATCGAGGACCGCGGCCATCAGGTGTGCGCTGCCGTGGGCGACGGCGACGGCCTGCTGGCCGCGGTGGCCGAGCATCAGCCCGACGTGGTGGTGGCCGACATCCGGATGCCGCCAACGCACACCGACGAGGGAATACGTGCCGCGCTCGAGATCCGCCGCCAGCATCCCCGCACCGGTGTGCTGGTGCTGTCCCAGTACATCGAGACCAGGTACACGTCCCGGCTGCTGGAGGGCAACGCGGCAGGCGCCGGATACCTGCTCAAGGAGCGGGTGGCCGACGTCGCCGAGTTCGCCGACGCGCTGGAGCGGGTCGCCACCGGCGGCACGGCGCTCGACCCTGAGATCGTCGGCCGACTACTGCGCTCCAGCCGCCGCGCTGACGGCGTAGCGACACTCACCGCACGTGAACGCCACGTGCTCGCGCTCATGGCAGAGGGGCGGTCGAACGCAGGCATCGCCGGCGCGCTCCTGGTAACCGGCGGAACCGTGGAAAAACACGTCACCAGCATCTTCGACAAGCTGGGCCTCCCCGCCTGCGAGGCAGACAACCGTCGCGTCCTCGCGGTCCTGCGCTACCTGGATTGACCGAACACTCCAGCTTCCGCGGACCGGCGCCCCCGAGGTTCGTGCGAGCCGCAGAGCGCCCGGCTGTTGACCGGCATGGTCCGCGCCAACCGCCCGGGGCGCGCCCTGCTCGGCCTGTCCAAGCTGCTGGTCGGCGCGTTCGGCACGGCCGCGTTCGCGCTCACCACGGACACCATCTGGCAGATAGGCGATGCACTCGGCGGACTGCGGCTCACCGTGATCATGCTGCTCGGGCTGACCGCGTTGGTGGCCTGGCTGATCGTCGCGCACGACCTGTGGGAGAAACCAGACCGTGAGACATCGGCTGATTTGGCTCGGCTGTTCAACCTGGGTACGGTCCTCACCCTCACGCTGGCCACGGCGGTGTCCTACGTGGTGCTGCTCGTGGGAACGGTGCTCGCCGGGGCGCTGCTGATCGACACATCCGTGCTGGAGCAGACCTTGCAGCGGCCGACCAGTTTCAGCGACTATTTGACGCTCGCCTGGATCACCAGTTCGCTGGCCACCGTGGGGGGCGCGATCGGCTCCGGGCTGGAGAACGAGGAAACGGTTCGTGCTGCCGCGTACGGATACCATCCTGAACCCGGCGGCTGGCGGGACGAAAAAGAGAGGCAGCCCCACGCCGGCAGGTAGTCGACGCGTGCCCCGCACAGGTCGCGGGGAACCCTCCAGGCGCGCCCTCACGGCGGAAGACGGCTACTTCCACCGCGATCTGCGGCTAGAAGGACAATCATCGGCGCGGGCGGGCCGTCGGACCCGCCGGTCAGGGCTGATACTGACCGCGGGTGCGGGGCAGCCACTGGGGATGATGGTCACGCAGGTAGCTAACCAGTCCCTCACGCAGGTCGCAGCGCAGGTCCCAGGCGCTGGCGCCGTCGGCGGCCGAGGCCTGCACCTGGATGACCACCGTCTGGGGGGTGGCGTCGACCATTTGGAGCACCCACTGGTCGCGGTCCCACAGCGGTGAGGACTCGACCAGCCGGCGAGCCTCCCGGCGCAGATCATCCACGTCGGTGGTGTGGTCGACATGAATCTGCACCTTGCCGACGACCCTGGACTCGTTCCGGGTCCAGTTCTGAAACGGCCGCTCAGTGAAGTACGTGGTCGGCAGGATGAGCATCCGCTCGTCCCAGAGCCGGATCACCACGTTGGTCAGCTTCACCTCCTCAACCCGGCCCCATTCACCGTCCACCACCAGCACGTCGCCGACGTGCAGACCGTCGGCGAAAGCGACCTGGACACCGGCGAACGCGTTGCCGAGCGCGGTACGGGCCGACAGGCCGATCAACGCGCCGACCACTCCCGCCGACGTCAGCACGGAGACGCCGAAGAGGCGTACCGGCCGGAAGGTGATCAGGATCAGGCCGATCGCGACAATCGTGACCACGGCGACGGTGAGCCGCCGCACGGGGCGGATCTGGGTGCGGGCCCGCCGGACCCGCCGGCTGGCGACCGCGTCACCCGGTAGCCGACTGAACGCGACCGCCTCGGCGACATGCAGCGCCTTGATCACTAACCATGCCCCGGACACGACCAGGACCACCAGGACGACGTGCCGCAGATGACGCTGCCACCCGGCCGGTCCCAACGGCAGCGCGAAATACAGCGCCCCGACCAGCAGGACCGCCGCCGCAGGGCGGCGGCAGGCATGCCGCAGCGGCTCTAGAAGCCACGTGTAATGGCCACGGGCCACACGGCGGACGAGCATGCCGGACACCAGGTCCACGACCACCGCCGCCGCCAGCGCGGCTACTACGATCAACGCGGTACGCATCAGAGGCCGTTCACTGTGATCCCGATGCCAGCTTCCCCCGACTCCCTGCCCAGTCCACGGAACTCAGGGTGCCACCCCGCCCAGTGGTAGGCGGCCCACTCGGCGAACAACCGCTGACCACGCCTGCGTCAGCCGACCGTCGGTTCGTTACCGGGTTGCCGCCTTGACCGCACTGCTCACTCCGCCGACACCACCCGAAAGGGTGGCAGAGCTGCATGCGTGTCCGAGACCCATTGCCTCGCAGCCGACGACGCTTCGCGCCATTTTCGGGCTCACGCAGGTCCAGCTCAGCTGTGGACGTGCTAGCCGGCGGTGGCCTCACGCTGGATCTGCTCGAACTGGGCGGCCATCGCGGCGGCCAGGGCCTGCGCGGCGGACAGCGGGCGAATCATGACCGTGAACTCATCGATCAGGCCGCTCTCGTCCAGGTGCAGGAAGTCGCAACCTTCGACGGCGGCGTCGCCGATCCGCGCCTCGAATACCAGCGCATGTTCGCGATCGCCGTCACCGCTCAACTCACGGACGTACCGGAAGTCCTCGAACACCCGTAGCACGGCGCGCAGGATCGCCGCGGTGATTGCCTTGCCCGGGTAGGGTTTGAACGCCACCGGGCTGCGAAAAACCACATCGTCGGCCAGGGCCGCCATCATGGCATCGGGATCGCGTGCTTCAACCGCCGCGCGAAAGTCGATCACCAACCCAGCGTACGGGGTTTCCTTGGCCGCCGGTCGCCCAGTACCCGTCCAACCGGCACCACGCAACATTGGCAGCAGATGAACCTGACAAGTTCGGATTTCGGCCGCCCTGTCTGCGAACCCGACGTCCCACCGGCTATCTGCCGTTGATGCGTCCGAGTGACCGCAGGAGCATGTAGCGGCCTCTCACGACGGAGTCGCCGATGTGCTGGCGAAGACCCGGCCTGACGTGCCGCCGCTCGAGTCGTCCCGATTCGGCGGCCACTGCCGGGGAGAATGCACTCCATGGCGAACACCGACGCGCGACGGCGCTGGCGAGAGCAGCAGCTTGCGGAGCTGCGTCGACGGCTCCATCCGGATGTCGCTCAGGGTGACCTCGAGGGATTCGCGTTGGTGCGTCCGGACGGATCCCTGACGGCGGAGGTCGTCCACGTGCAATGGATGGACAACCACCCGGCAGGTCCCAACACTCACGTAACGGTCTCGTTTGCCGACGGGTCGAACGTGGAGTTCGAATTTGATGTCCCAGTCGTGAAAGCCCGAGCGGCCGATCTGCAGCTGGCGAGCCGAGATGACGTCCGTCGGGCAGCGCCGTCCGGGTGGGGAGCAGACGCCGGGCGCTGGGAGGAGGCCTGAACCGTCGCGTTCGAGGCCTCCGACTACCTGTCATGCGGCGGAGGAGCGCCCGCCGTCAGGAGCGCGGAATGCCCTGGTTGTGCACCGCTGATTAGATGTGCTGATGGGTCCGTGGGAAGCAACATTGCTCGTTATCGCCACAGTCGGGTCGGTCGGGGCTGCGGCCGGAGCCTGGTTTCAGGAGAGGCGCAGCTCGGCGACCCAGCTCGCGGCCATCCAGCGGAAGCTCGATCTGGTGATGGATCACCTCGGCATCACCGCGCCAGTGGAGGCAGAAGTAGTCCGGCACCTGGAGGGCGGACGGACGATTGAGGCTGTTCGGGCCTACCGCAAGCAGACTGGCACGAGCCTGATCGAGGCGAAGCAGGCGGTGGACCGTATAGCCGGCCGGCTCCGTCTCGAGCGGTAACGCCGCGCTCGCCGGCCAGGTGAAACGTCGATCCGTCGGCGGGAATGCTGAGTCGGCCTCCACCACAATGTCCGCGCATTCCGAACTCTTGAGCGGTGTGGATCGCCGACGCCGTGGGGCTGTCGCGGCGCGCTCAGGAACCCCCGACCGCGCCAACGCCACCTTCGGTGGCGAGCGCTTTCCGGCAGACTTGCGCACGGACCTCTGCGACCGCCTCGGCAAGGGCTTCCACTCCGTCGGTGATGGAGCGTTCGGTGAGGGTGGCGTAGCCAAAGATCAACCCGCCGGGCCCGGTGGGGCTCAGTCGGTACCGGGTGACGCCTTGCACGACCAGTCCGCGCCGGGCGGCGGCGGCCACGACCGGGGCCTCGTCGAGGTCGTACGGGAGCCAGGTTACGACGTGTTGGCCCGCCGCGACGCCGACCGGTTCCAGTTCGGGTAACCGTGCGCGCAGCGCGGCCAGGAGTGCGTCGCGGCGGCGGCGGTAGACCGGGCGCATGCGCCGTAGGTGCCGGTCGAATTCGCCGCGGGTGAGGAAGTCGGCGAAGGTGAGTTGGTCGATGACGGGAGAGCCGCGGTCGGCCCGTACCTTGGCCGCCGTGATTTCGTCGACCAGGTGTGACGGTGCGAGCAGCCACCCGAGGCGCAGCCCTGGCGCCAGGGTCTTGCTCGCTGTGCCGCAGTAGACGACGGTGTCGGGTGCCAGACCCTGCATGGCGCCGACGGGCGAGCGGTCGTAGCGGTACTCCGCGTCGTAGTCGTCCTCGATCACCACGGCGCCGCGACGCTGCGCCCAGCCGATGACCTGCGCCCGCGCGGTGGCCGACAGGACGCCGCCGGTGGGCCACTGGTGCGAGGGCGTCAGCACGACGGCGTCCGCGTCGGTCTGTTGGAGCTTCTCGACGAGAATGCCGTCGGGCCCGACCGGGACGCCGATCACGTCCAGGCCGACGGCTTCCGCGACGAGGCGGGCGTCGTCGTCCGCGGAGGGGTCCTCGACGGCCAACCTGCGGGCGCCACGCGCTGCGAGCACCTGGAGTATCAGCGCGATTCCTTGGCCGTAGCCATTGCAGATCACGACGTTCTCCGGGCGGGCCGATGCGCCGCGAACGCGGTTGAGGTAGTCGGTCAGGGCTGCGTGCAGTTCGGGTACGCCTCGTCCGTCGAGGTAGGAGAAGCGTTCGTTCGGCGTGGTGGTGAGGACTGTTCGCACCGAACGCAGCCAGGCGGCGCGGGGAAATGACGACACGTCGGTGCGGCCGTACCCGAAGTCGATCCGGGCCGCCGGCCGGTCCCCGCCGCGCCGAGCCGCCGCGGGCGGAACAGGCTCGACCGCCACCTGGGTGTAGCCGCCCGCCCGGCTGGTGAGGTAGCCCTCGGCGACGAGTTGCTGGTAGGCCTCGACCACGACGCCGCGTGAGACGCCCAGGTCGGCGGCGATGGTGCGGGTGGGCGGCAGGGAGGTTCCGAGACGCAACCGGCCGGCCCGGATGCTGCCCCGGATCGAGGCGGCTATCTGCCGGTGCAGCGGTTCGCTTGCGGACCGGTCGACATGGATGAGCAGGTCCTCCGCTGTGCTCGAATTGGTCCTGCTTCGGCCCATGGAATCGGACCTTACCGGGTGTACCGATTTCCGTCAGGCTCAGACGTATGACAACGACCAGTCCCCGCTTCGACGGCCGCGTCCTCACGCCGGGTAGTCCCGCTTACGACGCGGCCCGCACGGTCTGGAACGCCATGATCGACCGGCGCCCGCGGATGATCGTGCAGGCCGCGAGCGTCACCGACGTGGTGACCGCGGTGCGCCTGGCCCGCGAACTCGACCTGGAGATCGGGGTGCGCTGCGGCGGGCACAACGTGGCCGGTCACGCCGTCCCCGCGAACGGCCTGATGATCGACCTGACCCCGTTGAACGGCGTTCGGGTGGACCCGATCCGGCGACGCGCCCGGGTCCAGGGCGGCGCGCTGCTCGGCGCACTCGACCGGGCGTCGCAGCCATACGGCCTCGCCACGACCGCGGGTAACGTCTCGCACACCGGGGTCGGCGGCCTGACCCTCGGCGGCGGCATGGGCTGGCTCGCCCGCCAACACGGTTTGGCCTGCGACAACGTCGTCTCCTACACTATGGTCACCGCGGACGGGGAAGTGGTGGCCGCGAGCCGAACCGAGAACCCCGACCTCTACTGGGGCCTGCGCGGCGGGGGTGGCAACTTCGGCATCGTCACCGACTTCGACTTCCAACTGCACCACACCGGAACGCAGACCCTGGTCGCCGAGTTCGACTTTCGCGCCGAGGACGCCGTACCGGTTCTCGAAGGCTGGCGGGACCTCAACGCCGTCGCGCCGCGGCAGGCGACCTTCACCGCCGACGTCAACAGCACGGCCGGGGGTCCGATCGCCACCGTCGGCTTCGTATGGGTCGGCGACCCGGCACAGGGTCACCGGTTGCTGCCGGCGATGCGCGCGCTCGGGCGCCCGGTCGCCGAGCGGATCACCACCCCCTCATATCTGGAACTGCAGCAACGCGACGACACCGTCGGCGGTCACGCCTACCGCCGGTACTCCAGTGCGCACTACCTGCGGCAGTTCCCCACCGCCGCGATCGAGGCGTTCCTGCTGCGCGGCGCGTCGGACCTGCACAACGGCACCGACCTGGCCGGCGTGGGCCTGCAGGCCCACGGCGGCGCCATCGCCGACGTCGCGGATGCCGACGCGGCGTTCAGCCACCGCGGCACCATGTTCGAGTTCGGCGCCGGCTCCCGCTGGACCGAGCCATCCGAAGACGACCTTCGGATGGCAGCGACTCGCAGTGCCGGAGCCGCGCTCGACCCGTACGCCGACGGCGTCTACGTCAACTCGCTCGCCGCCGACGAGGGGCAAGGTGGGGTACGCCGCGCATACCCGGCCGCCAAGCTCGCCAGGCTCACCGCACTCAAGACGATCTGGGACCCGCACAACGTGTTCCACCTCAACCACAACATCCGGCCCCACAGCCAGTAGCGCGGCCGCTGCTCCCGCCCAGCCTGCTTACCGCCTGTTCGCGGCGCAGGGCCCTGGCGGCTCTGCTTCGGCAATCCCGCCCGCGCCCGGGCTGACGAGCCCTCGCCGCTGATCGGTCGTTCTCGCTGCAAGCTACGGCAACGCTTGTTCGGGCCTGTTCCGTACAGGTTCGATCCGGGTCACTGCACCCCGCGCCCCGATAGCTTCGACGTGCACCTCGGCAGTCCGATCCTGCCGATACCGCTGTCCCTTGTCTCCCGTCGGAATCGACGCCGAGGAGGTAGCGGGGCTCTGCTCGCGGCTCGTGCGACGGCACGAGCGGTTCGAGGAAGGATTCTCCATGAAACGATCGCGCTCAGTCCGTTGGGTAGCGGCCTCTGTCGCACTCGTCGCCGGGCTCACGGCGCTCGGCCCGACACCCTCCGTCCACGCCGGGCAGGCGTCACCTCCCAGAACCCCGTCCGCCGTCGCGGCGGCCGAGACCACTGTGATGACCTGGAACATCGCCGGTGGCGCGATAGACGCCGGCGCCGACAAGTGGGCGGAGCACATCAACGTGCTGCTCGCCGATGTGGTCGGTCTGCAGGAGGTGTGCCAACACCAGGTGTACGACATCGAGACGAACCTGGAGGAGGTCACCGGCGTCTCCTGGGAGTCCCGGTTCGGCGTGGCCCAGAACTTTGCCGCCTCCTGCATCGGCCCGTACGGCCAGGCATTCATGATCAAGTCCTCGGCGCAGCCGCGGGACTGGCTCAACCACCCTTATCCGCATGAGGAGGCGGGATGCGGGCAGGACCCGGAGGAGCGGGCGGCCCAGTCGGTGACGGTGACCCTGGGCGGCGTCGACGTGAGGGTGTTCAACACGCACATGGCCACCGAGGGACGCGCGTGGTGCCAGGTTCCCGTACTGATCCGACTTGCCAGCCACTGGCCGAACTCGATCGTGATGGGTGACTTCAACCTGCGCCCGACAGACACGCCGATGCAGCAGTTCACCACCGCCGGCTTCCGCAACATGCATCCGAACTCGTACCTGACTGTCAGCAACGACCCAGAGGACTGCAACAAGAAGCCGACCATCAAGTTTGACTACATCCTGGTCCGGGGCTCCGTCCGCAAGAGTTTCGACCTCTTCCCGATGTGCAACGACGCCTCCGACCACCGCGCGCTGATCGCCGGCGTGCTCACGCCGTAATCGGCGTCCCGGAGGGCACGGCCGGCGTGGACGTGCCCTCCGGGACAATGTGATTGCCGCACATGGAGGACCGTGGCAGCGGACCGCCGCCACCAGGTCAGGCAGCGCAGCGACCGAACGTGAGCGAGCGGCGTCGGGGAGCCTGGGCGCCGGCTTGTCGAACTACCAGATCCCAGCCAGGAGCCCGGCCCCGAGCGATGCGGCTGCCGCCCAGGGGGTCAGTCCTCGTCGCTCTTCTTCTTGTCGCGGTTCATGGCGAGGTCGAGCGCGAGGACGCTGCCGATGATGAGCAGCGGGTCGACGCCAGCGGTGACCTGAACGGCGTAGGTGTCCCGGATCGTCAGCCACCGCTTGGAGACCACAGCCACCTCGGTGCCGTCGCGTTCGATCACGTACTCGTGGTCGAGCAGGTCACCCTTCATCTCCAGGTCGTCGGGCCCCGGCACGTCGATGGTGAACTTGTCGCGGAACGGCGTGAGCAGATTCTTGCGGACCTCTGCGGCCTTCTCGCCGCCGATCCGGATCTCGTACGTAGGACGCAGCGCCACCAAGTGCCGGTGCAGCGTGGCGACCTCACGGCCGGAGGCGTCCTCGATGAGGACTTTGTTGCGGACGCTGAGCACCTTGCCGTCGACGTGGAAGACCTTGGTGCCGTGCTCGTCGAGCACGTCGAAGTCGTCGCCGATCGAGAAGAACCGCTCCCTGATGACAAACATGATTCGATTCTCCCCCATCGGGCACTGAAGTGCCGGCCGTGCACTCCCGGCCCCTAAAGCCGCCCCGCTGTCCGCTCCGCAAGAATGACACCGCTGCAACGGCGCACGCCGCGCCAGAAACCATGTCACCGCCGACGGCGGAATCGACGAGGGCGCCCCGGAATCTGCCCGAGGTGCTCGGCGAACCACGGGCGCACTGACGATCCCGTCGGGCTTCCGATTGCCAATCGGTCGGTCGTCACTATCGTCAGGCTCGCCCGACCGACCGTAACTCGCCACCTCTCGCCCACTTGGTCACCGGCGTGATCTGCGGTACGAGCAGCGGGGCCAGCCGGCCACCGAGGTCGCCGTCGTCGTCCCGTGGGCGCGATGATCAGATCACCCACCGTGGCCGTCCGCCCGATGTCCGTCTATGTCTTCGGCTGTCCACAATCGAGGCCGGACCTGTCCTGCGCTTGCCGGCCGGGTCCAATCGCCCTCACCCACGACATCACTCGGCGGTCAATACACCATGTCCAGTAAACGGAGACCGCGGCCTTCTCCCCCCGTGGCAGAGGCGCGCCAGCCGGTGGAGAAGCCAAAGACGGCCTGGGACCGATTCATCAAGAAGCACGCGTTCCTCTATGCCGCGGTGTTGACCGCGCTCGCCACCACCGTGGTGACCGCGCTGATCGCAAACGTCCCAAAGACAGTGGAGTCCGTCTTCAGCGGCGGCGATCCCAAGATCAGCGTCGAGGACGACAGCATGTCGCTCACCGACCTCTCCATCGTGTACGCGGACAAGATCGACCGACCCACCGGTGGGATGAGCGCCGACCTGCCCCGCGGCGGCGTGAAGGCCGGACACACCCGGACCAAGATCGTCGTATACAACTCCACCGGCGCGGCGATCCGCATCACTGATCTTCGGGCGCGGATCACGAAGCGGTCCGCGCCGCTGTCCGGCGCACTGGTGGCCCGCACGTCACAGGGCGCGACCAGCGAGATCATGGGGATAGGGCTCTGGCAGGACCCGCCGATCGCCCGCACGCTGGGCCGCAAGCACGAGCTCGGAAGCGAGGCCTTCTTCGCGGTCCAATCAATCGACATCGGTAAGGAACAGACCCAGGTCATCGAGGTGACCGCCTTTCCGGACGAGCATTACTACGAGTACGACATCGACATCAGCTACCACCGCGGCGGCGAGCAGAAGACAGTGGTGGCCCAGGACGATTCGATGCGTGTCTCCGGTTACGCGGCCACCTACCGCTCTGCGTTCACTCCGACCGGCGAGCGCTACGAGCCGATGAGCGCGGAGGAGGTCGCGTCGTGGTCGAGCAGCCACCAGGCCGACAGCTGAGACGGCAACGTCGGTGGCTGCTACTGCCGGTGATTGTTGTGGTCGTCGCGGGCGGAACCTGGGCGATCCAACGCACGACCGGCCGCCCGGAGCCCGCCGCTGCGCCCAGCCGGGCGACGCTCAGCGAGCAGGAACTGCGCGATCTGCTCAGTCACCCGCCGGCGCCGCTGACCTTCGCCGGCTTCGACGAGGACACCGAGTCGAACGGCGGGCCGTGGCCACCATCCTGCACCGGCCCGCCCGATGCAGAGGGGCGGTCGCCCGACCTGTTCTCCGGCAAGCTCACCGCTCCCTCGTACGCCCCGTCGTACCGCGATGGGGACGTCGGCGTCAGCATCCTGCTGGAGCGGGTGCTGCCAGAGTCCCGGGCGGAGGTCACCCAACTCCTCAGCGACCCGGCGCAGTGCCTGCCGGAGGAGTACGAACCGGCGAACTTCAACCCGGCCATCCCCCAGACCCAGACCTGGGAAACCGAGTTCCCGGCCGACCTCGGGGACGCCGCCCGGCTGGTGCGATCGGTCAACCTGAACCCGGGCGACTCGAACCCTCTGGCCATCCTCGGCCACGCCCAGGTGATCGCCATCTCCGGCGCCTGGATCATCTCCGCCGTCAGTGAATTCTGGGAACCCGCGCCGTCCCCGGATCCGTCCGGGGAGGGCCCACCGGAGGAGACGCCGGACCCCCGCAATCCGGACGCCGTCCACGCCACACTCGCTCTGCCCGGACTTGTCCGCACCGTGCTGAAGACGTTCGACGCCGCCGTGGGAACCACCTTCGCCACGCCACCGGATCCGGCGAAGCCATGCACCGCCGAGGCGCTTGGCGAGGACGACCTGCGCAACACGACCGGCCCGGCCCTCATGCTCGCCGTGCTGGTCCACGACGCCGCCTGCCGCAACGATGCCGAATGGCTCGGGGACTACCGGGCGCCCACCTACTTCGTCGACGGCGAACTCCGCACCGGCATCGACGCGCACACCACCGACGGTAAGCACGTGCCCGACCTGCCCGCACTCGCCGAGGCGATCGAGACCGGGCCGGCACCCTCGGCCGGCAAACGCCCGGTC
Source organism: Micromonospora sp. NPDC005171 (assembly GCF_040608575.1). Lineage (NCBI taxonomy): Bacteria > Bacillati > Actinomycetota > Actinomycetes > Micromonosporales > Micromonosporaceae > Micromonospora > Micromonospora sp. NPDC005171. The sequence goes on along the minus strand of NZ_JBEXIM010000007.1, from coordinate 144,424 downwards.
TTCGCCGCTCGCGGCTGGACGTTCGCGTTGGACCCCCGCTTTCCCGGTCTCTCCGGCTACCTCGGTCACAGCACCCGCTGTGCGACCGCCCCGGCCAGATCGGATGCCATCTGCGACGCCGCCCGAAACGATGGCGTCGTGGGTCTGGACTGGGAACCGCCCGGCATGGCCGCTGGCTGCGACGGCCGTCCCGTGGACATCAGGCAACGGCTCTATCTCAGTCACCGCTCGGCGACCCTGCCCGACCTCGCGGTCCGCGCGACCTGCCCGTCGGTGTCGACAGGCAACCGCCCCTACGACGTCACAGTGCTCGACGGGCAACGCAGCACCGGTGACCGGGCCGAGGTGCTGAGTCGCCTGGTGACCGAGGGGGACGGGTACGTAATCGGCCCGCTCGACAGCGAGGACCGCACCCTGTACGTCCCGGTGGAAGGGACGCTCGCCGGCGAGAACCGCTGGGAGCGGATCACTCTGGGCGTCGAGTGGAACGGCACGTCGTACAAGGTCGTGAGCCGGAAGGTGGGTTGATCGGGCCGCCGTCAGCGGACGCACGAGGGCGATCTAGCCGGCGATCTTCTGCCGGGTGGCGATGGCGGCGGCGTGCAGCATCTCGTCGGCGCGCATCTCGGCGTCGAAGCCGCCGATATTCATCCCGGCTCGGCGCCGGGATGCCACGAATCGATCCAGCCGGTCGAGTACCGGCCGCGCGTGCGATCCCATCGCGGCGAGGACCCGCAACGCCTGTCGCCCGTACAGGTCGTCGAACAGGTACTCCGGTAGAACCTCTACCAGTTCGGCGGCTACCGCAGGGCCGTCGTGCAGCCATAGTGCCCCCGCCGACTTCAGATGCCCGAATCCGGGAGCTCGGAACAGGTTCCGTAGCTGCTTGTACTGGCGGGGGGTGAGCCCGCCGTGCTCGGCCAGCCAGGTAAGCAGAGCCGATGCGATCCCGTCTCGGCCAGGATGTTCCGGCCGGCCGCCGAGATACTGGTCGGCCACCGTACGGTCCGATGTGACCTTGAGGAGCGCAAGCGTCGCGCCTTGCGTCGGGTACTGCCCCAGCAGCGCTGCCGCAGCAGCGGCGGCTGGCCCGATCCGTCCCAGAACGTAGATGGCACAGCTCGGAGTGTCGTTCTCGGCCCCTTCGAGTTTGGCAATGACCTCCGGCACCGCAGCAGCAGCCGGACCGAAAGCGGCCAGCACCCGCATCGGTAGGGCCGGCGCGCACGAATCCGGCAGCGCGGCCAACATCTGCCGGGCGGCGGCCACCGACGCCTGTGGATCAGCGCCCGCCCGGGCAACCGCCTTGAACGCCTCAGCCAGGCGCGGCTCGTCGCTGTCGGACAGCATCAGCCGTACCAGATGCGGCACCGCCCGGTGGTCGCCGACGCTGCCCAGTGCGGTAGCGGCCACCGCACCGAGATCAGGATCATCCAGCATTGACGCGAGCTCGTCGGCGGCCAGACGGGACGCGGTCAATGACGCCGCCAACGTGTGCAGCGCCGCCGACCGCACCTCGGAAATTTCATCCCGCAGGAGGCCGGTCAGCATCGGCGTCCCTCACGAGCACCGCGGCACGCAACGCGTAACCGCTTCTCGGCACGCCCAGATGAACGCCAATCCATTCGTGCCGCTTACCGTAGCCGTGAGTCGAGACATGGTGAGAGCGTGGGGATGAGCCTCGATATCTCGGTGTGGATACCGGACGGCGACGCCCACGCCGGTCGGGACGTTGTGGCGGATCCGCCGGGCACCAGCACCGGAGTGGGAGCTGAAGGTCATCGTCACGAACTGTGGGGTTCCGCAGCCACTCGGCGTCTCGGTTACGAGCCTGACGGCAATCCTCTCCGGGCAACTAGGCGTCAAGACCCTCCGATACTCAACCGTTGTCAGATTATGGCCGGCTTATGGGAATTGAAGGGCCTTGCGAGCCTTTGCGGCGTCGCCGTAGCGTCACTGATGGACCTCGATTCCCTGGCGCGGGTTGCAGATCCGCGAGACGAAGTCCGGGGCACGGCCCCAGCCGATGATGACTTCGGGAGGACAAGCATGGCGACGAAACGTCCGCGTACCCATCGCACTGCCATCGGAGCGGCGCTGGCGGTGGCAATGTCGGTCCTACTCACCGCCCTCTCTGCCAGTCCAGCCGCGGCGGCCACCGTCTTCACCGACGGTTTCGAGAGCCCCGCCATCACCGACGATTTCGTCGAGTTCGCCGCCGGCCAGCAGTTCGGCCCATGGACCGTCACCACCGGCACGGTCGGCCTGACCCGCGACTGGGAGGCCGCAGAAGGTAACCAGTCACTCGACCTCAACGGGTTCAGCCCAGGAGCGGTCGCCCGAACCTTGCCCACGAAGCTGCTCACCACCTACCGTGTGAGCTACGCCCTGGCCGGCAATCCCGACAACGGCCCCCTCATCGTGACGGGCAAGGTCACGGCGAACGGCCAGATGGTCGACAGCTTCACCTTCGACACCGCCGGCCACACGCCATCCGACATGGGATACGTATACCGGACGTTCTATTTCACCAACGTCCTGTCCCCCGCTACGGTTCTGCAGTTCGCCAGCACCACGGTGGATGCCTTCGGCCCGGTCATCGACGACATACGGGTCGAGAGCTGCTTGCTCGTCATCTGCCCCACCGGAACGGCCGCGGCCGTGCGAGTCGCCTAGGTCCGTCTCGGCCGGCTGGCCGAGGGCTCCCTGCCAACCGGCGAATGCCTGACACGCGACGGCCCAGGCGACTACGCCGTGTTGCGGCACGATCTGCTCCCCCAACCGGGCTCGCACCGGGCCGCCAACCGCCGACCGATCGTGAGCTGCCGGCACAGCGCTGGCGCCAGCGCCGGCTCTCGCAACCACGTCGGTCGATCGGGGAGGACGCTCGCGATCGCGCCTGTCAGCGACATGAGCGGATGTCTCGCTGATCGCGAGTTTCGTCAACGCACAAGTGGCAGACATTCCCAAACTTCGATTAATTCGCCGTCGCGTCTGGTGGGTCCCCGTGGGGCTGCTCTACCGTCGACACATGGTCTCGCGTCGATCTGTCTTGCGGGCGATACCGCTTGCGGCCGCTGCCCTCACCGCCGCCCCAGGTCATTCCCGTTGCCTCGACCCGTCGTCGACCCCGACGGATGCCGAGCGCGTACCACCGGACCCCGCCACGATGCAGGCTACCGCCACCGCGGTTCGCGGCTTCACCAGCGACCTCTATCGCGCACTGGCCTCGACCCGCGCAGGCGGCAATGTGGTGTGCGCGCCGTACTCGGTCGGGCTCGCGCTCGCGATGACCAGGGCGGGCGCCGGCTCGACCACGGCGGACGAGATGGACGCCGTGCTCCACGCGCCGCATCCGCGCCCCAGCGCGCTCGACAGCGGGCTCAACACGGTCGATCAGACGCTCGCGGACCGGTACCGGGACGGCGACGGGACCAGGCAGCCTCGGCTGACCACGGCCAACGGGCTGTGGACACGACTCGACCTGGGCCTGCGACCCGAGTTCCGGGACACCCTGACCGGCTACTACGGTGCCGCGCCGCACCCGGTCGACTTCGGCGGCAACCCGGAGGTGGCCCGCCAGGAGATCAACACCTGGGTGTCCGATCGGACCAACACGAAGATCCCGGAGCTGTTGCAGCCCGACGCCGTGAGCCCCGACACCCGTCTGATGCTTACCAACACGATCTACCTCATGGCAGCTTGGAAGTACCCATTCACCGCGACCGCCACGGCGGTAGGACCGTTCACCCGGGATGACGGCAGCGTCGTCGACGCCTCGATCATGCGCGGACCGTTCGACAGGATGGGCTACCTCGAGGGGGACGGTTGGCGCGCAGTCGACGTGCCGTACGCGGGTGACGGGCTTGCCATGGCCATCGTCATGCCGACCCGGGGTGATCTCGCCGCGGTCGAGGCGAACCTCGATGCGACCTGGCTGGGCGCGTTGCTGACCGGGTTCCGGATCACCGACGTCGAGCTACGCCTGCCCCGATGGAGGTTCCGCCTGCCGGCCGAACTGGGAGGCGCGCTGAGCAGCCTCGGCATGCCCACGGCATTCACGTCACAGGCCGACTTCACCGGCATGAGCACCGAACCAGCCCTGTGCATCGACGACGTGGTGCACGAGACGTTCATCGCGGTGGACGAGAAGGGTACTGAAGCCGCAGCCGCGACGGCCGTCGTCGTCCGGCCGCCGTCGATCCCGCAAGGGCCGCAGTTCTTCGTCAACCGGCCTTTCCTGTACGTCATCCACGACCGGCCCACCGGCGTACCGCTGTTCCTCGGCCGGGTCCACGATCCACTGGCCACCGGCTCAGCCTGACCGGACCGACAACCCGGAATTTCCCACATCACCAGGCAGGGTCGGTCTTGCCGCGCTGCGCGCCTGCGGCCGAATCCGTTCCGGCATCCGGCCTACGACGGAGGTCTGCGGGCCGCGCCCGGTGCGGGCACGCGGTGGAACGTGACGAGCGACGTCAGCAGCCGAGGCGTTTGGTGGAGAGAGCGATGTCGTCGATCCAGAGGTCGAATTCGCCCGGCGTCGTGCCGCCCTGGTAGAGCTGCCAGCCGATCTTCACCGTGTTCACCGTCGGCAGGACGAAGGGAACATCGTTGCCACCGTGGTCGCTGGTGGAGGCGGTCAGCTCCGGGTTCGCCACGCCGTCGATCCACACCGTGACTCGGTTGTCCGTCGGGTCGAGTTTCCACTCGAAGCACTGCCAAATGTCCTCGGCGACCGGGGCGGACTCCCGCCAGTTGGTCCAGTCGCCGGTCGGGCCACCGTCGGCGCCGACGCCCCAGAAGGTTCCGGGGACTGTGGGCGCGTACTGGCCGCCGATCGGACGAACGACCTCCGAACTGCCGGCGCCGGTCGCCTCCACCAGTGTGAAGTGCGCCCAGTCGGGCGCGGTGGGGAACGCGTCGACGCGCAGCCGCATCCGGCCATAGAAGCGGTTGCCCGGCGCGGCAAAATCGTCGACCCGCAGGAACGCGCGTCCATTGTCGACCGTGTGGACGTGCAACACCTGATTGCCGTGACGGGCACGCTCGACGGTGAGCGTGCCGTTGCGGGTGTCGATGCCCCAGTCCAACGTGCTGGCGCCACCACGTGGCAGGCGCTCGAAGTCTTCGCAGAAGAGCAGGCCACGGGTGCACGAGCGTGGGGAGGCGCCCGACGCGGCGGCCGGGACACTGCCGGCTGTGGTGCCGAGGATCAGGGCGGCGGTGAAAACCGAGAAGAAACGGCGCATGGTCATCCTTCATGGCGTTGAGCCCCTGCCGCGCGGGCAGGGACCCGGATCAGTGCTTTCGGACATCGCGATCGCTGCTCACCTCGTCGCCGGTTCAGGTGCGTCGACGTGGCGCATCGGACGCCTGCGGCGTTGTCAGAGGTCGAACACCTCCGGTGTGGTGGGAACACGTGGCCGGGACACGTGCGGCGGACATCTGCCCGTCGTACGTGGAGATGGTTCGGCAGCGCGGCGCGCGTCCGCCGAAGCGGCACTCTGCCAGCACTGCCATGCTCCCGCGCTGACCGTTCCCAGCGCGGTTGCCCCCGCGCTGCAGCGATGCTCGCCATTCCAGCACACCTGCGACCGTGCAGGCAACATCGACGCGCATCAGTGCACGAGGCGCTTGTGGCGATTGCGACGTCATCCCAGACGGCCTGGCCAAGCGGGCAGCGGACCTGCCCGCAGCAACCAGTGACCTCAGTCCCGGCGGAGGAAGCCCGACAGCAGTTGCCTGAACTCGTGCGGGTGCTCGATCGCCGGCACGTGCCCGCATCGGCCGAGCACGTGCATACGGACATCGGCCAGGTGTTCGAGCAGGGGCTGGGCTGCCGTCCCGAGCGGGGTGATTCGGTCCTCGGCGCCGTGGACGAGCAGCACGGGCGCGCGAACCGCTGCCAGCGTCGGCGCCGAGAGGGTGAGATCGTCGACCCATCGCGCCCTGGGTGGAGGGAACAACGACGCGAACGCGGCCGCCCCCGCTCGCATCGCAGCTGCGCGGGCATCGACCGCCGCTTCGGTCACGAGCGCTTGGTCGAGGACGAGGCGACTCAGCATGTCGCGTGCCCCGAGCGGGCCGGCGGGGGCGGCCCAGACCGCGTCGAGGTCGGCGGACAGCGGAGCCCCGGGGGCGCCCATCGTCGAGACCGCCACGACACGGGTGACCTGCTGGGGGCGCGCCGCCGCCAGCGCCAGCGCCACGGCACCGCCCATGGAGTGACCCACAACGGCGTAGGACTCGATACCGAGAGCGTCCATCAGGCCGGCGGCCTGCTCCGTCCACAGCCGGAGCCCACCCCTGGAGCCCGCCGGGACGGGTGTCCGGCCGAACCCCGCCTGGTCAGGAGCCACCAGGTGCCAGGACGTGCCCAACGCCTGCGCCGTCGTTGCCCAGGCGCCGGACCCGGTCGTGCCGGGTCCGGAGCCGTGCAGCATCAGCACCGCGGGCCCGGTGCCGCTCTCCAGGATGTGGACGGGGGAACCGTCGACTGTGACGGTCCGAAGTGCCGTCACCGGCGCAGGCCAGGGGTGCTCATGCCGATGCGGAGTTGACGGACTTCGAGAAGAGCTCCATCATCGCCCGGCCGAATTGCGGCATGTCGGGCCATCCCCGGCAGGACACGAGGTTGCCGTCCACGACGTCGGGAGCGTCGATGACCGTCGCGCCCGCGTTCTCCATGTCACCGGTGATCGGGGGGAAGCACGCCGTCTTTCGCCCCTTCAGCAGCCCGTACACCGCTGGCACCTGCGCGCCGTGGCACACCAGCGCGATGGGCAGGTTGCGGGCGAAGAAGTGCTCGGTGATGCGCCTGACGTCGGCGTCGACCCGGATCCATTCGGGGGCACGCCCGCCGGGGATGATGAGGGCGTCATAGCGCTCGACGTCGACCTCGGCCCAGGGCACGTCGACCGGCAGCTTCCGGCCGTTCTTCTCCACGTACGCGTCGGAGTTGGGGTCGAACTCGTGGATGACCAGTTGCACGTCACGCATCGTCCGTGACGCGACGTCGACGTCCCAGCCGCCCTCCTGAACGCGATAGTAGGGGTACATGGTGTCGAGCTCCTCGGCGGCGTCGCCGGTCAGGAGCAGCGCTCTGGGCACCTGCTTCTCCTCGCATCTGGGGGCGGGTGAGGTGGATCCGATCCAATCCGATCTAGTTGAGTTAGCATTCCTCGGCCCAGCCCGCCCGTCAAGCCTCTACTCCCATTCCGTCCGCGTCCTTGACCTCGTCGAAGATTCGTCGGAAACGCTCGCCGGACCGCAAGATGTGCCGACGCATCGCGTACGCGGCGGCGTCAGGGTCACGGGCGGCGATCGCGGCCACAACTTCCTCGTGCTCGGCCATCGCCAGGTGAGTGACCTGGGCGTCGTGGTGAAGCCGGAAGAGGTGCACATGGCTGTGCAGGCGAGCGAGCGCCTCACGGATGACCTGGTTCTCCGCGCTCAGGGCGACGAGATCGTGAAATGCGGCGTCGCGTAGCCCGAAGGCGCCATAGGCCGTGGGCCCGTTGCCCCCCTCCAACTCCGCCATCTCGTCCAGCATTCGTCGCAGACCGGCCACCTGCTCCAACGATGCGCGTTCGGCGGATCTGCGCGCCGCCGCCGGCTCGAGGAGCAGGCGAACCTCAAGCATGTCCTCGAATCGATGACGGGTGATCTGCGGGGGAATGCGGTAGCCAGCATGGGGCACACGCACGACCAGGCCCTCGGCCTCCATGCGGTTCAGAGCGTCCCGGATCGGCGTCTGGGAGACCCCCAGCTCTCGCGCCAGGACGTCGATCGTGACGCGGGAGCCAGGCTCGATCCGGAGCGACATCAGCTGTCCGAGCAGCGTGTCGTACACCTCGTCGGCAAGCCGGCCGCCCGATCTTCCCGGCGGCATTCCGCCCGTCACGACCCTCCGGCCCCGCGCGATCATCGCTTCGTCGTCCATCGTGACGTGAGGTCCTTTCTTGCGTCTTCGGGAACCTGTTGACATCAGTCACAACGCTGCGACATGCTGACGCCCCCGCTCGATCGTATAGGAAAAGTGACGGACGCCCGCCATCCTGCACCACCGCGGAACCGCCCGCCATCGCTCTACTTCGATCACCTGGAGCTCCCATGAGCATGCTCGACGTCCGGCTCGATCGGTCACCGGCCGCAGCTGGGCCGAAGGACGTCCCGACGGCATGAAGTCCCGGTACAGCGCGGCGTACTCGTGACGCCGGTCCGCGGGTCGGCCCCCGCGACAGCCCGGCGACCGCCTGAACAACCCAGCAACTGCACGGCGAAGCACATAGCGAGGCTTAGAAGTTCCCACCCAGAGAGCAGGCGAGAAGATGCGGAATCCAAAGCGAATAGGACGAATGCTCGTTCCCGGCCGAAACGTGCGGTTGGCGGCGGCGGCCATGCTGCTGGTGGCCACGACCGTGACGGCTTGCGGCGACAGCCCGGACGACGGCGGGAAGGCGAGTGCCCCCAAGGCACCGGCGACCATCCCTGAGCTCACCAAGGACCCGCTGACCCTCAGCTTCATCTGGTTCGACTGGCCGCCCGCCCAGGCACTGGAAACCTTCGCGAACGCGGAGTACAAGAAGGAACGACCGAACGCGACCGTCAAGGTCAACACCGTGCCGAACGCGAACTGGCACGACGCGATGTTCACCCAGTTCGCCGCGCGCAAGACCGACTTCGACATCGCGATCCTGGACTCGCAACACATCGGCGAGGCCGTGACGAACGGCAACATCCTCGACCTCACCGACTTCGTCAAGAACAACATCGAGGTCTCGGCCTACAACCCGTACCTCCTGGCGGCGTACGGCCAGTTCCCGCAGGCGGAGACCGGTAAGCGCGACGAGAACGCCAGCCTGTACGGGCTGCCGCTGCTCGGCGACACCTGGACGATGATCTACCGCAAGGACCTGATCGGCGACAAGCCACCGCAGACCTGGGACCAGATGATCTCAGCCGCCGAGAAGTGCCAGGCGGACAACCCCGGCGTCAGCGGGCTGGCTTTCCACCAGGCCAACGGCTCCGACGCCGCGGCCGTCACCTACAACACTGTCAACGGCGTCTACGGCGGCAACCTCTGGGACGCCAAGAACCGCAAGATCGACGGCGTCCTCAACGACGCGGCGGGCCAGGAGGCGATGGACGTCCTGGTCAACAAGATGAAGCCGCTGACCGCAAAGGGCTCCGGCAACTGGTTCATCGACGAGGTGAACGCGGCGGTCGCCCAGGGCAAGGCCTGCATCGCGTTCAACTGGATCGCCGCGAGCGGCGGCCTGCTCGATCCGAAGCAGTCGACGCTCGGCACCACGCGGGAGCAGATTCTCGACAAGCTGGGTTTCGCCACGCTGCCGAGCCAGAAGACGAACCTGGTCCCGCTCGGCGGTATGGGGATGCACGTGTCGGCCTACTCCGCCGCGGCGAACCAGGCGGAGGCCCTGAACTTCATGAAGTGGTTCGAGCGGGCTGACGTCCAGAAGAAGTGGGCCGCCGCCGGTGGCGTGCCATCGCGTACGGACGCGCTGCAGTCGCCCGAGTTTCTCAATGCCGGGCCGTTCAACCAGGTGTACGCCGACTCGGTGCCGCGAATGCGGGACATGTGGAACGTGCCCGAGTACGCGCGCCTCGTCGACATCGAGAACACCAACGTGAACGCGGCCCTCAACGGCGCGAAGAAGCCGAAGGACGCGCTCGACGACATCGCCAAGGGGCAGCAGAGCGTGCTCGACTCCAGCAACCGCAAGGGTGGCGGCGGACTGTGAAAGACCCCGCCCCTCTGACGACCGACCACCCCGGGCAGGTGGCGTCCGCGACGCCACCTGCACCGGGGCGGTCCCGCCGGCTGAGCGACCGCGGGCTCGCCATGGCCTTCATCTCCCCCGCGATGCTGCTGTTGCTGGCCATGTCGGTGTTCCCGTTGCTGTGGTCGTTGTACCTGTCCTTCACCGACTACTCGGCCACCCGCGGCGGGCCCGCCAATTTCATCGGGTTCGGAAACTACACCGCCATCCTGACGTCGGCGCAGGTCCACACGAGGGCCTTGACGACGCTGATCTACGTGATCGGCGCGGTCGGCCTGCAGACAGTGCTCGGATTCGGCATCGCCTACCTGATCTCACGACGCACGCACGGGCGAGGGGTGCTGACCACGCTGTTCCTGGTGCCGATGATGCTGTCGCCGGTCGTGGTCGGGCTGTTCTGGCGATTCATGCTCGACGCGCAGTTCGGCGTGGTCAACAGCATGCTCGGCTCGGTCGGCCTGGGGCAGGTGGAGTGGCTGACCCGGCAGCGGACGGCACTGATCTCCCTGATCGTGGTCGACACCTGGCAGTGGACACCGTTCATCATGCTCATCGCACTCGCCGGCCTCAGCGCGGTGCCCAAGTACCTCTACGAGGCCGCCTCGATCGACCGGGCGTCCGAGTGGTTCCGGTTCCGCACCATCACGCTTCCGCTGGTGTGGCCGCTGCTCCTGATCGCCGTGATGTTCCGGGCCATCGAGGCGTTCCGGCTCTTCGACCTCGTCTACATCCTCACCAACGGCGGCCCGGGTGTCTCCACCGAGACGTTGTCGTTCCACATCTACAAGGTCGCGTTCCTGGGCTTCAACACCGGAACCGCGTCGGCGTACGGGATCCTCATGGTCCTCGTCGTCATCGTCCTCACGCAGTTCTACCTGCGCTACTTGAACAAGCTCAAGGAGGGCTGATGGCCGTCTCCGTCGACGAGGCCGTCTCCACAGGCCCGGCCCGGGACAACCCGCCCCCCGCGCGTCGCCTCGGCGGCCGGGGCCGCGCCGCGCTGGAGGTCGCGCTGCTGACCGTGCTGGCCGTCGTGATGCTCTTCCCGGTGCTGTGGATGATCGAGACCTCCATCAAGGAGAACCGGGACGTCTACGCCATCCCGGCCAAGTTCTTCGACTTCACAGTCACCCTGGACCATTACCGGGACGTGTTCGTCGCGCCCGACGGCGGTCGCTCGGCCCTGTCCGTCTCGTTCCTCAACTCCGTCGTGGTCGCCGGGGTGTCCACGGTGCTGGCCACCGTGCTGGGGGTCCCGGCGGCCTGGGCCTACTCACGCTTCGCGGTGAAGGCCAAGAAGGACCAACTGTTCTTCATCCTGTCCACCCGCTTCATGCCGCCCGTGGTGGTCGTGATCCCGATCTTCCTCATGTACCGCCAGGTCGGACTCATCGACAACAAGCTCGGTCTGATCCTCATCTACGCCGCGTTCAACGTCCCGTTCACGATCTGGATGATGAAGGGGTTCGTCGACGAGGTGCCCGCGGAGTACGAGGACGCCGCCATGCTCGACGGCTACACCCGGTTGCAGGCGTTCTGGAAATTCACCCTTCCCCTGCTCGTGCCCGGCATCGCCGCGACGGCGGTGTTCGCACTCATCTTCTCGTGGAACGAGTTCGTGTTCGCCACCTTCCTCACCTCCAGCGACAGCGTCCGGACGGCGCCACCCGCCATCGCCGGCCTCATCGGCGGCACCACCACCGACTGGGGTCTGGTGGCCGCCGCCTCCGTGGTGTTCGCCCTACCGGTGCTCGTCTTCGCGTACCTGGTGCGCAGGCACCTCATCGCCGGTGTGACGCTCGGGGCGGTGCGACGCTGATGGCCGGCATCGAGGTGACCGCCCTGCACAAGCGCTACCCGGACGGGACCGTCGCAGTTGACCACGTGGACCTGTCCATCGGTCACGGCGAGCTGTTCGTGATGCTCGGCCCGTCGGGTTGCGGCAAGACGACCACGCTGCGGGCCATCGCCGGCCTGGAGAGGCAGACCAATGGCGACATCCGCATCGGCGACACGCTGGTCAACGACCTGCCGCCCGCCGAGCGTGACATCGCCATGGTGTTCCAGTTCTACGCTCTCTACCCGCATCTGAAGACCCGCGACAACCTGGCGTTCCCGCTGCGGGCCGAAGGGCTGCCCAAGCAGGAGGTGCGCGCGCGGGTCGACGAGGCCGCCCGGCTGATGCGGCTCGGTCCGCTCCTGGACCGGCGACCGCGCCAGCTGTCCGGCGGGGAGCAGCAGCGTGTCGCGCTCGCCCGCGCCCTCGTACGGCGACCGCGCGCGTTCCTCATGGACGAGCCGCTCACCAATCTGGACGCGGAGCTGAGGGCGGACATGCGCACGGAGATCAAGCACCTGCAGGGCGAGCTGGGCGCGACGATGGTCTACGTCACCCACGACCAGGTCGAGGCGATGTCGCTCGGTCACCGGATCGCCATCCTCAACAAGGGCCGGGTCGAGCAGATCGGCACCCCGCTGGAGGTCTACGACCGTCCGGCGAGCCTGTTCTGCGCCGCCTTCATCGGCTCCCCGCCGATGAACCTGATCGAGGTGGAGGTGGCCGACGGGAAGTTGCACGGTCAGGGCGGACTGGTTCTCACACCACCGTCGGGCTTGCCGCGCGACCGTCGCCTGGTCGCAGGCGTCCGGCCGGAGGCGCTGGAAGTCACCACGCCGGGAGCGGAGGGCTCGATCCCGGCCCGGGTGGTCTCGGCCGAGTGGCTGGGCGACGAAATCATCTACGTGGTCGACCACGGCGGCCAGCGTGACGTCCGGGTTCGGATGCCACCGACCAATCGTTTCGCCGCTGACGCAAAGGTCGGGCTGCGGCACACCGGCGGGACCCCGGCGGTCTACGACGTGAGCACGGAAGAGCTGGTGGCCTGATGGGAACCGTGGCAGCGCACGGGCTGCGCAAGTCCTTCGGCAAGGTCCAGGCCCTGGACGGGGTGACGCTGGACGTGCCGGACGGCTCGTTCTTCGTCGTGCTCGGGCCCTCCGGGGCAGGCAAGACGACGACGCTACGGGCGATCGCCGGCCTGGAAAAGCTTGACGCCGGGTCGGTGCGTCTGGACGGGAGAGACGCGACAGCTGACGCCCCGGCCGCACGCGACCTGGCCATGGTCTTCCAGAACTACGCCCTCTACCCGCGACACACGGTGTACGAGAACATCGCCTCGCCGCTGCGGGCACGCCGTAGCTCCGCGAGCGAGATCGCCACCGCCGTCGAGCAGATGTCGAGCCTGCTGCACATCGAACGTCTGCTGCAACGTCGACCCGCGCAGTTGTCAGGCGGTGAGATGCAGCGGGTCGCCCTGGCCCGGGCGCTGGTCCGTCGCCCCCGCGCGTTCCTGATGGACGAGCCGCTGACGAACCTCGATCTCAAGCTCCGCGTCGAGATGCGCACCGAGCTCACTCGCATCCACCGGAGCCTCGGCGCGACCTTCGTCTACGTGACAAACGATCAGGTCGAGGCCCTGTCCATGGCCGACCAGGTCGCGATCCTCAAGGAGGGGAAGGTGCAACAGGTCGGAACGCCGACCGAGGTGTACGAGCGTCCCGCCAACCAGTGGGTCGCGGGATTCGTCGGGAGCCCCCCGATCACCCTGCTCGCCTGCCGCGCCGAGGGAGATCGTCTGATCGGCGCGGATGGCTGGACGCTGCCGAGGCCGCGCTGGACCACGGCTGAGGACGGCCGTCCGCTGCTGCTGGGCCTGCGGGCGGAGGACCTCTCCGTCGAGCAGCGGGGGGACGCGTCGTTGTCCGGGGAGCTCTACGGGCTTGAGCCGCTCGGTGACCGCACTGTGGTCGACGTCCGGGTGGGGAGGGAGATCCTCAAGGTCAAGGCACGACCCACAGTCACCGGTACGCCCGGCGAGCGGCTGCTTGTCACAGTCGACCTGGACCGCGCGCACCTGTTCGACGCGGACACCGGGCTGTCGCTGTCCGAGGCTGGGCGGTAACCGCGCCGGGCGGCGACGGCGACATGCGCCCGCAAGTGGCAGTCGAGCCTCGGCGGCCCGTCAGCGGTGAACAGGGGCCGACGCCGCTGAGACGGCCGTGGCGATCGCTGGGGCACGCCGGACATCAGCACGAAGGATCACAGGAGGCGACGCAATGACTGACCCGATGAACGCCCTGGCCCCCGAGCACCGGCGGCTCCGGATCGGCGACGCCTGGCGCGACGCCGCGAGCGGAGCCACCTTCGCCATCGAGGATCCGGCCACCGGCAAGACCATCGCCGAGGTCGCAGACGCGGACGTCGGCGACGGGCTCGCCGCCTTGGACGCGGCGAGCACGGCGACGACGGAGTGGGCGGCGACCCCGCCCCGGAAACGGTCGGAGTTGTTGACCGCGACGTACCGGGCGCTGATCGAGCGGTCCGAGGAGGTCGCCCGGCTGATAACGCTCGAGATGGGCAAGCCGCTCGCCGAGGCTCGGGCGGAGGTGGCCTACGGCGCCGAGTTCTTCCGCTGGTTCGCCGAGGAGGCGGTGCGCGTCGAGGGGCGCTACAGCGTTGCTCCCGGAGGTGGATATCGCATCCTCACCGTGCCGAAGCCGGTCGGACCGTGCGTCTTCGTGACGCCCTGGAACTTTCCGTTGGCCATGGGTGCCCGCAAGATCGCTCCCGCGTTGGCCGCGGGCTGCACGACGATCACCAAGCCGGCAGCCCAGACGCCACTCACCATGCTGTTCCTGGCCCGCATCATGGAGGAGGTCGGTATTCCCCCCGGCGTCGTCAACGTGCTGACCACCAAGCGTTCCGGCACTGTGGTCTCCGCGCTGCTGGCCGACAGTCGGACCCGCAAGCTCTCGTTCACCGGGTCGACCGAAGTCGGGCGTGTGCTGCTCCGACAGGCTGCGGACAACGTGCTGCGCACCTCGATGGAACTGGGCGGCAACGCGGCCCTGATCGTGTGTGCCGACGCTGACCTGGACGTCGCGCTCGACGGCGCCATGGTGGCCAAGATGCGCAACATCGGGGAGTCCTGCATCGCGGCCAACCGGATCTACGTCGAGGAGCCGGTGCGCGAGGAGTTCACGGCGCGCTTCGCCGAGCGGATGAGCGCGCTTTCGGTGGGCCATGGCCTCGACGACGGCGTGGACGTCGGGGCGTTGATCGACGAGGCTTCGGTCGCCAAGATCGACGAGCTCGTCGCCGACGCTGTCGATCGCGGTGCCCGGGTCTTGGTGGGCGGTGAGCGTCCGGATGGTCCGGGCCACTTCTACCCGCCTACGGTCCTCGTCGACGTGCCCGACGATGCGCGGATGCTGAAGGCGGAGATCTTCGGCCCGGTGGCGCCGATCATCTCGTTCACGTCCGACGACGAGGTGCTGGCGAAGGCCAACGACACCGAGCACGGCCTGGTCGGATACATCTTCACCCGTGACCTCCAACGGGCGCTCCGGTTCACCGAGGGACTGGATACCGGGATGATCGGCATCAACCGTGGTCTGATATCGGACCCGTCTGCTCCGTTCGGAGGCGTGAAGCAGTCCGGGATCGGCAAGGAGGGGTCGCACGAGGGCATCCTTGAGTATCTCGACCTCACCTACGCGGCGATCGACCTCCCGTGACCGGCCTGCTGCTCTGGGCGCCCGCCGAGGATCACTGCGCCCTGTGCACACCTGACCCGACCGGCCTCCACCCAACGGCGACGTCTTCGTCGCGATGGAGCCGACGGCGACCGGGCACGATCCCGCCGCGCGCGCCTGCGCCACCCGGACGGCCAACCAGGTCGACGCCGTCGGGGTGTCGCAGGTGACCTGGACGTCCGCCCAGCAAATCGCCGCCGACGTTCCGGAGAGGCACTGACATGCTTGAGACCGTCCGCGGACCACGCCAACTGATAGTGGGCGAAGGGGTCGCGCAGAACATCCCACGAGTGGTGGCCGAGAGTGGCTCGCGAGTCCTCATCGTGACCGACCGGGTTCTTCTGGGGCAGCCGGGCGTTGCCGAGATCGTGGCCGCCGTGCGGGAGAAGGTCGAGGTCGTCGAGGTGTTCTCCGACGCGACTCCGGACGTCCCACTCGCCGATGTCGCCCTGGCCGTCTCGGCCGCCGCCAAGGTGGACGCCGACGTGATCCTCGCCATCGGGGGTGGCACGGTGATCGACCTCGCCAAAATCGTCGGCGTCATCCGGCGCCACGGTGGGACGCCGCGCGACTTCTACGGCGAGTCGAAGGTGCCGGGGCCGACGTACCCTCTCGTCGCGGTCCCGACGACGTCAGGCACCGGCTCTGAGCTCACACCCGTCTCGGTGTTGACCGACCCGGACCGCGAGTTGAAGGTAGGGGTTTCCAGCGTCCACATCGTGCCCGACTTCGCCATCGTCGACCCCGAACTCACCTACACCTGCCCTGCGACCGTCACCGCCCACTCCGGCATCGACGCGTTCTGTCACGCGGTGGAGAGCTACACCGCGCGACCCCGGGCCCACGGACCGCGCGACCCGGTGGAGCAGGTCTTCCTCGGCCGCAACGCGATCACCGACCACTACGCGCTCCTGGCCGCGGAGCGGATCGCCCGTAGCTTGCGTCGCGCTGTCCGGGACGGAGGCGACACGGAAGCACGCGCGGACATGTCCTACGGGTCCATGCTCGCCGGGCTCGCCTTTTCCCACGCGGGCAACGCGGCCCCGCACGCTCTCCAGTACCCCATCGGCGCAGCCACCCACACGCCCCACGGCCTGGGTGTCGGGCTGCTACTGCCCTACGCGCTGGACGCTGCCAGGGATGCCATCGGCGACCGGTTGGCCACGCTCGCCGGGGTGTGCGGGCTCGACGTGACCGACGCCTCTGATGCCGAGGCCGCGGATACGTTCCTCGCCTGGCTCGACGGGCTCCTTACCGACATCGGCATCCCTCGTACCCTGGCGGACATCGGCGTGGCACGCGCCGACCTCCCGCGCTTCGCGGAGATGGCCAGTGGCGTCACCCGCTTGATCCAGAACCATCCAGGCCCGACCGACACCGCCAGCCTGACCGCGATCCTCGAAGCGGCCTGGACCGGGGACCGGACCCGACACGTCCTGACTCCGAGCAGAGATAGTGACCGGCCCTTCACATGACGACGAGTTCCCTGCCCGCCCTGGGTGTCGGAATGTTCGGTAGGCGATGGCGTTGATGTTCTGACACCTGTGGTGTCGAGCTTGGTGGTGACCTCTTCGGCGCCCCGAAGAGGTCACCACATCGGATACACGGGCCACGGCACTACGAGTGGGACGAGTGACACGTCCGCGCCCATTCTCGGGTGACGCGCGGCAACCGTTCGATAAATGCCGCAGACGGACAGCCTCTCGGCTCCCCTATCGGAGCAGCATCCCGCTCGGTATCCGCAGTGGATGGCATTCGAGGCCGTGACCGGGATCGAACCGGTGTACGCGGTTTTGCAGACCGCTCCCTCACCACTCGGGCACACGACCAGGCAGAAGCGCCCGCGGAGGGAATCGAACCCCCGACACCCAGCTCCGGAAGCTGATGCTCTGTCCCCTGAGCTACGCGGGCATGCGTGGGAGTGGAGAGATTCGAACTCCCTGAGCGCGAACGCACCGGGGTTACAACCCGGCCCACCTCACCATCGGTGGCGCACTCCCCTGGGGTGACTGGAGGGTCCTGACCCCTCGTCCTCCGGTGCCACGAACCGGCGCTCTACCTCTGAGCTACAGCCACAACTTCGGCCTGAAGGCCAGTGCCCGCGGAAGGTGTCGAACCTCCGACCCCCTGGGTGTGGACCAGGTGCTCTCCCGTTGAGCTACGCGGGCATGCGCGGAAGGTGTGGGATTCGAACCCACGGAGGAGACTTCCGCCCCATACACCGTTTCCAACGGTGCCCCGGTGACCGCCGAGGCCCCTCCATTGCTCCGACGATTGGACTCGAACCAGTACCTGTACGGATCAACAGTCCGCTGCCCTACCGATTGGGCGACGCCGGAATGGTCGCGCGTGCGGGGCTCGAACCCGCTTCACCAGCTTGAAAGGCTAGGGGCCTACCCATGACCGAACGCGCGTCTGCGTGCCCCGAGCGGAGGATTCGCACCTCCAACCCTTCCGGGTCAGAACCGGATGTGCTGCCAGGTTGCACCAGCTCCCGTCGGGGCCGGCGAACCGCTGTGGGTTCGCCGGCTCCCGGAACGGTTGAGCGGCCGGCGGGCACCGACCCCGCTTCTTCGGTTTGGAAGACCGACGTGTCCGCCAAGTTCACCACGACCGCATGGCATTTTGCTTGCGTAGGCCGTACGGGGCTCGAACCCGTAACCTCCTGGCTGAGAACCAGGTGAGCTGCCAGCTTGCTCCAACGGCCCATGGAGCCGGCGGGGATCGCAGTCGCGCCCGCGGTCGCCGCCGATCATGATGGCGTGGAGAAGAAGGGATTCGAACCCTCGACCTCCGGTCTGCCGAACCGGCGCTCTCCCATCTGAGCTACAACCCCATGGTCCGGGACCGGGGTGTCGAACCCCGTGTCTCTCGCTCCCAAAGCGAGCGGGTCAGCCGTCTCCCTCGTCCCGGAGGTAATGCCCCCGGCCGGCCGTCGCGGGCGCCGGCCGGGGTTTTGCTCATGCCATCCACTGTGTAATTGAGAACCTGCAACGCCGCCGGCCGCAGCCGGGACGAGAAGCAGGGGCGGCAGGACTCGAACCTGCGACCTTCGGTTCTGGAAACCGGCGCTCTACCAGTTGAGCTACGCCCCTGTGGAGTTGTTCCAGTAACGAGAAAGCCGCCCTGTCCCTGTCGGGGTGGGCGGCTTCGCAGCTTGCGCTGGCGCTATTCGCGCCGCCACCCCGACTTCCAGTTCTGCTCACTCGCGCACAGATCGTGAGCTCGCCCAATTGAGGGCAGCACGACACCGCCGCGCGGCATGAGCCGCATGGTTTCGGTGTAGGCGTACTGCAACACGGGGAACTCCTTGGGTTGGTCGGGGCGGCCTTGCTCAATGAAGGTATGCGCTGCGCCGATCGGGTGGCAACGGATATTCCGAGCCACCGTCAGGTGACTCGCGGCCGGCTGTAGCGGGTTACTGGCGGTGGGCAGCCGCTTGAGCATCCCGGCGGTCGAGACGATCAGCAGTTCAGCGTCCTCGCGGGTGTGGGCGCAGACGGCCGGGCTCGATGTGGGTCATTCCTGCGGCGCGATCAGCCGGTCGTCGGTGGCGTCGCGGACCGTGATCGCTTCCACCGGGCAGGAGTCGGCGGCGTCCAGGATGACCTCGGCAGGGGCGACGACATCGGCCAGCGGCGCGGACAGGCCGCCGACCAGGCGGAAGTGCTCGGGCGCGGTACCGGCACAGATGCTCGTGCCGATGCAGCGGCGCGAGTCCACCCCGATCCGCCAGGCGGTACTCACCAGGCCACCGGCATGCCGAGCAGGCCCCGCACCAACATGCCGCGCTTCCACTCCAGCTCGGCTTCCGGTACGGCGAGCCGCAATCCGGGCAGGCGAGTCACGAGGGTCGCGACGGCGACCTGCAACTCCATGCGGGCCAACTGCGCGCCGACGCAGTGGTGTACGCCGTGCCCGAAGCCGAGGTGCGGGTTCTGCTCGCGGTCGAAATCCAGCCGGTCCGGTTCGGCGAAGACGGTACCGTCCCGGTTCGCCGACGACAGTGAGCCGAGAACCGGCTCACCGGCCCGGACCAGCACCCCGCCGACCTCGACGTCCTCCTTGGCGTACCGGGCAAAGGAGGAGCCGACGCCGAGCGGCACGTACCGCAGCAGTTCCTCGACGGCGGCCGGTACCAGCGACGGGTCAGCCCGCAGCCGAGCGAGCTGGTCCGGGTTGTGCAGCAGGACGTAGACGAAGTTGGGAATCTGGGTCACCGTGGTCTCGTGGCCGGCCGCGAGCAGCCCTCCGGCCAGCTCCACCAGCTCGGTCTCGCTGAGCCGATCCTGATTCTCGTCGCGGGCCCGCACCAAGGCGCCGAGCAGGTCGTCGATCCCGGGCTCGCGGCGGCGCTCGGCGACCAGCGCACCGATGTAGCCCCAGAGATTGTTCAGGTACTCCTGGATCGTCTCCATTGGCAGGGAGGTGGTCGAGACGATCGCCTCGGACCAGATGTGGAAGCGGTCGCGGTCGGCGTACGGGACCCCGAGCAGCTCGCAGATCACCTGGATCGGCAACGGCGTGGCGACGTGCTCCACCAGGTCGGCCGGAGGACCGAGCCGGACCATGTCGTCGACCAGTGCGTCGGCGATCTCCTGGGTTCGTGGTCGCAGTGCCTCGACCCGACGTGCAGTGAACGCCTTCGCCACCAACCGGCGCAGCCGAGTGTGATCCGGCGGGTCCATCGTCAGCATGCCGCTGTCCTGCTGGCGCGGGGTGAGCCTGGGCTCGTCGCGTTGGACGGCCGGGGCGCGGCCGAACCGCACGTCGCCGAGGACCGTACGGACGTCCTCGTACCGGGTGGCGAGCCACGCCTCCTCACCGTAGGGGAGCTTCACCCTGGTCATCGGTTCGTTCTCGCGCAGCTCGCCATAGGTCGGATCGACGACGAGGCGGTCGGGCACACTGAACGGGTACGGCCGCGCGGGCGGAACGGTTCGGCTCTCGGTGGTCTGCGCGCTCTCCGTCATCCGAATTCCCTTCGTCGAGACGGCGTGATCCTCAGCCCGGCACCACGTCGTAGCGGCGCCGGATTGCCAGCGTCCAGGGCTTACGAACAGCACACATCAACACTCAGTAATGCATCGGTATCGGATCGTAGCGACAGATGTCGATGATCGCCATGGAGACCAGTCCGCGTCCGTACGCGACACGCGTGCGCGGAACCTCATCCCACGGTGAAGTGCCTGTCCTCGCCCGGGCTCTCCAGTTCGTCGAGGACGGCGACGGCGAGGTCTCCGCAGAAATTCGGGACGCACCTTCGGGACCGGTGATGAGCGTCGTGGTGCCCCGTTGGTACGTCCCGGTGCGGGTTCCGGGTTCGAGGCCGGCCGGCGGGCTGAGGGCCAGTGAGCCGAGCGCGACCTGCGGACACGGCGAGCAGGGCGTCGCCGCCGCCGTGATCGTCCTGGCCATCGCCCCGATGGTCCTGACCGAGGGCCGCCCCGAGCGTCGCGCACGCCTCGATCAACCGGCGGACAGGTGAGGGTCGGTGGAACCGGGCCGTCTCAACAAGTTCAGCCGCCGCTCCGGGGGCCGGCAGGCCTGAGCAGGCATTTGCCGCTCACTGTCTGAAGTGGGGCGGGTGGGGCCGTTCGGGCGGTTTTCCCAGGGCATGGACAGCGTCGGAAGCGGCGATGCCGGCGAGGACGACGACGGCGGTGACGCCCACGGCCAGCGGCGGCAGAAGGGTCATGAACGGGGTGGCGCCGGCAAGCGCCAGAGCGCCGATGATCCGAGAGTGGGACACCCGGTCGAATACGGCGTGTTCCACCAGGGCTCGCCCGATCAGAAACAGAATCGGTCCGCCGAGAACAACGAGAATCCAGGCCGCGCGGGTGTGCCCGAACGGATGTTCGATCACGATTTCGTACCCGACGGCGACGGCGACGATGCCGGCCACCATGAGTACGTGCGCGAGGAAAGCCTCCCGGACAAGGTGCGCGGGCTCAGCGGCGGCTCTGATCGCTTCTGGCAACAACTGGCCGGCCCTGAAAAGGTAGACGCGAAACAGCAGCACGGTCGTGATGAACGAGACCGCGAAGGCCGTCGCGGTTCCGCCATGCTGAAAGGATGCGTCGCTGTAGGCCGAGCCCGTCGTAAGAATCAGCTCGCCGAGAGCGATGATGAAGAGCTGTCGGTAGCGCTCAGACAAATACTCGGCCAGAACGGGCCACTGCCGCTGGTTGGGGCGGGACCATGGCGTGGGATAAAACAGCAGCAGTGCCGCGCAGTCGATAGCAATCGCGAGCGTCCACAACAGCCCGCGCGCCGCATCCGCCACGATCGCCCCGGCGATCCACGGCACGGCCGACAACGTGAACCAGAAGAACACCGCAGCCGCCCGGCCCTGAGCTTCGTGGCCGCGCAGTATCGGCACGATGACCAGCCCACGAACGATATGAACGGCGACGTACGCGCCGGCGAAAGCCAGACTTCTGTCGCCGAAGGCGTGCGGCACCGCTACTGCCATCACCAGCGCGCCGAGCATGGCCGTGTAGACCAGCAGCTGCAGCTGCGGCCTCTGTGGATCGTAGAGGTCGGTGACCCATGCCGTGACGAACCACAGCACCATGAAGGCCAGCAGCAACAGCAGCGTCTCCCCCGCCTCGATGAGGACGATTCGCCGCTCGGTAAGCTCCTCGACCAACCGCTGTGAGACCCGATTCAGCGCAAAGACGAACACCAGGTCGAAGAAGAGCTCCAGAAGGCTTGGCCGCTGCGGTTGCCCAGGCTTTCGAAGCAGCGCTGCTGCCCTTGTCGACATGGGCCGCCCATTTCTGCCGGCTTCGCCTATCCGGTATTGGTACCACGCCGGGCAGGTCGTCACGCCGATACCCGAAGAAGTGCCGGTGGGCACACATTTTCAGTAGACGTCGTGATCTCCATTCCTCCCGTTGGGCCCGTAGGTCCGACGCGTCGACGCCGGTTGACAGGACCGGCCCTCGCAGCGATCAAGCGTGCGGTCGAAGACCGACGTCGCGGTGTTCATGCCGATCCGGCATGCGTTCAGGAGCTACGGTCCGCGAAGGGACCGTCAGCGGTGAACGCCCGCTTGGCGAAGCGTTCGGCGATGCGTCGGTGGGTGGCGGTGTCCGGGTGGAGCTGGTCGGGCAGCGGCAGCTCGGCGAAGTCGGCCGCGCCGTAGAGGTCGAGGCCGTCGAGATGGTGCAGGTTCGGATCGCTGGCCGCCCGCTGGGCGGTGATGCGGGCCAGCTCGTCGCGGATGACACCCAGGGTGAGCTTCCCGCTGGCCCGTTCCGCCGGGTCCCCGGTGGCCCGGAACCGCACCTGTCCGGTGGCGAGGGCGGCGAGGTCGAACGTGCCCGGGCCGGGGGTGTCCTCGTGGATGGGGCAGTAGATGGGCGAGACGACCAGTAGCGGCGTGGTGGGATGACCGTCCCGGATGGTGTCGAGGAAGCCGTGCACAGCCGGGATGAAGGCGCGCACCCGCATCAGATCGGTGTTGACCAGGTTGATGCCGATCTTCACGCTGATCAGGTCGGCCGGCGTGTCCCGCATGGTGCGGGCGGTGAACGGGTCGAGCAGCGCGCTGCCGCCGAAGCCGAGGTTGACCAGGTCGACGCCGCCCAGGGAAGCGGCGACGGCCGGCCAGGTGGCGGTGGGATTTGTGGCGTTGGAGCCCTGACTGATGGAGCTGCCGTGGTGCAGCCACACCCGGCGCCCCTGCTCCGGCGCGGGCGCCACCGGGGCGTCGGTGCGCAGGGAGACGAGTTCGGTGGTCTCGTTGTGCGGCAGCCAGATCTCGACGTCCTTCACCCGGTCGGGCAGGCCGGTGAAGCGGAGGGTTCCGGGTGGGCCGGACCGGCGCTCGGCGGTGCCGCTGGCCAGGTCGACGATCACCGTGTCGCCGCCGGTGACGCTGGCCTGGTCGGTCAGGTGGCCGTCGACAAGAAGGTCGTAGACGCCGTCCGGGCGAGACGGCAGGCCGGTGTAGGTCTGCCGGGTGGGCAGCGTGTCGAGTTCGACGGCGGTGGCGCGGCTGCGGAAGGCCAGTCGTACGCCGGCGGGCTGGGCCTCGACCATGGCGAGCTGGCCGTCGGTGTACTGGGCGCGGGCCCAGGCCGGCAGCCGATGCGGCAGCACACCCCGCGCGGTGTGCTCCACGTCGAGCGCACCGCGCAGGAGCTGCATGGTGATCGGGGTGGTGATCCAGGTGGACGTCATGCTCTCATTCCATCGATAGGTGTACGGCGGTCGCGCGCACGGCGAGACCCGGCCGAACGGTCGGTTACAGCCAGTCGTGCTCGCGCGCGTAACGGGCCGCTTCGTGGCGGGTCCGGGTCTGGGTCTTGCGCATCGCGTTGGAGAGGTAGTTGCGGACGGTGCCCGGAGCGAGGTGGAGCCGAGCAGCGATGTCGGCGACCGAGTACCCCTCGCCGGTGACGCGCAGGACGTCTGCTTCACGGTCGGTGAGGGGGCAGTCCTCGGTGACGGCGAGCGCCGACACGTCCGGGTCGATCCAGCGCTTGCCGGCGTGCAGGGTGGCGATGACGGAGGTGATGTGGGCCGGCTCGGCGGACTTGCTGACGAAGCCCTGCACACCGAGCTTCAACGCCTTGCGCAGCACGCCCGGGCGGGCGTGCCGGGTCAGCATGAGGATCACCTGCTCCGGTCGCTCACGGCGGATCTCGGCGACCGCGCCCAGGCCGTCCACGCCCGGCATCTCCAGGTCGATGACCAGCACGTCAGGCTGGTGCCGCATTGTGGCCTCGATGGCCACCCGGCCGTCCTGCGCCTCGGCGAGGACGGTGATGTCCCCCTCCAGGGGCAGCAGCGCGGCCAGGGCCGTGCGCAGCAGCACCTCGTCGTCGGCGAGCACAATGGTCGTCATCGGCCGTCCTTCCCCGTGACAGTTTGGGCCGCATCGGCCCGGGCGGGTGGAAAGACCGCTGCGGTCAGGAACCGCCCGTCGTTCTGTTCCACGGTCAGCTCACCTCCGTCGCCCGCCACCCGTTGCCTCAGTGCCGCCAGTCCCCTCAGCTCGGGGGGCGTGGTGGCGGTCACGCCGTCGTTGACGATGGTGATGCCGGTTTCGGCGAGAGTGATCTGCACGTGGGTGGCCTGCGCGTGCCGCAGGATGTTGGTGGTCGTTTCCCGCAGCACCTGGCCAAGCAGTTCACCGGCGCGGGCATCGACATCGGCCTCCCGGGTCACCCGAACCCGGATCCCAGCGGCCTCGAACAGGTTCTTCGCGTTCTCGATCTCCGCGGTGAGGTTGAGCCGCCGCTGGGCGTAGGCGAGTTCCTTGGTCTGCGCGATGGTGTCGCTGACCAGCGCGTACGTCTCCCGCAGCTCCTTCTCCGCCCGAGCGCTGTCGCGCAGCAGCAGCCGCTGCGCCAGGGCGATCTTGAGTTTTACCACGTGCAGAGTGTGGCCCTGGATGTCGTGCAGGTCGCTGGCGAACCGCACGCGCTCCCGGACCACGGCCAGCTCCGCCTCGCGCTCCCGGGTCTGTTCGAGCTCCCGGATGAGGTCGTAGAACCGCTCGCCCACCACGGTGAAGACCGTCACGACGACGGTGAGGACGGTCGGGATGAGGACGTAGGTGACCAGGACGTGACCGATGTCGTCCCGCTGCACCAGCAGCCGCGCCGCGCCGACGGCGGCGACGTAGGTGAACAGCCCGGCCATCGTCAGAGCCCGATGCCGTCGCACCTGGCGCAGGGAAAGCGAGCCTACCGCGCAGACACCCCAGTAGGCGTTGGGGCTGCCGCTCACCAGGACGCCGACCGGCCAGACCGCTGCCGCTACGACCAGGCAGGGCAGCGCGACCCTGGCGAGGTCGTTTGCCGTCCATCGCTCGAAGGCCACCACGGCCGCCACGGCCCCTGGTGCCAGGACGATGATGTGCCACCAGGTACGCGCGTCGGTGTAGAGCAGGACCACTGCGGCGAACACCACCGGCGGCAGTGACGTGGCGAGGTTGAGCCGGCGCAGTCTTCCCTGCGTCGACTCGGTGAAGCGCGGCGATGTCGCGGTCACCACGCCAGTATCCGGCAGCCAGGGGCCATCACCAGTGACACCGCGTCACATGCGGTGATGACGCAGTGCCACTGACGGGTCGGCCGCGCCCGCGCTGTCATGGGTGCATGTCCACCACACCCGTCATCGAAGTCGAACGGCTGAACCTCACTTACGGCGACTTCCACGCCGTGAAGGATCTCTCCTTCGAGGTACGGCCCGGAGAGCTCTACGCGCTGCTAGGCACCAACGGAGCCGGAAAGACCTCGACCCTGGAGGTTGTCGAGGGACACCGGAAGCCAACCTCAGGTACCGTACGCGTCTTCGGGCACAGCCCCGACGAGCGGCGGGCGGTACGTCCCCGAATGGGTGTCATGCTCCAGGAGAGTGGATTCTCCCCGGACCTCACCGTCCGTGAGTCCGTCGGCCTGGTCGGTCGGCTCACCCGGCGCACCGACGACGTCCAGCGGGTGCTCGACCTGGTCGACCTCACCGGTCGAGCCGGCCGCAAGGTGTCGCAGCTGTCCGGCGGGGAGAAACGGCGGCTGGACTTCGCCACCGCGGTCTACGGCACCCCTGAGCTGATCTTTCTGGACGAGCCGACCACCGGCCTCGACATCCAGTCCCGCGACGCCGTGTGGGCAACAGTGGACCGGCTGCGGGAGAACGGCGCCACCATCGTGCTCACCACGCACTACCTGGAGGAGGCGCAGCAGCGCGCCGACCGGATCGGGCTCATGCACGAGGGCACCCTCCACCGGGAGGGCACGGTCTCCGAGCTGACCCACACCCTCCCCGGCGTGATCCGCTTCACCCTCGCCACGCCGGTTCCGCCGCTACCGCTGCGGGCGGTCGTCGACGCCGACGGGAAGGTCACCGTCGAGTCCTTCGAGCTGCAGGAGGACCTGCACCTCCTGCTCGGTTGGGCACGGGCCCACGCCGTGGAGCTGCGCGACCTGGCGGCGGGGCCGACCCGGCTCGACGACGTGTTCCGCGCCATCAGCAACTGATCCGTGCTTTTCAGAGGAGCGTCAACGTGTTGTCCATCGCCTTGAGCGAACTGATCCAGATCTTCCGCAACCGACTGGTGCTGATCACCAGCCTCATCATCCCGGTCGCGGTCTGTGTGTTCTTCGTCCGTCAGCACGAGACCTACGCCGCCCTCGGGAGCCTCGGCTACATCGCCGCGATCGTGATGTTCACCGTGGCCGCGTTCGGTCTCTACGCCACCGCCGTCACCACCCTGGCCTCCCGGCGCCAGAACCTCTTCCTCAAGCGACTGCGCTCCACGGCCGAAGGTGACGCCGGCATCCTCGCCGGCCTGCTGCTGCCCGTACTCGTCCTCGCCGTGGTGCAGGTGACCGCGATCCTGGTCGCCCTGGCCGTGGTCGCCGGCGGACCGGCAAACGTCGCCCTGCTGGTGGTGGCGGTCCTCGCGACCGTGGCCATGATGATCGGTCTGGCGCTGGCCACGGCCGGGTTGACGAACTCCCCCGAACACGCCCAGGTCACCACTCTGCCCGTTACCCTCGGTGTGATCGCCATGGCCAGCTGGGTGGGCATCTCCGGCACCGAGAACCTCGCCTGGCTCAAGCGACTGCTGCCCGGTGGCGCGGCCACCGAACTGACCATGAACGCCTGGAACGGCGGCGTCGCCGTGACCGACTCCCTGCTCCTGCTCGCGCCCACGCTCGGCTGGGTCGTCATCGCCGTCGCCCTCGCCACCCGGCTCTTCCGCTGGGAGCCCCGCCGATGACCACCGAACCCCAGTCGGACGCGCCGACTCTCGTGGAAGATCTCCTACTGCTTCTGTTCCAACCCCGGTCCGGGACCATCGCGGGAGAGAACACCCTCTTCTACGTCCTCGGCGGAGCGGTCCTCGCGGACCTCGCCCTCGGCGACCACCTGACCACGACGGACCGGGGGCGGGTCGGCAGCGTGACGGGTCACCCGCCGTCGGACGACCTCCTCCGCCCGGCCTGGGACTACCTCGCCGAGAAACCGAGGGGGGCGCAGACGGCACTGGCGGCGATCGGTCCCGCCCTGCGCGAGCCGGTGTTGCAGCGGCTCATCGCGCGCGGTGACATCGACCAGGAGCCCCGCAAGGTGCTCGGCCTGTTCCGGACGACGGCCCTGCGGGACGGCCGGACCGAACGCCGGTCCCGCCTGCTCGCCGATGTCCGGCAGGTCCTGGTGGACGGTGCGGAGCCGCAAGCCAGGGTCGCCGCACTCGCGGCGCTGCTGTCGGCGAGCGGGACGCTCCCGCAGTTCCACCGCGAGATTCCGTGGACGTCGTCGGTGATCGGTCGAGCCAAGGAACTTGAGCGGGGCGACTGGGGCGCCGACGCCGCCGGAGCGGCCGTGACCCGCACCGTGACGGCCACTGTCGTCAACAGCGCCATCGTGGCCATCACCGTGCTGCCGAGAAGCTAGCGGGTCAGTGAGCCCGGGTAGGTCGTACCCCAGAAGCGTCACTGGTCGCCACTCCCGCCGGCGCGGACAGTGGGGTGGTGACCTTGAGAACGCTTCGGACCATTCCCCTCGCGCACGACGTCGACGGGACCGGGCCCCTCCTTGTCACGATCCACGGGATGACCGAGGACCGTCACTTCTGGGATCGCGTCCCACTGGCCACGCACTTCCGCACCGTCCGCGTCGACCTGCGCGGCCACGGGGACTCCCCCCGCGTGGCGCCGTACGACCCGCTGACTCTGGCCGCCGATGTGCACGAGGTCGTCCGCACCCTGGGCACCGTGCAGCGCCCCCTGGTGGTGGGGCACTCCTACGGCGGGATGGTGGCCACCGCCTACGCCGCACGCTTCCCGGCACGCGGCGTGGTCAACATCGACCAGACCCTCGACGTGACGCCGCTGCCGGCACGGATGGCCCAGGCCCTGCGCGGCGAAGACTTCGAGGCCTTCCTGACGTCGGCCTTCACCAAGATGTACGGGCAACTCGACCCCGCCGTCGCCGAGGACCTCGACGCACGCCGGAAGGTGCGCCAGGACGTCCTGCTCGGCATGTGGGCTCCCCTGCTCGACCTCGGCCCACAGGAGTTGACCGCGTACCTGGCGAACCTGATGCCGATGCGGGAACCCACCCCGTACCTGTCACTGCACGGCCTGCGCGTCGCCGACGACTACCCGGACTGGCTACGCAGCCGCATTCCCGGTGCGGTCGTCGAATCAGCGCCGACCGTCACCCACTATCCTCATCTGGCCGATCCGTCCTGGTTCGCGGGGCGGCTGATTGCCTTCGACGACGCACAGGCGCGGTAACAACGCGAACAGCGCAGCCGCGGACGCCGGCAGCGCCGCCCACCGCTCAGGGTTGTTTTCCCCTTCGCGGGGTACGCCGTTCCGCCACACGGGTGTCGTCGGATCAGCCGAGCGGGTCGTGTGCGCCGCGGACGCGCCTGGGGGCCGGTACCGGATGGATCAGCGAGAGGCGGGTCGGCGCGCTGGGGCTGGCGGCCTCGTGGAACTGCGGGTGCACGGGGTGTCCGCGATACATCCGGCTGACCTGCTGGATCGGCCGCACGTGCGGCAAGTGGCGGGTGACCACACTGGCGGCTTCTACCGGCCCCGCCCGGGTCTTCACGAGGGTGACGAGGCCGACGGGCTGACGCTGGAGGCCTACCGCTGGAACAACCTGCCGGCTGGAAACGCGGCGCGGACGCTGTCGATGGTGATCCTCTTGCCCTTCATGCTGATCAACCTCGCCATCTGGATGCGTCCGGCCCGAGCCGGCTCCGACCCGGTGATCAAGGCTCTCTGTCGGTTGCTGGCGCTCACCCTGACCACGATGTGGTCACCAACCAGCCCGCTGTGCAGTCCAGTCGTCTTGGGCCCCGGCGCGCGTACGGTGACCGCGTGATCAACCGGTCGCTTGTTGATACCCGTGACACCAACGCCCTTGGCCGGGTTGGACTCCGGCACTGCCAGGTTGACCGAAACGATCCTGCTCACATCCGGCAACCTAACCGTCCTGGCCGCCGCACACGAGCAATTTTGTCAATGCCTGCTCGATCGCATCGAACGCCTGGTGCAGTCGCTGTCGGTCAAACCGATCACCGCGTCACCATCCTCTGAGTCCCGGCCTGCTCGACGACGTACACCCCCGGGACGGCGTCGCCCTGCTCGACCACACGCCCACGAGGGCACACCGTTCCCCGGCTTCAGCCGCGCCGGGCGCCTTGCGGCATGTGCGGACGCTGTCGGTGCGGTCAGTGGTCTTCGGCGTAGTGGGAATGCACTGCGGGTTGTCCTGTGTAGTTGGCACCAGCGCGATCGTCGGCGCCGACGTAGCTGTACGGGAGGCGGACGTCACGGCGGCCGGTGCAGCTGATCCGGCGGCGCCGGGAGTCGTAGGAGAACCCGGCGGCGCGGAGCCGGGCGGTGAGGCGCTGCCCAGCGGGTCGCCCGTCAGGAAGCCGAATGCTGGACAGGTCCAGGTCGGCCACGAGCCGGCCGGTGGGAGTCAGCCAGCCGGCCGCGCGGGTCAGGACGGCGAGCTTGTCTCCGACGTAGTGCAGTCCGTGCAGACAGGTGATCAGGTTGAACGTCCGCGTTGGTGCCCAATTGGCCACGGAGTCGCAGATCAGCTCCAGGTTCAGCGATGGCGCGGGTACGGGATCAAAGGCGTCAACCAGGTCCACCCCGACGAGGGCTGTCCGCTCGGTCAACCCTGCCAGTCGCAGCTCACCGGCAGCTTGGATCAGCGCGCGACCAGTGCCGCAGCACAGATCCAACCATCCAGCGGCCGCCATAGGCTCGGCCCGGCCGGCGGCGAGGACGTCGAGAGGGTTGAACCCCAGCTCCCGGGTGTAGCTGTTGACCCCGGACAGCTGCCGCTCGCGGTTCATGGCGCAGTTCGCCACCACCGCGGACTGCTCCAAGGCGTCGTTGCCAAGCAACTCGAAGCTGGCGCGTTGGTCAACCACACCAACATCGTCCCAGGAACAGCTCTTCAGGCCGAACGTTCGACCGGAGGGCTTGCACGACTTCGCGCATGGCGGATGCGGCGGAATCCCGACGGTCCGGCTGAGCCGGGACCGTAGCTGCTCAGCAAGGCAAGAACCTGAGGACCAGCACGCGGCCATAGGATCCACTTCCATGGTCCGCACCACGCCTCCGCGTCCCCTGGACATCACCGCCCTCTTCCCCGAGCTGCGGGAACATTCCCTCACGGCTACCCGCCTGCATCCCCGACCCGGCGCTTCGACCGTCACGGACAGCTCGGTCGGCGGACCACTGCTGTGGCCCGCCGACGAGGTATGGCCGGTCTGCGACGACGCCGGGGCGCACGAGCCATACAACCTGACCACCCCGGCTGCCCTGCACCGCAGGCGGGAGATCCTCGCGCTTGCGGAAGCCCGGGAGCCGCTGCCGGGCGGGGACTTCCTGACTGCGGAGGAGCGGGCCGAGCTCGATGCGGCCGACGCTCTGGACCTGGACGACCTGATCGAGAACCCGATCCCGTTGGTCCCGGTCGCGCAGCTGTACCAACGAGATGTCCCGGACTACGCCGGTCCGGACG
Source organism: Micromonospora sp. NPDC005171 (assembly GCF_040608575.1). Classification (NCBI taxonomy): domain Bacteria; kingdom Bacillati; phylum Actinomycetota; class Actinomycetes; order Micromonosporales; family Micromonosporaceae; genus Micromonospora; species Micromonospora sp. NPDC005171. The sequence goes on along the minus strand of NZ_JBEXIM010000007.1, from coordinate 113,498 downwards.
GCACCGACCTGCTCCAGGTGCTGTGGTGCCCGGTGGACCACGCCGACCGGCACTACAGCCCTCGCGTCTTCCTCTACTGGCGCGACAGTTCCACAGTGGGCCCGCTGCTCGATGCGCCGCCCGAGCCGCCGGTGATCAGCGACATGTACCTGCCGGTTCCCTGCGTGGTGCACCCCGAGCAGGTCCGCGAGTACCAATACGCCGATCTGCTCCCCGATGACCTACGCGAGCGGCTCGACGAGTGGGATGACGAGTGGGATGACGACGAAGACGAGAGCCGTCCCTCCTATCAGATCGACTTGTCGCTGGCGCCGGGATGGAAGGTCGGCGGGTACGCGAACTGGTCACTGACCGATCCGTACCCGATGGATTGTGCTGTCTGCGGGACCGCGATGACCTTGACTTTCACAGTGGATTCGGGCGACTGGAACGGCATGCATTGCAGCTGGCGCCCGGCCGAGGAGAACCCGACCGCGTCCCCGGACATGGTCGGCGTGCAGATTGGACGTGGCTACTCGCTCTACACCTTCCGCTGCCCCGAATCATTCGATCATCCCCCGGCCACCGCTGTGCAGTGACGCGGCATCCCTCCATGGCCTGCCGGCCTCCGAAACGCACTCAACTCGACATGAGCGGACGTCGCCCGACTGACGACCGGGAGCACCATGGCTGACATCTTCGGGTCCGTCGAAGTCGTCGGCACAGCGGATGCGCTGGTCAAGCGGTGACTCGTCATGGCTGCCGCACCGCCGGGGCTACGATCGGCCGTGCAGTTGGTGAGCGCGGAGTTGAGTGAGGCCGCAGCCTTGGAGGCTGCCTTCCCACGTCGTCTGGGTGATGACGTACGGGAGGCGTTGGCGGTCCTACCGCCGGCGCCGCACGCGCCGACGTCGCCGTTCCGTGTGCTGGTCGACGGCGAGCCGGTCGTGATTCCATACCGGATCCACCCCGACGAGCCGCCCGTTGCCGCAGAGGTGGCGCTGTCTGCCACCCAGCGTGCGGTGCTGGATTGCCTGTACACCCGACACCACGACGGCCGGGTGAGGCAGCGGCGGCTGGAGCGGATAGTCGGCTTGATCCAACCGTGGGTGGCGCCGTTCGTGGCGCAGTTGATGGGCGAGTACGTGGACGAGATCCTGCTGGTCATCCGGCGAGTTCTCGGGCCGGAGCTGGTCGTCCCACGCAGCCCGACGGACGTCGTCTACGGGCGATTTGCCGCCGAGAGCCCCGGCGTTCGTGGCGCTCACCGGCCAGCGGGTTGCCAGCTACTGGGACTGTTACCACCGTCGGCGCCACCCCACGCTGATCGACCACCCAGGGCACGTCGTGGTGGCAGCGCTGCGGGCGGCGGCGAAGCGGCACGACATCTCGGACGGTGCTGCGCGTTAGCCGACTCTCCGCGCCCGCCGATCTGGGCCGGGCCGAGGCGCTGCCTGGTCCGCAAGCGCACGACCTTGCGGACCAGGGGCTGCGGCTCCGCGAGGGCCACCACGGTGAAGGGGACGCCCTCGCGGAGCCGCACCCGATCCGATCCTGCTATGCCTCGTGCACTGTCATCGGCAACCCGCCGCGAACCCGCAGCGACAGCATCGGCTCGGGCACCACCCGGTATCCCGGCACCTTGGCCAGCCGCAGCTCCCGCGCGACCATCGCGACCACGAACGCCGCCTCCATCATCCCTAGGTTGTTCCCGACGCAGAACCGCGGGCCGGCGCCGAACGGGATGTAGGCGTAGCGGGGTCGCGAGGCCGGGCTGTCCTTGTCGAACCGCTCCGGGCGGAACCGTTCGGGTTCCGGCCAGAACTCCGGGTTGCGGTGCAGGGTGTACGGGCAGATCAGCACGTCGACCCCGGCCGGCACGTCGTACCCGCCGATGGTGTCCGCCTTCTGCGGAATCCGGGAAAGCATCCATACCGGCGGGTACAGACGCATCGCCTCCTCGATCACCGTCGACGTGTAGCGCAGGCGGTGCAGGTCGTCGAACGTCGGCTGTCGCTCCCCGAGCACCGACAGCGCCTCCGCCCGCAGCCGCTCCCAGACTGCCGGGTTCTCGTCGATGAGGTGGAACGTCCAGCTCAGGGTGCTGGCGGTCGTCTCGTGGCCGGCCAGGCAGAGCGTGATCAACTCATCGCGCAACCGCCGCTGCCCGACCGCGGCGTCGGGCTCGGCGTTTGTCGACTGGATCAGCCGGCTCAGGGCGTCGTCGCCGTCGAGCCGGCCGCCGCGCGCATCGACCAACTCGTTGACAACTGTCTGCAGGTGACGACGGGCGCGGCGGAACCGCACCTGGTGCGGCAGCGGCACCCACATCGGCACCGCGCTCATCGTGACCATCTCGAACATCGCCTGGTCCTGCATCGCCTCGAAGGACCCGCCGACGTCGCCGAGCCCACCGAGATCCGCGTCGAGCAGGGTGCGGCCGAGCACACCGAGGGTGAGCCCGGTGGCGGCGCCCGCGATGTCGACCGGACCCCGCCCGACCTGACTACGCAACAGGTCCACGAACCGACCGGCCTCCTCGGCCACCACGTCGGCCTGCCGGGCGATCCGTTTGGGCTGGAACACCGGCTGGATCACCCGTCGCTGCTTGCGCCACAGATCGCCCTCGCTGGTGAGCAGCCCGTCGCCGAGGGCCCGCTTGGCCTGGGCCAGCCCGACGCCCTTGTGGTAGTTGTCCGGGTTGTCGGCGAGCACATGCTTGGCGTGGTTGGGGTGGTTGAAGAAGAAGAGAACCTTCGGGCCGATCGCGATGCGGGCCGCGTCACCGAAGGCGTCGGCTGCCGACGACATCAGCCCGAGTCGGTCCCGGCCGAGCTTCCACAGCAGCTTCGGCGCCGCCCAGAACGGTGGTCCGGGCGGCCGCCGCCGCGACGCGGTAAGTGTCATGTCGCCGCCTCGCTCGGCTCGGGCACCGGCTCGGTCATGCCGCGGAACTGCCCGTTGACGAAGACCAACACGTCACCGGTGCTCTCCCAGCGCAGCGACACCACGCTGCTCAGGAAGATGGTGTGATCACCACCGTCGTACGTCCGCCAGACCCGGCACTCGAAGTGAGCCACCGCGTCGTCGATCAGCGGGGCGCCGGTGATGCTGCCCGGCGTCCACTCGACCGAGCCGAACTGCGCCAACCCCAGGGGCCGCCACCGATCGGCGAAGTGGCGTGCCACCTTCTCCTGCCGGTGCCCGAGCACCGAAATGCCCAGGGTGCCGGCCTCGGTGAGGATCTGATGCATGATCGCGTCGCGGCTGACACAGACCAGCACGAGCGGCGGGTCCAGCGAGACCGATGCGAACGAGTTGGCTGTCATGCCGTGCGGTGTGGCGCCGCCGACGGTCACGACGGTGACGCCTGTCGCGAACGTCCCGAACGCCCGCCGCAGCAGCTTTGATCCGGCCACCTCGCTCGGACTGAGCAGTTCGCCGCTCATCTCGCCTCCCCCTGTGCGTACGGTTCGAGTGCGCGAGCCAACGCCTCCGGCACCCGCGCCGGCAGTGTCCGGGTGTTGGGGCCGCGCATGCACGCGACCCGTTGCCGGCCTCGGGCGACGAGCGTCTCGCCGCCGTCCGGGTCGAGCCGCACGTAGTCGAAGCCGAACTCGATCTGGGTCTGCGCCAGCTCCACGAGCCGCATCCGGACCGAGAGGTCGTCGAACGCCGTGATCTCGGCGAAGAACTCGCAGTCGACCTTGAGGGTGAAGAGCTTGAGGTCGTCCTGCAGGTCGGCCAGCACGTCCGGTGCCCGCTGCTTGAGGAACATCTCCCGGCACCGCCCCTGCCAGCGCAGGTAGTTGACGTAGTAGACGTTGCCGACGAGGTTGGTCTCCTCGAAGCCGACAGTGTGCGGGTACTCGAAGTACTTGCTCATCGGAGCGACCACCCGTCGGTGAGCACCGCGACGACGACCGGGTCGGCCTGGTCGCGCAGCCGGGTCACGAGCACGGCGATCCGCAGCGTGCCGGAGGCCAGGGTGAGCCAGCCGTGCGGACCGACAGCGCTCAGCGTGATCGGCGTCTGCACCGGCAGTCCGACCTTGCGGAGGCACTCGATCGCCGTCCAGACCCGGGTGCTCGCGGTGTCGACGTCCTCGCCGGTGTCCTTCGTGAGCTGGCCGACCAGCCCGTCGTGCGGGCCGAGCAACGTCGACCAGGTCCCCGCGTCGCGCTCGGAGACCGCCTCGATGTCGCAGCTCAGCACCCCCCGACCGCCGACGCAGACGGTCACACCGGCGCCGTGTGCCGCCGAGACGACCCGGTCGTCGTCGACCTCCGGCCGACCGTCGGGCCGGTAGCGCACCTCGACCGGGCGGCCGAACACCCGTCCGGCCGCGAGGCCGGTCATGGCGCGTCGGGGCGGGTCGTCCGAGCCGTGTGGCTCGACCGCCACCGCGACCTGGGCACCGAGGAGGTCGTCGAGCGACCGTTCGAGGTACGGGCCGAGCAGCGGCACCGCCCACGGGCCGCGCCCGTCGCCCTTGCGCACCGCCTGCAGGCGCAGGCCCTCCCACCGTTCCACCACCTCGCCGCCCGGCGTGCGGACCGCGATGTCGTACAGGTAGGTGTCGCCGTCGCGGCTGCGCTCGGTCGCCGTGAACCGGGCCTCGCCCTTGTCGGCGAGGACCGGGCCAGCGGCGTGTACGCGTTCGATGCCGGCCGGCAGGAGCGTCGCGTGCGGTACGCACACCTGCAGACCGTGCATGAGCGCGTCCCGCATTCCGGGGTCACCGAGCAGCAGGTCACCGCCGAGGAAGCTGGCGAACCAACCGTCGGCCGCGACCGCTGACACGTCCACGTCGACGTGCCGTGCCGCCACCCGGTGGTAGCCGACGAGCCGCTGGAACCGCTGTCCCTGGAAGAGGATGCCCCCGTACAGGTCCGTGGCCGGGTCGAGGGGCACCAGCGGCAGGCCGGCGCCGGTCTCGTCCGGTGGGCCGTCGAGCTCTCCGCGGTCGCCGAAACGCAGCCGCGCGCGGAAGTGGTCGACAGCGAAGCCGGTGTCGGCGGCCCGGATGGCGACGTCGACGTCTCCGTCGCCGGTCACCACGGCCGCGATCCGGATCGTGGCGCTGCCGTCGACAGGTACCACGATCGGCCGGAGGAACTCGACGTCCTCCATCGCCGGCACGTCAGCGAGCCCGGTGAGCGCGGTGGCGGTCTGCGCCATGGCCTCCATGCCGAACACCGCCGGAAACAGCAGGTTGCCGTCGAGCAGGTGGTCGGCGAGATACAGGTCGGTGCCGGCGTTGAGTTCGACCTCGGTCACCAGTTCGACACCGTGGTAGTGCACCAGCGGCGTGCCGACGAACCGCAGCAGCGGCAGCGTCGGCGTCTCCCGACGCACGGTGTCGATGCCCTCGGTGCGGCCACTGATCACCACCACCGACGGGGCGTCGGGGTCGGCGATCAGGCGACGCATCAGGCGTACGCCCTCGTCGGGCGAGATCGGGACGATCCCGTCCCGCTGCAGACCCTCCACGACCGAGAGTCGCTCGCCCATGCCCACGCCGGACCAGACCGACCACTCCAGGCAGAGCGTCCGGCATTCGGGGTACGCCACCGCGAAGTCCGCGGTGATTTCGGCCAGCCAGTCGTTGGCGGTCGCGTAGTGCGCCTCACCGCGCAGGCCCGCCCGGCCGATGATGCTGCCGAAGGTGACGAGCATCCGCAGCGCGCCCGGCTCGATGGCGTCGAGGACGGCGCGCAGCCCGTCGATCTTCGGGGCGAACGTCGCCCGGAAGGCCGCCGCGTCCAGGTTGGCCAGCGTCGCCGGCTCGTTGCGACCGGCACCGTGCAGGACCGCCGTCACCGGGCCCAGCTTCTGGCGTACGCCGTCGACCGCGGTCCTGACCTGCGCCGGGTCGGTGACGTCGGCGCGGACGTAGTGCAGACGCACCCCGGCGGCCGTCATCCGGTCGAGGTTGGCGGCCAACTCCGCGTCGGTCGCCGGGTCGCTGCGACCCAGCACGGCCAACGCCGCGCCGGTGTCCTGCGCGACGGCGAGAGCGCACTCGGCGGTGATGCCCTTGCCACCACCGGTCACGAGCAGCACGTCCGACGCGTCGAGCGGCATGATCTCCCGGGCCGGTCGCACCGGCATCGCCCGCAGGGTGGGCACCCGCCGCACGCCGTCGGCGTCGTAGCGCACCTCGTGGAACCGCCCGGTGGCGGCCACCTCCGCGACCAGCAAAGCCGGGTCGTCGAAGTCGGCGGGTACGCGAACGATGGTGGTCCGGATCCGGGGCATCTCCAACCGCAGCGACTTGGCCAGCCCGGCGGCGCCCCGACCACGCTGCACGACCACGAACCGGTCGCGCTGCTTGTCGGCGATCGCCGCCTTGGCCCCGTCCAGTGCGAGCGCGAGGTCGGCCTCGGTGCAGTCGGCCGGCAGGCAGACCAGAACCCCGCCACCGACGCCGCCGTGCTCCAACGCCTGCCGCAGAGACTCGGCGAGCCGGTCGCCGTCACGCGACCAGCGCCGCCAGGGGCCGTTGGCCTCCACCTCGACGCGCGGCGGCAGCGGCAGGGCGTCGAGGTCGACGGAGAACGCCCGGGACCAGGCGGCCGCACCGGCCACCGTGGCGGCCGTCGCCGCGCCACCCTCCGCGGCGGAGCCGGCCAGGTCCTCCAACGCCTGGGCCAACTCCCCGACAGTGGCGACGGCGAAGTTCGTCGGCGTCTGGGCGCTCGGCACCGACAGCAGTTGGGCGGCCTGGTTGACCACCTGTCCCACAGTGATCGAGCTGAGGTGCAGATCGTCGAGGAGGTGACTCTCGCCGCGTACCATCTCGATCGGAAGCTCGGCGCGGTCGGCCACCAACCGACGCAGCAGGTGCAGCGGCGGCTCGGAGGCGTCGGTGTCGGCCTCGACCTTCTTCGCCTCGACGGCCCGCCGCACGGGCTGCACAGTCAGCGGGGGCGCGGCCTCGCAGGGGCTCGCGAAGAAGCTGAACTTCGCCCCGAACTGCAGCGGCCGGGTCAGGCGACCCTGGAACAGCGCGTCGTCGACCCGGAACGCGCCGACGACGTACGCGGCGCCGACGGCGTTGAGCAGACCGGCGACCGACTCGTCATCGGTGTCGAGGGACACCGACGGCACGTCCGTCGCCGCGGTCGCCAACGCTCCCAGCACCCGACCGGGGCCGACCTCGATGAACAGGTCAAGGTCCTTCGCCGCGAAGGCCACCGCCTGGGTGAAGAGCACCGGGTCGGTGATCTGGCGGCGCAGCAGGGCCGGCACGTCGGTGTCGGCCGGGAGGACATCGCCGGTCACCGTCGACACCACCCGGCGCGACAGCGGGTCGAACTGCTCGTCGGTCAACCGGTCGCCGAACGCGTCGGCGGCCGGTGCCACCAGCGGTGAGTGGAACGCGTGCGAGACGCGCAGCGGGGTGGTGGTGAGGCCCGCTTCGCCGGCGCGGCGGCAGGTTTCCTCGATTCCTTCCGCCGTGCCGGCAATCACGGTCTGTTGTGGACCGTTGAACCCACCGATGACCACCGGGAGGTCGGCCAGCAGGGGCCGAACCGCCTCGGGTGCCGCCGCGATGCTCGCCATCGTCCCCGACGAGCTGTGCTCGGCCATCGTCTGGCCGCGGACCATCGCGGTACGCAGCAGGGCGTCCTCGTCGAACGCGCCCGCCCAGTGCAGGGCGGTGATCTCGCCGAGGCTGTGCCCCACCGCGGTGGTCGCCTCGATGCCGAGCGCCGACAGCACGCGCAGGCCCGCCAGCGAGCCGGTGACGATCCGGGGCTGGGCCACCGTCGTGGCGACCATGTCGCCCGAGGTGGGCAGGGCCGCCTTGGTGTAGACCTCGTCGACCTCGGTGAACCGGCGGCGCAGGGCACCGCCGCTGGTCCCCCGCCCCGAGCCCTGCCCGGGGAAGAGATAGCCGATCCGGCCCGGACCGCCGACGTGACCCAGGAAGCTGCGCTCGTCGGCGCTGACCAGGCTCGTCTCGCCGGCGTCCAGCGCGGCACATAGTCGCTGCAGCCGCGCGACCGCGTCGGCCGGTGACGAGACCACGACGGCCGCCCGGTGGGGCAGGTCGCGCAACTCCCCGTGCAGTGTCGCGGCCAGGTCGCCCAGCTGGGCGTACGCGACGCCGTCGACGAACTCGACGAGCCTCTCCAACCGCTCCCGCAACTTCTCCCGCGAGGCGGCGTCGACCAGCAGCAGCTCGACGTCCTGGCCGGAGGAGGCCAGCCGGCTGGTGCGGCTGTCGAACCCGCGCCGACGTCGGGCGGGGCCACCTTCCAGCACGATGTGCGTGTTGATCCCGCCGAAGCCCATCGCCGTGACCCCGGCCCGGACGGTCGGCAGGTCGGGCCACGGCTCCGCCTTGCGCAGCGCGCGCAGCGCCGGGTGGTCGTCGTTGGCCAGGATCTCGTGCGGCATGACGCAGCCGATGGCCGGGGGCAGCACCTGATGGTGCACGGCCAGCGCCGCCTTGATCAGGCCGGCGACACCGGCAGCGGCCTTGGTGTGCCCGATCATGCCCTTGATCGACCCGATCGCGGCCGGAGCGGCGGAAGGGTCGGCGGACCGACGGGCCAGGGACAGCGCTGTCAACTCGGTGGCGTCACCGACCCGGGTACCCGTGCCGTGTCCCTCGAAGAGGCCGACCGTCTCGATCCCGAAGCCGGCGCGCTCGTACGCCCGGTCGAGCGCGAGGCGGTAGCCGCTGACCTCGGGTCGGGTCATCCCGCCCTTGCCGTCGGAGGAGATCCCCCACCCGGCGATGGTGGCGTAGATGCGGTGGCCGGCGGCGCGGGCGTCGTCCTCGCGCATCAGGACGACCATCCCGCAGCCCTCGCCCGGCCAGAAGCCGTTCGAACCACGGTCGTAGACGCGCATCTCACCGGTCGCCAGCGCGCCGGTCTTCGCGAACCCGATGATCTCGAAGGGGTCGATCGACAGGTCGACACCACCGGCGACGGCCACGTCGACGTCACCGTCGATGAGGGTCTTGCTGGCGGTCGCGACCGACAGCAGCGACGACGAACAGGCGCCGTCGACGGTGTAGCCACCACCCTTGAGGTCGAAGTGGTTACAGATCCGGCCCGCGATGGTGTTGGAGAGCCCGCCGGCCAGAGTGTCCTCGTCGACCTCCGGGAAGGGGCTCTTGAAGGTCGCCTCGAACGAGTCGAGGAAGGTCATCAGGTGGTCGTCGTCCCAGTCCTGGTCCTTCAGCGCCGCGGCGACCATGCGCCGGACGAAGGGCCAGCGCAGCCGCAGCTGATTCGCGCGGGTGAACTCACCGGTCAGGGTGTTGCCGACCACCACGCCGGTACGGTCCCGGGGCAGTCCCTCGGCCATCGGGAAGCCGGCGTCGGCCAGGGCCATCGCGGCCATGTCGAGGGCGAGCCAGTGGGTCAGGTCGGTGGAGCGGTAGGTGCTCCCGGCGACCTTGTAGGCGATCCGGTCGAACTCGTACCCCTCGATGACGGCGGCGTTGCGGGCGTAGAACTTGTCGGGCGTGTTCGGGTCCGGGTCCCAGTAGTCCTCGAGCCGCATCCGCTCGTCGGGTAGACGGCGGAACGCGCGCCGCCCGGCGAGGGCGTTCTCCCACAGCTCCCGGGGTGACGTGGCGTCCGGATAGCGGCACGCCATGCCGACGATCGCTACACGAGTCATGCGGGGACGACCTCCTTGCCTGTGTGTTCCTTGCCGTTGCCGTTGCCGGTGCTCGCCGGCACCGGCATCGCGGCCGTGCCGATGCTGGTTGCGCGGTCGGCCTTGGACTTCTCGATGAAGTGCAGGGTCCAGTGGAAGCCGCCGCGGATGAGGCAGACGGCGGCGGTGGCGAAGAAGATGCCGTACGCGATGCCGAAGCCGGTGAGCAGGCCGTAGACCACTGCCACGCTGGCACCGAACGCCACCTGCGCGGCCGGTGCCGATGGTGAGGTGCCCGGGTCGGTGACCATGTAGTTGGTGAACAGCACGAACGCGACGCCGGTCATCATGCCCAGGGCCGCCGGGATCGACGTGTCGAGCAGCACTCCGCGCACGATCGCCTGCAGGGCGAACGCGGACAGCCAGCCCAGGATCAGCCACATCCGACCGGTCAGCTTGCCGTTGATCATCGTGCCGCCGACGATGATGATCGCCGGGATCAGCCAGTCCCAGAAGCCCGAGATGTACTCGGTGAAGTGGTAGGGAGGCGCGACGCTGGCCCAGGGGAACACCAACAGGATCACCGCGATGCCGAAGTTCGACGGGTTCATGTAGTGACGCACCCGGCCCCGGATGGGGGCCTGCAGGACCCACTTGGCGCCGATGGCTACCGCGATACCGAAGAGCATCGTCCAGAGCTGGTCGTTGACGTAGATCAGCATGTTGAGCGCGAGGCTCGTGATGTGCGCCGGATAGAGGAACTCGATCAGCCCACGCAGCCCCCGGCCGCTGAATCGCGGGGCTCGGCCCTCGACGCGGGCACCGATGGCCTCCAGCGCGATCTCGATGGTGTAGCCGGCGAAGACCGCGATGAAGGGCCAGGTCCAGGGCTGCTCGAAGCCGAAGACCGTGAAGCCGAGGATGTTGAAGACCGTGATCGAGATAGCGAAGTTACGAAGTGCGATGTTGACTTTCGGGTCGTGACGTGGCGGGGTGACGGTACTGGTGGCCATGTCGCTCACCTCTCCTGGGCCTGGGCGCCGAGCTCGAACGAGTGCCAGCCCGGGGTCATCGAAAGCTCCTGCTGATGCGGCTGACCGGTGCGATCGCGCCAGTTCAGCTCGACCCGTACCGGGCCGGTCACGTCCTTGCCGAGTCCGATGTGGACTTCGTTGCTCCGCTTGCCGGAGTGGCCGCTGCCGCCGTCGACGCGGCCGAGCAGCACCCGACCGTCCGCGGTCGTGACCTTGACCTGGGCGCCGACGACTGGCGAACCAGCGGTCCCGGTCGCGGCCGTCGCGCCGGCCGGGGCGGGGTGGGTCAGGCGGAGGCCGAGGAAGGCGCCGGGGTTCGGGCTCTGGTTGTGGTAGAAGACCGGCTCGTCCCACTGCCGGGCGACCGCGAAGTCGAGCCGTCCGTCGCCGTCGGCGTCGCCGGTCGCGATGCCGCGGGTCGGCACCGGCGCGTCGAGGCCCAACCGTGGCGCGATGTCCAGGTAGCGGCCGCTGTCGGACTTGACGAAGAAGTGCAACCGCTGGCTACCGCCGATGTCGTCGCCGGGGCGCACGTGCGGCCACCAGGTGGTGTTGCTGAGCAGGTTGTCGTTTGACATCGCGAGTTCCTGCAGCTGCGGCCACCTGTTGACCTCGCCCTTGACGAAGCCGGTCGTCTGCGCCACGACCAGGTCGCCGCTGTTGTTGAAGTCCGCCATCTTCACGTCCCAGCCCCAGCCGGACCAGGCGAGCCCGAGCGGCGCGCTCTCGTCCTTGAACGGGGCGGTGCCGTCGTCGAGGTGGGCGCGGAGGTCCTTCTGGTCCTTGGCGGAGTTGACGAAGGCGAAGTGGCTCTCCTCCAGGCCGAAGGTGGTGGCGATGTTGCTGACGTACATGTCGTAGAGGCCGTCGCCGTCCAGGTCGCCGAAGTCGACGCCCATGCCCTTGAACGAGTCGGCGCCCACCCGCTTCGACTTGGGGACGAGCGGGTCACGGACCGCCTTGACCGGAGCGAACTTGATCTTGCCGGGGGTCGACCTGTTGTAGAGCATCCGGTCGGGGCCGAAGTCGTGGGCCACGTAGAGTTCCGGCAGGAGGTCCGAGTCGACGTCGTTGGCGGCCGCAGCGAGGGCCCAGCCCTTCGACACGTCGCGCGGGAGAACGTCGCTGACCAGTTCGAAGGTCGCCGTCGGCTCGGCGCCGGCGGTGGCGCCGGTGCACCGGAAGAAGTAGTCCTCGCCGCCGTTGAACGCCTGCGACATCGAGTGGTTCATCGCGACACCGTCCTTCTTGGTGTCGTCCAGGACCGGGCCGTGCGGGAAGTAGTTGCCGACGAAGATGTCGATGTGGCCGTCACCGTCGAAGTCGTCGACAGCGACGGTGTTGGTGTTCCACTGCGGGCCGTCGTAGCGGTCACCGGGCGAGTGGGGCAACACCTCGACCGGTCGGAACGTGTTCATCGTCAGGCCGACCGCGCCGGCCTTGGCGAGATAGAGGATCGGCGTACGTCCCCAGAGGTAGACCAGCACGTCGGTGCGGCCGTCCTCGTTGAAGTCGCCGGGGACGCACCCCATCGGCGCCATCGTGTTGCTCATCGGCAGCGGCGCCGGGTTGAGCGCGAACGGCGCGTAGCGCGGGGTGCCAGGGCCGGGCACCGGGGTGACCACCACCTGGTCGATACGGGGATCGGTGATGCACAGGTCGTTGGGCAGCCCGTCCCCGTCGAGATCGTTCATCGCGATGCCCGAGCCGACCGACGAGATCCACGCGTTGATGTCCTGGTACTTCTGGTTGACCTTGCGGACGGTCTGCTGCGGGTAGCCCCCCGGCATCGCGATCGAGGCCGGCTGGAACGAGAACCCGCTCGCCGTCCGCGCCAGCTCGGATGCGGAGGCGGAGGGCAGCCGCCCCAGTTGGAAGAGCAGGGCGACCAGGGCCAGCGCCACGATTGCGGGTAGCCGCCGATGCAGCCATGAACCCTTCTGCGACATCTACTTGACCTCCGATTGTGACGGACGGGTACGGGGCCGGGAATCCCATTTCCATCGGTTCGGTAATGGGATTTCGCCGATGCCTGGACGGCTCCACGGAACGGGCATCAGCACCGATAGCCGTGAGCGCGAGTTTCCAGTTCCGACCCCTTCGAACAGGGAGTTTGGCGACGGTCTATCACCGCACATCCCGACTCACCGAGTTCGGTGAGCGCGCTGGATAGAGCGTCGCAGGGGCCTTAAACGATGTCTTCTTCGTCTGTGCTGGGGGCTTCTTCGTTCGTGCGGTGCGCCCAATACCCGGGCATGCGCCGATATTTTTTGGGCACCGGCCCGGGTGATAATTGTGATTTCCCGACCGACTACCGAAGGTGTCGGCTGCCGACCGCCAGCGCGGTGGCGAAGCTGGCCCAGGCGACCGTCTCGACCAACACGGCGTCGCCCTCGTGCCAGGCCCGGAACTCCGCGACGGTCTCCTCGTCGACCTGATACGAGGCGAACGCCGCCAGCAGGGCGAGCCGACCCGCGGAACGGTCGGGCTCCGGCAGGTCGGCGATCGCCCGCTCGCACCACTCGCGACTCAGGCCGGTGTCGGTGCCCTGCCAGGTCTCCAGGTGCGCGGCGACGAGGGCGCGCACCCGCGGCGGGACCGACCGCTCCCCGGCAGCGGTGAAGGCCGCGTTGGCGCGCGCTACCGCATCCGCCACCGCCGCGCTGCCCACCGCCCAGCCCGCCTCCGGCGGCAGGTCGGCCGCGGGTAGCAGGGGCAGCGAGCGACCGGCTGGATGCTCCTCGCGCAGGATTTCGTGCAGCAACCGGCTGACGCCGCGCTTCATCCTCCGCTTGGCCCGAGCGCCGAGCTGCGGTGGCAGCAGGAAACTCGACAGGAAGACGTTGACCATGCGGCTCAGGTAGTGGAACGCCACCACGACGCCCACCAACTCGGCGCGCTCCGCCGGGTTGAGCGTCAGGTCGAACGCCGGGAAAGCCGCCGGCTGGTGGGCGACCCGCGCCCAGCTGGCGAGCGTACGCACCCTTGGATCCACGATGTCCTCGACCCGGTCGGCGACGATCGCCTCGGCGTCGTGCTCGGTCGACAGGTCGTACATCCCGGTGCTGTGCATGTCGACGCAGTAGGGGCAGATGTTGGCCACCGACACCGCCGACGCCACCGCCTCCTTGGCCAGCCGGTCGACGACGCCGCCGGTCATCAGCGGCTCGCGCATCAGCATCCAGTAGGCGGCGAGTGTCCGGGGGGCCGGCGAGTGCAGCAGCAGCGGCGGTACGACCAGGCGCATCTCGTCGGTGGCCTGCCGGTAGACCTCGGCCACCAGACCGTCGGCTGCGGTGGGTGCGACAGGCGTCACGTACTTGACCTGGCGCTGAACGACCGACGAGACGACGCGGGCGGCGACCATGGTTACCTCCGTTGAGGGTGTGGACGTCGCACTAGCATCACGCCGGTGACGCCGCCGACCCCACTCCGAGCGTGCCGACCCGCAGCGCCGCCCTCATCGCCGCCCAGGACGCGACCTCGATCAGCTCCCGGTCGCCAACTCCCGTCGTCCGCAGCGCGTCGAAGTCGGCGTCGATCGACTGGTAGGAGCCGAACGCCGCCAGCAGGGCCAACCGGCCGGCGGGTTGGTCGGCCGGCGCGAGCGCCGAGACCGCCTCGCTCAACCAGCCACGGTTGACCCCGGGAGGCCGCCCGTCCCAGGCGTCCAGCCGATCGGTGACCAGGGACCGCACCGGGCCGGGCACCGAACGCAGGCCCGCGCGGTCGAAGGCGGCACCGGCCCGCGCGAACGCGTCGCCGATGCTCGGGCTGCCGGCGGCCCACTCCGGCACCGCTGTCGCCGGGGCGGCCGGGAGCAGCGCCAGCGCCGCCCCCGGCTCGGGCCCGCTGCCGGGCAGATCCATCAACCTCCCGAATACCCTCCGGACCGTCGTCCGTGCGGCGCCGGGCAGCCGTGGCGGGAACGGCGACTCGGGGAGGAACAGGTTGACCATGCGATTGATGTAGTGGAACACCACCGCCACGCCCAGCACCTCGGGGACCGCCGCGGCCGGCACCGGGACCGCCGCGGCGGTGTGCCCGCTGTCGCGTGCCCAGCCCGCGACCGCCCGCAGGACCGGATCGACGAGTTGGTCGAGGTTGCCCGACGCGATCTGCGTCGACTCCCGCCCGCGAGCCAGGCCGTGCATCGTCGAGCTGTGCACGTCGACGCAGTAGGGGCAGGCGTTGCCGATGGACACGGCGGTCGCCACCGCCTCCTTCGTTCCCCGGTCGACGGCACCCCTGGCGACAAGCGTCTCGCGCAGGATCATCCAGCAACCGGCGAGTGGCTCGGGGGCCGGTGAGTGCAGGGCAACCGGCGGGGCGAGCATTCCGAAGTCGCGTTCGACCTGCTCGTACACAGTGGCCACCAAGCCCTCGGCCACGGCGATCGGTACCGGCGTGACGTGCCGGACCGTCCCCGCGGCCCGGCGGGTGCCTCGAATCATGATCATGCCCACGGCGCTCTCCCTTCGACCGCAAGCCCAAGGATGTCGATGCCGACCGGCCGGGGCCGTCTCCGAACTTGCGGTATCGGGTGGATCCGCACGAACACCGTGTGGGGGCCACCGAAAACCGACCGGCCGACACGGGCTCGGGTCGGGCACAAGAGCACCTTCAAAGAAATTCCTCCGCCACCCAGTGACTACCGTGAGTGCCGGGCCACGCCCACCGACGAATGGAGTTTCAATGTCCGCTGTCGCGGCCCCACCGAGGTCGGGCTTCCTCGCGTCCCTCAACGGCCGGCACCACCGTGCCGCACTGAACACCTTCATGGTGATCGTGATCGCGCACTGGGCGGAACACCTCGTGCAGGCGTACCAGATCTTCGTGCTCGACATGCCCCGACCCGCGTCGCGTGGCGTGCTCGGACAGTTCTGGCCGTGGCTGGTCACCTCGGAGTACCTGCACTACGGCTACGCCATCGTGATGCTCGTCTTCCTCTTCCTGCTCAGGCCGGGCTTCGTCGGTCGGGCGCGCACCTGGTGGACGATCGCTCTCGCCATCCAGTTCTGGCACCACATCGAGCACCTGCTGCTCCTCATCCAGGTGCAGGCCGGCTTCAACCTCTTCGGCGCCGCGGTGCCGACCAGCGTCCTGCAGCTCGTCATGCCCCGCGTCGAGTTGCACCTGTTCTACAACTCGATCGTCTTCATCCCGATGCTGGTCGCGGTCTACTACCACCTGCGGCCAAGCCGGGTCGAAGTCGAGGCGATGCGGTGCAGCTGCGCGCCGCGTCCCGTAGCGTCGCTGGCCTGACGTGGTCCGCCGAGGTGGGGCGCTGCTGCTCTTCGTCCTCCTGCTTTCGAGCGTCGCGTCGCCGGCCGCCGCCGACGGCGGTCTGGTCACCAGCGACCCTGCCGCGGGTGCCGCCGTTCCGGCGGCGCCCGCGGCCGTCGCGCTCACGTTCTCCGACGCGCCGGACCTGACGCTCTCCCACATCGCCGTGCTCGACGACGCGGGCAACCCGATCCAGTCGGGCGACGCACGGCAGGGCCCGGAGCGCACGGTGACCGTGCCGATCACCGTCGCCCGGCCGGGCAACCTGACCGTCGCCTTCCACATGGCGCTTGCCGACGGGGGCGAGGCCACCGGAAGCCTGCGGTTCAGCGTGGGCACCGGGGTGGCACCTCCGGCGCCGTCCCAGGTCGTCCGGCAGGCCACCGCCGACGCGCTCGCCGCGCACCAACACTCGATCGACCCGATGAGCGCCTTCCTGCTCTTCGTCGACGGGCTGGCCGTGGTGGTCGTGCTGGCACTGCTGTACCTCCGCCGGCCCTACCAGGCCGCGTCCGACACACCGGACACCCGTCCGTGATCTTTCCGGCGGCGCCGGCAACCACCCACAAGGCCAGCGGCTG
This sequence comes from Micromonospora sp. NPDC005171, assembly GCF_040608575.1. Lineage (NCBI taxonomy): Bacteria > Bacillati > Actinomycetota > Actinomycetes > Micromonosporales > Micromonosporaceae > Micromonospora > Micromonospora sp. NPDC005171. The sequence goes on along the minus strand of NZ_JBEXIM010000007.1, from coordinate 96,991 downwards.
ATCATGGTCCGCGTAGGTGACCGGCAGGCTGCACCACACAAGCGCAAGGGGCCCCGCCTGATGGCGGGGCCCCTTGTCGCAGATCAACTGCCGAAGTTGGCGACCATGGCCGCGGCGATGCGCTCGCGCCAGAGCGCGAACGCCGGCGCCTGCCCGTCAGCGGGAAGGTCGGCAAGCGCCTCGTCGGTGACCTTCGAGGCGCTGGCCGGCGACATGCCGCAGAGCAGCTCAGTCGCCAGCTCGGTGTGCGGCTGAACGAGGTCGGCCTTGACCCGGGCCGCCGCTGCGAAGGCGGCGCCCTGCATGAGCTGCGGACGGTACGGGCCGGCCAGGTCCCGCAACCGGCGCAGTTCGGTGTCCGACGCGCCGCCCGCGTAGGCCGCGGCGAGGCCGGTGCCCGCCCACAGGTCGGGTCGCCTCGCCACCGGGAAGCGGTTGAGCAGACCGGCCACCCTCTCGGGGTCGGTGCCGCCGACGAACCACGACGCCCGCCCGATGCCCTGGTCGATGGCGTTGTTGGCGTACGGGTGGCCCGGCCACGGGAAGCGTTCGTCGCGGAACTGCTGGTGCACATAGCGTTTGGTGACGAAGTAGGCCTGATGGAATCCGTAGCCGTCGAGGACCAGCCAGCGCAGCAGCGGGTCGGGGGCGTACAGGGTGGACCAACGGAAACGGGGCAGTCGGGCCATCGCCCAGCCCACCCCGACGTAGACCATGTAGACGTGGTGTCGTGCCCGCCCGTCGAGGAAGTCGGCGACGTGCCGGGTCCCGCCGCCGGGCAACCCGTCGCGCATCGCCAGGGCCATCGCGGCGCCCTCGTAGGCGAAGCCGCGATAGCCGGCCGGCACCCGTTCAAGCGACGGCTCCGCATCCGTGGGCCGCTTCGCCTCGGCCGCGAACGCGTACCCGGCGAGGAATGTGCGGCCGACGGTTTCCAGCCGCTCCCGCCCGGCGTCGGACTTCACATGGAAGCCGCGGACGTCCATCCTGGTGGCCGCGACGTCGGGCGTCAGCACCCTGCGTCGCAGGCTGCGCCAAACGCTCATCGAACCCTCCTGTCCTCGTGATGAATAGCGGCGAGGCGGGCCCGGATCCGGTGGCGCCACACCTCGTAGTCGGGCTCCTCGGTGTCGGCGAAACCCACGGCCGCGACCTCGTCGGCCAGCACCGCGGCCTTTTCGGCGGGCAGGCCGGCGAGGATGGTGACAGCCGCCTCGCTGTGTTCGGGCAGGTAGCCGGCGAAGGTACGCGCCTTCGCGGCGAAGACCGCACCCTGCCCGAGGTGGTCGCGGTGCGCACCGGCGGCGGTGCGCAGATGCCGCAGTCCCTCGGGTGTGGCGCCGCCGGCGAACGTCGCCGCCAGACCGACCCCGCTCCACAGGTCGGCCCGCCGCTCCGGGGCGAACCGTTCGACGGCCGCCGTGACGTCGGCGGGTTCACCGCCGTGGATGAACCACAGCGCGCGACCGATTCCCTGGTCGACGGCGCGGGGGAAGTAGTCGGCGCGGCCGAGCCACGGGTACGGCGGCAGCGGGCGCTGCTGCCCCACCCACCGGTCGGTCTCGAAGTAGGCACGGTCGAAGCCGTAGCCGTCGACGGCCAACCAGCTCATGGTCGGGTAGTAGGGGGTGCCGGTCAGGTCCGGCAGCACGTTTTTCCACAGTGGACGGGGCAGCCGGGCCATCGCGAAGCCGATCCCGATGTAGGTCAGGAAGGTGTGCGGCAGGCCGGGGCCGCGTAGCAGGTCCCGGGCCTGGTGGCGCCGCCCGCCCGGCATGACGTCGCGGACCGTCAGTGCCATGGCGGCGCCCTCGTAGGCGAAGCCGCGCTGCTCCTGGTCGACCAGTTCCAGTCGTCGCTCCAGTTCCCACTGGTCACGCGCCTCGATACCCCACTCGAAGCCGCAGATCACCGCCTGTGGGATCGCCTCCAGACGCTCGGTAGTCGGGCTCGGCCTGACCGGGAAGCCCCGGCCTTCGAACGTGACGTCGGCCAGCGACGGCGTCAGCGCCATCCGGCGGATCGCACCCAGCATCGGCATGTCGCTCGTACCTCCCAAGGTTTGTTCCATCGTGCACGCGGGCGCCCCGGCGGTTCGTCTTCAGGCGTGCGCGGTCGGCCGACGGCACGACGGAAGAACGGCACGGATCGCGACAGGAACACAATGTCCGCAGCGATGAATCTGCGGCCTGGAGGCATTTCGTGGAAGTTCCAGACAAGACCATCACGATCGAGGCTTTTGCCGACACGATCATTCCAGGAGAGAAACGCTGGCCGGACGATCGGGCGATCGCGGGCGCCGCAACCGGTGCCGGCGCGGTCGCGGCCGGCGCGCTCGCACTACTGGAGCTGCCCGCCGGCGGTCTGGCCGAAGCGATCGATTCCCTCGCGGTGACCCTGAACGAGCACGCCGACGATTACGCGCACGAAACCGGGCTCAGTCTGGATGCGTCGGTGCCGTCGTTCGTGGCGCTGCCCTTCGACCACCGCACGGCGCTGGTGCGCATCCTTACCGACCCCGGCCATCCCGAGAAGCAGATGTGGGTGAGCCTTGCCCTCTTCTGCAACATGGCCTTTGACAGCGCGGCACACATGAGCACGCCGACGGCCTTCGCGACCGGCCATCCGGGGCTTCTCACCATCGGCTATTCCCAACCGAACGCCGACGGGATCTACCGGTTTCCGGAGTTCAGCTACGGACGGCAACTCGCCGACCACCATCCACAGACGACAGTGACGGGGAGTCCCGCATGACCGCGACGGAATCGACCGACATCCTCGTCATCGGCAGCGGGTTCGGCGGCGCGATCGCGGCCTACCACCTCGCCGCCGGTGGCGCCCGGGTGGTGGTGTTGGAGCGCGGGCCCTGGCTGCGCGCGGACGAGTTCGACCACGACTTCGAACTCGGCAAGTCGTACACCCGGATCTTCGACTTCGTCGTGGGCGACGGAATGAGCATCCTGGGCGGCAACTGCGTGGGCGGCGGCAGCGTGGTCTACTTCGCGACGATGCCACGGGCGCCCCGCTTCGTCTTCGAGCGGCAGGGCAGCATCGGCCGCCGGATGTGGCCGGCGGCGATCAACCGCGACACGCTCGACCCGTGGTATGACCGGGTGGCGGAGGCGCTACCGATCACCCAGCAGACCTGGGACCGCATCCCCTATGCCGGCGGGCTCTGGGGGGCGGCGTGCCGGCACGCCGGACGGACCGCCAACCCGGCGCCGGCAGCGATCGACGTCGACCTCTGCACGAACTGCAACTGGATGATGGCCGGCTGCCGGTTCGACGCCAAACGCTCGCTGTTGCTCAACTATCTGCCGGCGGCTCTCGACCACGGTGCCGAAATCCGCCCGCTGCACGAGGTGCAGCATCTGTCCCGGACATCCGACGGTGGATATCGAGTGCATTACCGGGTTGTTGACGGGGAGGACTACAGAATTCTGCACGGATCCGGCGAGATTGACGCGAAGATTGTCGTGGTCGCCGCCGGATCCGGTGCCACTCCAGTCATTCTGCAACGTTCGGAGCCACACCTCGGAAAAATGCCACACGCAGTTGGTCGATATTTCTCGGGTAACGGCGAAAGGCTGAATACCGCCATTTTCGATGAAGAAAAGGTGCGCGACGTGCTCGGCCTGAGCCGACCCGACGGACGCGCGTACTCCGCTTATCAGATCGGACGCGGCCCCACTGTCGCCTCTTGGGACAAGCTCGACGGCTCACTTCCCGAATACGAGCGCTTCTCCTTGGAACAGCTCTACTTCCCGCCCGGGCTCGGCACGATTCTGGCGCAGGTTCCGGGCGCGACCGGGCCGAGCTGGTTCGGCCTGGAGAAGAAGGAGATGCTGCGCCAGTGGCAGTCGTGGTTGACGATCTTCACGATGTCGGAGGACGACAACGAGGGCGTGTTCGGGCCGCCACCGGAGACCGGCAACGCGCATCGGCTGTCACAGCAGATGCTCGGGGTGGGCCCGCTGCGTTACGAGCCGACGAAGAACACCTGGCGCGGATGGTCGTTGTCCGACGCCGAGGTAAAGGACATACTCGAACGGGACGGGCTGGCCCGGGTCGCTCCTTGGACCAACGACCTGGTCGGCGCGTACACAGTGCATCCGCTCGCCTCCTGCCGAATCGGCGACGACCCGGCGACCTCGGCCCTCGACGACCGGCACGAATTGCGCGACCACCCGGGCATCTTCGTCACCGACGGATCGGCGGTGCCCGGCGCCCTCACCGTCAACCCGGCCCTGACGATCGCGGCGCTGGCTGAGCGGGCGATGCCGGGAATCGTCGCAGCGGCCCGCGCGCGAGGGGTTCCGGTCAGCTACAACGGCACGCTGCCCGCGCCAGCCACGGCGCCCGCCGTCGCCGCTCCCGCGGGTTGATACTCCGGGCGAATATTGACAATGCGGAGGATTGAACTTTACGCACCCTTTGAGCTGCCTGAACTCCTAGGCTTGTATTAGAGACTATCACTATCTACCACGGAGACCCCCCTACTCCACGATTGCGCTCCGTATCCAAGCAAATCTGCAGTGTTGCGGCCGAGGGCGGGATCGACTAACGTCGACATGGATCTCGGTGCATCACCAACGGGACACCGACGGTGACCGAAGAGGCGTATCTCAGATATTAGTTTACGCCTTTGGTGAGACCGGCAAGTTGTTCTCACGAATTGCTGGGGAGGAATCGTGGGGGACGCGGTTGAGGAAGCAGCGAAGCGCGCAATCGAGACAATGCGCGAGAACCTCAGCGAGCAAATTACCGTAAGCGACATGGCCCGAGCGGCAATGTTCAGCAAATTCCACTTCACCAGGATATTCCAGCGCGCAACCGGAGTGTCGCCAGGTCGTTTTCTGTCGGCACTCCGGTTGCAACGCGCCAAGGATCTGCTGGTCTCGACGTCACTCAACGTCGCACACATCAGCGTGCGAGTCGGCTACAACAGTGTCGGGACGTTCAGCTCGCGTTTCAGCAAGAGCGTTGGAATGTCACCGACGGCGTACCGCAAGCTGGCCGGGTACGCCCCACACATTCCCGTGGCGCCGACGCCGGCCGCGGGCACACCATCGACAGCCAGCATCCACGGACAGGTGCACCCGTCCAGCCCGGGTCTCGTGTTCGTCGGTCTCTTCCCGGACCGAATACCCGAGGGCCGGCCGGTCCGGTGCACCATCCTGTCCGGTCCCGGGTTGTTCCACTTCACCGGCGTGCCACCGGGCACCTGGTACCTGCTGGCCCAGTCGGTCACCGGCGATCCCACGGAGATCGCCACCGACCCGCACAGTCGTCCCATCTCCGTCGCCACCCACGGGCCACTCGCCATCGCCCACGACACCGTCCTCACGGTGGATGTCAATCTCCAGCCCGTAACGGCCCTGGACCCACCGGTCCTGCTCGCGCTCCTCGACGCACGCAAGGTGGCGCTCAGCGTCGTGGCAGCCCAGGAGAAGGCTCGGGCCGCCACCATCCTCTCTGCACGCTTTCCGGCCCGGTCGGTCGACCGTCCGGCCGCCTGAGCGGAATCACCCACCCGTGCCCGTGCCCGCTTCCGGTGTGCACGGGCACGCGGTCGTGATTCAACGACACCGGCTCATCGAAGAGTGGTCGACATGACGGGTCTACCTGGGGGAACCGATGCGCATTTCCTATCTGAGCAAAGAGACGGGCCTACCCGTCGCCACAATCAAGTACTACCTCCGGGAACGGCTCCTTCCCCCTGGTAGACCCACCGGTCGCAACCAGGCCGACTACGACGACCGTCATCTGCGCCGCCTGCAACTCATCCGTGCGCTGACCCACGTCGGGAAGCTCGACCTGTCGACCGTCCGGCAACTGATCGCGAGCATCGAGGACCGCCAGCTTCCCCTGGCCGGGCTCTACGAGGTGGTGCACTCACTCGTCGGCGACGCCGCCGATCTGTCCGACGCCACCGCCGACGTCGACCAGTTCATCGACGAGCTGGGCTGGGCGGTGCACCCCGACGCGGCCGGCCGCGGTCAGCTCGCGCAGGTCGTCGCCGCGCTGCGCCGGCTCGGCTGCGACTGCAGCATCCAGTTCTTCGCACCGTACGCGGCGATGACCGAGCAGCTCGTGGCACAGGAGATGGCCCTGCTACCCGCCGACGACGCGGACGTCGATCGAGCGGCCGCGGTGGTTCGAGCGGTGCTGCTGGAGGTCGCCATGACCGCGGTGCACCGGATGGCGCGCGAGCACTACGTGCACCAGTGGCTCGGCAAGGGCTCATCCGAACACCCCGCTCGGGCGGAGGCCGCCGCGGACAGGGCATGAGTCACCGCGGACAGGGCATGAGCCACCGCGGCGGGCGGTGAGCAGCCCCGGCGAGGGCTGACCGGGTAAAGCCCGGTGGTTGTCGTCGTCCACGACAAGGCCAGAGATCACGCGACGGTGCCCGGTCACGGGCTGTCCTCCTGTCGAAGTCCCCGATCGGATTCAAGTGTGGTTGTCGTGGCCATCCGAGCATGCCGCTAACAGTGGTGCGCAGTCTTCTTCGAAAATGCCGAGTTGGACGCGACCAACGCGCATTCCAGGAGAACGGAACGGCTTCTGCCAGCACTAGCCTCGGCAACGTCGGGATGCAAATCCGACCGACCTCTTCGGGACCATCCAAGAATCGAGGACCAGCGATGACCACCAGTTCCTCCGCACCGTTGGTGACCGGCCTCTCCGGCGCCGACCAGGCGGCCATAGCGGCGGTCCCCGGCCGCCTGGTCAAAGCGTGGGCGGCTCAGGACGCGCAGGCGTTCGCGGACATCTTCGTCGACGACGGGTCGATGTTGCTACCGGGTGTCTACCGCCAGGGCAAGGACAACATTCGCGATTTCATGTCGACCGCGTTCGGCGGCCCCTTCAAGGGCACCCGGGTCACCGGCACGCCGGTGGAGATCAAGGCGCTGGCCCCGGGTGCGGTCGCGCTGATCACGGAGGGTGGTGTCATCCCGGCCGGCGAGACGACGCTGCCCGACCGGGCGGCCATCCGGGCGTCCTGGATTCTCGTCAACCACGACGGCGAGTGGCTGCTCGCCGTCTACCAGAACTGCCCGCGCGACCGCGTCGCCTGACCCGACCGGCGCACCCGAGCCGAACGACGCCGATGACTGCGGGAGTCATCGGCGTCGTTCTCGGTGTCGGCGGAAGCGGGCGGCCCGGTCAGCCTCTGGGCGGGTCGAACAGGGTGGGGAACTTCGCGGTCAGGGCCAGGTCGCCCTTGGTCTTGAGGCGACCGCGCATCACCAGCGCCACCGCGTGCGCGTTGCCCGTGACGAGGTTGAGGAAGTCGACCCCACCCAGCGAGAGCGTGAGATCGGGGTGTCGACCGTTGCCCGGTGTGCTGACGCAGGCACCGTCGGCGATGACCATCTCGTAGACGTCGACGCCGCCGTCGGGGCGGTCGCCGATCCGCCAGTGGATCACGGCGGTGAGCGCGCCGGCACGATCGGCGCGAAACACCTGGGGCATGTTGGTGAAGATCTCGTCGATGAGGTCCGTCCGCCGCGGGCCGTGCATCAGCCGACGCAGCTCGCCGTTGGGGGTCTGCCTGACGAACACCGCGAGCTCGCGCGGGTTCATCGTGGTGGGGTCGCTCATAGGGATTAGGTTGGCCGATCGGCCACCGGACGGACATCTCCGAGAGTGCGTTCAGTGGCGGATCCGCGCAGGTCGCGCACGTAGCGAGACGACGACGCGGGGCTGACCGTCCAATGATTGATCCGACCTGCTCCACAGGCGCGCACCGCGCACCAGCCGTCCGGCCGCGGGAACACCGGTGTCCCCTTCCCCGGCCCGACACGAGCCCTGTAGCGGAAGGAAGAACCACATGTCAGCACAGCCCGATGTGTTCGCCGATCTGGTCAGCGAGGGCGACGCGTTCGACACGCTGATCGCCGACCTGGACGACGCCGGTTGGCGCACCGAGACGCCCGCCGTCGGCTGGACGGTCGCCCACCAGGTGGCCCACCTCGCCGCGGTGTTTCGCCTGGCGGGGCTCTCGGCGTCCGACCCGGACACGTTCAGCCGGTTCCTCTCCTCCATGAGCGGCAGCTTCGAGTCCAACGTCGCCGCCGCGATGGCCCCGTACCTCGCCGCCCCACCGCCGGCGCTGTTCGCCAAGTGGCAGGAGGAGCGGTCGAACGCGGAGAAGGCGTTGGCGGCGCACGCGCCGACCGACATCGTGCCGTGGCTGGTCCGTCCGATGCCGGCCGCCATCCTGGCGGGCGCCGGCATGATGGAGCTGTTCGGCCACGGGCAGGACGTCGCCGACGCGCTCGGCGTCGAGCGCCGGCACACCGACCGGATCCGGCACCTGTGCGGGTTCGCCGCACGTACCTGGGACTTCGGTTACCTGGCCCGTGAGGAGGAGGTTCCGGACGTGGAGTTCGGCTACACGCTCACCGCCCCGTCCGGCGCCACGTGGACGTTCGGCCCGCCGGACGCGGAGCAGCGGATCAGCGGCCCGGCCGTCGACTTCTGTCTGCTGGTGACCCGCCGACGGCACCGCGACGACCTGCGGCTGAGCGCGGTCGGCCCGGACGCCGAGCACTGGCTGGACATCGCGCAGGCGTACCGGGGCCCGGCCGGATCGGGCCGCCAGCCCGGCCAGTTCGCCGCCGCGACGCACTGACGACGGGGGTACGACGATGACGGCACCGACCCTGCGGGCGATCCGGGGCGCGATCCAGGTCGACCGGGACAGTCCGGACGTGGTCGGGGCCGGTACGCGGCTCCTGCTCGACGAGGTCGTCCGGCGCAACGGACTGACGCCGGACGACCTCGTCAGCATCCTGTTCACCGCCACACCCGACCTGGTGAGCTGTTTCCCGGCGGTCGCCGCGCGGCAGCTGGGCCTGCACGACGTACCCCTGTTGTGCGCCGCCGAGATCGACGTGCCCGGCGCGCTGCCCCGGGTCGTGCGGATGCTGGCCCACGTGCTGACCGCACGGCCGCGAGCGGCCGTGCGGCACGTCTATCTCGGGGGCGCCGAGGTGCTGCGCCCCGATCTGTCAGCGATGCAGCTCGCCGGCGTTCACGTCGAGACACTGCCCGGTGATGGCGCTGGCCAGGTCTGACGCGAGGAAGACGACGGCGTTGGCCACCTCGTCCGCCTCCGGCAGGCGACGCAGGTCGAGGCTCGCCGCCGTCTCGTCGTAGACCTGCTTCTCGGTGATGCCGCGCTCCTGGGCCAGGTAGGCGAAGTAGCCGCGGAGCCCGTCGGACCAGACGTAGTTGGGCATCACCGTGTTCACCCGCACGCCTGACGGGCCCAGCTCGGTCGAGAGGCTCTGCGCCAGCGCGAGCAGGCCCGACTTCGACATCCGGTACGCGCCGAACGACGGCTTCGACTGCCGTACCACCATCGCATTGATCATGACGATGGCGCCGTTGTGCTCGGTGAGCGTCGGGGCCAGCCGTTGGGTGATCCGCAGCGCGCCGAACACGTCGGTCTCCAGGCTCGCCCGCACGGCGTCGACGTCGATCGCGGTGAGGTCGGCGAAGGCCGGCGCCGCGAACGCGTTGTACACCAACACGTCCACCCGCCCGAACGCCTGCAGCGCCGAGTCGGCCAGGGCGGCGACCGCGGCGTCGTCGGTCAGGTCGGTCGGCGCCGCGAGCGCCCGCCGGCCGAGCTGTTCGACCTCCTTGGCGACCGCGGCGAGGACCGACTCGTTACGTGCGGCCAGTACGACGTCGGCACCGGCCCGGGCACAGCCGAGCGCGATCGCCCGTCCGAGCCCTGGCCCCACACCGGCGACCACGGCGACCTTGTCCTGCAACATCAGCGCTCCTCACGTCGTGGAGAGATCGTTGCGCGCCCACCGCAGGTGATCGAAGGACGCGAGGTCCGGCACGGTCCAGCCGTCGATGTCGTACTCGCTCATGCACTCGTCGACGAACCGCTTGTAGCCGTCTATCTGCCCCGAGGCGAGTTGCGCGAAGTACATCTCCACCCGGGTGTTCTCGTGGTTGCCGGAGTAGTTGCGCTCGTAGAGCTCGTGCCGGCCGCCGAACTCGGTGCCGACCGCGTCCCACAGCAGCTTCATCAGCTTCACCCGCTCCATCGCGGTGCTGCCGTCGGAGCCCCGCATGTACTGGTCCAGGTATCCGCGGATCGCCGGGTTCTTGAAGTCGTCGGCACTGGAGTTGAGGTAGATGAGCCCGCTGGCCACGTCCTGCATGATGATCTCGCGGACCCGGGGATAACCCACCTGCATGAACCACCGGTATGCCTGCCCGTACTCCGGGTTCGGCAGCACCGCCCCGTTCTTCCACGGCACCGGGTTACGCGCGGCGGCGTCGGACAGCGCCCAGAAGAGGTTGCGCCAGGCCAGCACCTCACCCAGACGGCTCTGCACCCCCCGGAAGTCCTTCGTACCGGTCAGGTCCAACGCCTTGGCCAGCAGGCCGGCGATGAATTCGAGTTTCACCGCCAGCCGGGTCATGCCGTGGAACGTGAACCGCTCGGTGAACCCCGAGCGCCCGCCGAACATCTGCACCTTGCCGAGGTCGCCGTAGACGAACACGTTCTCCCACGGGATCTCGACCTTGTCCAGGATGAGCACCGTGTCGTTCTCGTCCAGCCGTGACGAGAGTGGGTAGTCGAACGGGCTGCCCATCACGGCGGCCGTGGCGGCGTACGACGGCCGGCAGATCAGCTTCATCCCGCGGGCGCCCATCGGCACCGTAGCGATCAGTGCGAACTCCCGCCGTTTGACCGGCATTCCGTGGTGCGAGATGAAGTTGAAGTGGGTCAGCGCGGAGCCGGTCGCGACGACCTTCGCGCCGCTGACGATCAGGCCGGAGTCGGTTTCCCGTTCGACGTGGACGAACACGTCGCGTACCTCGTCGGGCGGCCGGTTGCGGTCGACCGGGGGGTGCACGACCGCGTGGTTCCAGAACTGCACCTGCTCCTGGGAGCGGCGGTACCAGGCCCGGGCGTTGTCCGCGTACTCGCCGTAGAAGTCGGCGTTCGCGCCGAGGGTGCCGAGGAAGGACGCCTTGTAGTCCGGGCTGCGCCCCATCCAGCCGTAGCTCATCCGGGCCCACGCCGCGATGGCCTGCTGGTCGGCGACCAGGTCCTCGGCGCTGTGCGGCGTGGTGAAGAACCGGTGGGTGAAGCCAGTGCCGCCGCTGTCCACCGGTGCGGTGAGCACCGATGCGGTGGCCGGGTCGTGGAGCGAGTCGTAGAGCCTCGCTGTCATGCGTACCGCGTTGGCGAACGCCGGATGCGTCGTGACGTCCTTGACCCGGTCGCCGTAGAGGTAGATCTCGCGATCGTCACGCAGGCTCTCGATGTACTCCGCGCCGGTGTAGGGCCTGGTCACCGTAGGTCGCTCTGCTGAGCGCTCGCGGCCGCGGCGGCGAACTCGCCGCGGGACAGGGCGGCGGTGACGGTCTCCAGGTCATCGGCCATGTAGCGGTCGCGATCCAGCGTCGGCACCATCGACCGGACGTGGTCGTAGGTGGCCTTGGCGACCGGGCTCAGGTCGCCGTACCGCTTGGAGATGTCGACGGCCTGCGCCGCGGCCAGGTACTCCAGGGCCAGGATCGTGTCGTTGTTGCGCAACACCCGACGGGCGTTGCGGGTGGAGATCAGGCCCATGCTGACCACGTCCTGGTTGTCGCCGTTGGACGGGACGCTCTGCGTGCTCGCCGGCCCGATGGTGCGGTTCTCCGCGATCAGGGCGGTCGCCGGGTACTGGGCGCCGGCGAAGCCGCTGTTCAGGCCCGGATCACCGGTGACCAGGAACTCCGGCAGACCGTAGCTCAGGTGCCGGTTGAGCAGGCGGTTGGACTGCCGCTCGGAGAGCACACCGAGCTGGGTCAGCGCGATCGTGAGGAAGTCCATCACGAACGCGACCGGCTGTCCGTGGAAGTTGGCACCGTGGAAGATCTCCTCGCCCTCGAAGAAGAGCGGGTTGTCGTTCGCCGAGTTCAGCTCGATGCCGATCTTGTTAATCGCGTGGTAGAGCGTGTCCCGCACCGAGCCCAGGATCTGCGGGATGGCCCGCAGCGAGTACGCCTTCTGCAGGTAGACCTTCGTCCGCGTGACGTCCTTGCCGGACTCCTTGCCGGCGGCCACCTCCTTGCGCAGCTCGCTGTGCTCCACTGTGGACAGGCTGCCGCGCATGAGCGTCCGCAGGTTGGCCGCCGTGTCGATCTGCCCCTGATGCGGTCGCGCGATGTCGTGCCCCTCCGGCTGGAACGGGCTCATCGAGCCCCGCAGCGCCTCGATCACCAGGGCGGTGACGATCTCCGCCTGGCGTACCTGCGTCATGGCCCGGTCGGCCACGAGCGCGCCGACACCGGTCATCGCCGACGTGCCGTTGATCAGCGCGAGCCCCTCCTTGAAACGCAGCTCCAACGGCTCGATGCCGTGCTTGCGCAACACCTGACCGGTGGGCACCTTGCCGGTGCCGTCGAGCACGTAGCCCTCACCGATCACAGTGGACGCAATGTGCGACAGCGGCGCGAGGTCCCCGCTCGCGCCGAGCGAGCCGATCTCCGGGATGGCCGGGGTGATGCCCAGGTTGAGGTAGAGCGCGAGCCGCTCCAGCAACTCGGGGCGTACCGCGGAGTGGCCCTTGGCCAGCGCGTTGAGCCGAGCGGTCACGATCGCCCGCGACTCGTCCCGGGCGAACAGCGGGCCGACGCCGGCGCTGTGGCTCCGCACCAGGTTGGTCTGCAGTTCGACCTCCTTGGAGGGGTCGACCAGCATGTAGATCATCTCGCCGTAGCCGGTGGTCACCCCGTACACCGGGATGTCCTGACGCACGATGTCCTCGAACATCGCACGGCTCTTCCCCGCTCGTGCGAGCGCCGACGGCGACACCTCGCAGGCGGTGTCGTCCTCGGCGATCCGGCGAATGCCCGGAATATCGAGAGTGTCGCCGTCCAATACGACAATGTTCTCGTTCGTTGTCACTGTCCTCACCCCATCACAGCCGTGGTGCCAGGTCGGGTCTTGTGGGCCTGCCCGGATGGGCGATGCCCGGTGCCTACCGTCGTGGTCCGTCCTCGTCGCCGGCGACGCTGACAGCGTTGGCGAGGGTGCGGAGCGACGGGTTGGCGTAGAAGTCGCGGATCGGCACGTGCACGCCGAACCGTTCGGAGACGCGGTGGAGCAGAGCCGGGATCAGCGCGGAGCGTCCGCCGGTCGTGAAGAAGCTGTCGTCGAGGCCCGGTACGCCCGCGTCGACCACCTCGGCCCACAGGGCCGCGAGGGTCTGCTCGGTGTCGGTCAGCGACGCCGTCGTCGCAGCCCCCACCGAACGCGCCAGCTCGGGCAGCCGCCGCCGGTCGACCTTGCCCCCGACGTTGCGGGGAAGCCGGCCGTCGACGGCACGGAACACGACGGGGATCACCTTGCCGAGTCGCTGGCGCAGGTGGGCCCGCCACACCTCGGGCGAGCCCTCCCCGGGTCGGACCGGCACGACGTACGCGTCGAGGCGGTTGACCAGCCCGTCCGGCCCATGGACCGCCACCACGCCGCACTCGCGTACCGAGGAGTGCGTCTGCAGCGCGGCCTCGACGTCACCCAGTTCGAGGCGCACGCCATACACCTTGATCTGGAAATCCTCGCGGCCCCGGTACTCCAGGGCGCCGTCGAAGCGCCAACGGCCCAGATCACCTGTGCGGTAGGTGCGGATGTCGGACCGTCCACCGACCGGGGCGAACGCCGTGGACGGATCGGCCGCGCCAAGATAGCCGGCCGCCACGAAGGGACTGCGGATGACGATGGCGCCTGTGACACCCGCCGGACAGGGGCGCTCGTCGGCGTCGAGGACGAGCACCTGGCGGCCGGGAATCGCCCGTCCGATCGGCGTCGAACCATCCACCGGTCGGTCGATCGGCTGCCAGGTGGCCGCGATCGTCTCGGTCGGCCCGTAGAGATTCGCCAGGCGCACGTCGGGCAGGCTGCCGCGCAACCGGTTGACCAGCTCCCCCGGCAGCGCCTCACCCATCAGCAGCAGATGCCGCAGGGCGCGCAGGGGCCGGTCCGCGCGGCTCGTGACCACCCGCAGCAGTTCGCGGGCGAAACTCGGCACGGTCTGCAGGTGGGTGATCTCCCGGTTGGCCATCCAGTCGACGAGCTTCTCGCCGTGGATCCGGATGTCCGGCGCGGGCAGGCACAGCGTGCCGCCGCTGGTCAGGGTGGCGAACACCTCGCACAGGGCGGGGTCGTGGTCGGGCGCCACCCACTGCGCCACCCGGGCGCCGTCGCCCATCTCGAACCGCGTGCCGAGCCAGGTGACGAACTGGCCGAACGCCGAGTGCGGCTGGGCGATGCCCTTGGGCTGTCCGGTCGATCCGGAGGTGTAGGCGACGTAGGCGACCGCGTCGGCGTCGACCGTCGGCAGCGCCCCGACCCCGGTCAGGGTCGCCACGTCGTGCACGGCGATGTCGAGTTCGATGCGGGCCCAGCGGGCCAGTTCGTCGTCGTCCGGGTCACCGGCGACCAGCAGACACGCGGGACGCAGGTCGGCGAGCACGGCACGACCTCGACCACCCACGTCCCCGGTGCCGAACCAGCACAGGTGCGCGCCGGCGGCGAGCACCCCGAGCAACGCGGCGGTCTGCTCCGGTCCGGACGGGAGCCGCACCACCACCGGCCGTCCGCCCGCACCTCGCGCGAGCAGGGCGGCGGCGATCTCCTGGGCCCGCAACCACAGCCCGGCGTACGTGAGACCGCCGCCGTCGGCGAGCACCGCCAGGCGCTCCGGGTGGGTGTCGACGATCCGCCGCACCAGTTCGTGCACCGGCACGTCGACAGGCGGCCCGTCGGCGATCCGGTCGTCGCCGCCCAGCTCATCGGCGGCGGGTGTCGGCTGGTCCATCGGCAGGGCGGTCGCCGGCAGGTCCGGCGTGCCGACCCCGGCGGCGAGGACGGACAGCACCTGGTTGGCGATCCGTTCGACGGATTCGTCGTCGAACAGCTCGGCGCGGTAGGCGAGGGAACCGGTCGTCGCCGGCCGGGTCGCCACCCGCAGTTCCAGGTCGGCGATCGTCCCTGGCGGGTCGATGTCCTGCCGGGTCGCCGTGGTGTGCGCCAGGCGCAGGGTGGAGTGCTCCTCGGTGGCCTCGTCGACCAGCACGTTCACCAGCGGGATGGTGCGCGGGTCCCGGGGTGCGCCGAGCAGTTCGACGAGCCGGCCGAACGGCAGGTGCCGCTGGTCGGACAGCGCGTCGAGACGCCCGGCGACCTGGTCGACAAGCTCCCGGAAGGTCGGCGTGCCGGTCAGGTCGACGTCGATCAGGGCGAGGTTCTCGAACGGCCCGACCAGCCCGGTCGGCGTGGTCGCGAGCCGGGTGCCGACCCGGGTGCCGACCGCGACCCGGCGTTCCCCGCTGTAGCGCGCCAGCACCACCTCCAGGGCGGCGAGCACGACCGCCAGTGGAACCGTGCCGGCGTCGAGCGCGAGCCGGTGGACGTCGTTGGCAAGCTCGACGCCCCAGTCGAAGTGGTACACGCCGGCCCGCCAGTCGACGTCGGCGCCCCGGTCCCGGTCGGTGGGCAGCTCGACCGGCGCCGGCGGGGTGGACTCCCGCCACCATTTCTCGGCCCCTCGGGCGGCGGCCTCGACCGCGCGTGCGGCGCGCACGTGCTCGGAGAACCGCGGTGCGGCATCCGTGCCGATCGGGCGCGCCGGTGCGCCGCCGAGCGCCGCGGCGTAGTGCCGACCCAGCTCGTCGATCAGGGTCGACATCGAGGGCTCGTCCGCGACGATCTGGTGCACGACGAGCACCAGGCAGTGCCGCAGCGGGGCCAGCCGGGCCAGGGCGAGCCGGGCCAGCGGGCCCCGGTCGAGGAGGAACGGGGCCGCCACCTCGGCGGCGAGGAACGCCTCGACCGTCGGCTGGCCCTGGCGCCCACCGGTCGAGCAGTCCACCACTGACATCGCGGCGGGCATGCTCTCGTCGAGCACGGCGCGGCCGGACTCGGTGAAGCGGACGCGCAGGGTCTCATGCCGGTCGACAAGCGTCGTCCAGGCCGTCCGCAGCGCGGCGACCTCGAGTGGTCCGGAGATCCGGTACGCCCGGTAGCGGTGCAGCGCCGGGGACCGGGGCGTCAGACGATCGAGGAACCAGAGGCCGTCCTGCGCCGCGGAGGTAGGAAGCACGCTCGTCGTGTCGTGAATGGACATCTGCGACCACCGCCCCCTTCTGCTCGGAAAAGCATGTCAATGTGGGGTTCCGCCCCTCAACTCCCGAATTGCGGCGTTGAGGGGGTTGCGCTCTCGGAGCGCAGGCGCTACGCGGCAAGCGACGCCAGACTCTCGGCCCGGCTGGTGTCCTCCCACGTGAACGTGGGCAGCTCCCGACCGAAGTGCCCGTACGCCGACGTCGAGCGATAGACCGGCCGGAGCAGGTCAAGGTCCCGGATGATGGACGCCGGACGCAGGTCGAACACCTCCGCCACGGCCTTCTCGATCCGCTCCGGCGCGACTCTCTCGGTACCGAACGTCTCGATCGACAGGCTCACCGGCTCGGCGACGCCGATCGCGTACGCCACCTGGGTCTCGCACGTCCGCGCCAGGCCGGCGGCCACGATGGTCTTCGCCACCCACCGCATCGCGTACGCCGCCGAACGGTCCACCTTGGACGGATCCTTGCCGGAGAAGGCGCCGCCACCGTGGCGGGCGTACCCGCCGTAGGTGTCGACGATGATCTTCCGACCGGTCAGTCCCGCGTCACCCATCGGGCCACCGATCTCGAACCGCCCGGTGGGGTTGACCAGCAGACGGAGGTTGTCCACATCGAGGTCGAGCGGTTCCAGTTCCGGCAGCACGACGTTGTCCCGGACGTCCGGGCTCAGCATCGACTCCAGCGAGATGTCGGCGGCGTGCTGAGCGGACACCACCACTGTGTCGACCCGCACCGGACGCCCGGCGTCGTACTCGATGGTGACCTGGGTCTTGCCGTCCGGCCGCAGGTACGGCAGCCGGCCGTCCTTGCGCACGGCGGTGAGCCGGCGGGACAACCTGTGGGCCAGCGCGATCGGCAGCGGCATCAGCTCCGGCGTCTGATCGCACGCGAAGCCGAACATCATCCCCTGGTCGCCCGCGCCCTGCGCGGCGCCCGCCTGGTCGACCCCGAGGGCGATGTCGGGCGACTGTGCGCCGATCGACACGCTGACGCCGCAGGACGCTCCGTCGAAACCCTTGTGCGACGAGTCGTACCCGATGCCCAGGATCGTCTCCCGGACGATCGTCGGGATGTCGGTGTAGGCGCTGGTGGTCACCTCGCCGGCGACGTGCACCTGACCTGTGGTGATGAGCGTTTCGACGGCGACCCGGCTGTGTGGGTCCGCAGCCAGCAACGCGTCGAGAACGCCGTCGCTGATCTGGTCGGCGATCTTGTCGGGGTGACCCTCGGTCACCGATTCGGACGTGAAGAGATGGCGTCCCATGGCTTCCCCGTTTCAGGGCGGTCGGATCACTTGATGGCGAGCGGGTTGATCGGCGAACCGACAGCCCGGGTGATCTTGAGCGGCGGCGCCGCGAAGAAGAACTCCCACACCCCGTCGGCCCGGCAGTCCTCGGTCAGCTCCTCGAAGTCGAGGATCTCGCCGAGCGTCAGGCCCATGTCCCGGATCAACACCATGTGCACGGCCAGGAAGGCGTCCGGGTCCTCGCCCGGCAACGCCTCGACCGCCCAGTTGTCCGCGCAGACCGCGGCGACGTCGCGGTCCCGCAGCCACTGGCAGCTGGCCAGCCCCAGGCCGGGTTCCCCGGCCATGAATCCGGCGTCCTGCCCCTGCTCGACGAACTTGCGCCGCCAACCGGTACGGACCAGCAGGATGTCTCCCGGACCGACGTCCACGCCGCCCTGCCGGGTGACGGCCGCGTCCAGATCGGCGGGGGTGATGACGTCGCCGACCTCCAGCCACGGCACGCCGCGCACCGCGGGGATGTCGAGCAGCACACCCCGACCCGCGATCCCCTTGCCCTGCCGGTCGATTCCGCAGCGGGCGGCGCCCTTGACGGTCAACTCGTCGGCGGGAAAGCCGTTGTAGAACTGACCGTCGTAGAAGACGTGGGCCAGCGCGTCCCACTGCGACGATGCCTGGATCGGCATGAACAGGAAGTCGTCGGCGTACCGGAAGCCACCGGGAAACACCTGCTCCGCGCCGGTCTCCGACATCAGGTGTACGGGGTTGCTGCGGAAGCGGCCGTTCTGCGGCCCCTTGTCGTCCAGGTTGATCCCCAGGTCGAAGGTCCGTCCCGCGCGAATCAGTCGGCCGGCCGCGACGAGCCGCTCCGGTGTGATGAGGTTGACGGTGCCGCGCTCGTCGTCCGGGCCCCAGCGACCCCAGTTGCGCAGCCGCTCCCCCACCGCCCGGAAGTCGTCGACCCGGGGTTCGGTGTGCGTCACGAGCCGGCCCGCACGACGCGGGCGAACGCCCGCACGTCGCCGACGAACAGGTCGGGCTCCTCCAGGGCCGCGAAGTGGCCACCACGGTCGAACTCCGACCAGTGCACCAAGGTCGGGAAGTCGCGCTCGACGAACCGGCGGATCGGCAGGAACACACCCTGCGGGAACACCGCGACGCCGAGCGGCTGCCGGATCGGGGCGTACCGCACGGTGGGGTTCGAGATCGGCAGGTAGTCGACGGTCTCGTAGTAGAACTGCGCCGACGAGCCCGCGGTGCCGGTGAACCAGAAGATCGAGACGATGGCCAGGATCCGGTCCCGATCGACAGCGTCCTCGGGAACCTTTCCGGAGTCGGCCCAGTCCTTGAACTTCTCCACGATCCAGGCGAGCTGACCGACAGGCGAGTCGCTCAGCGCGTACGCGATGGTGTGCGGCCGGGTCGCCTGCAGTTTCATCGAACCGGCCAGCACGTCGAGGAAACGCTGCGAGCGGGCCAGGCGCCGCCGATCCTCCTCATCGAGCACGTCCGAGCCGTCCGCCGCCGGCGTGGTGACCAGCGTGTTCAGGTGCAGACCCACGACGTGTTCCGCGTCGATCTGGGCCAACGCGTACGAGATGCCGGCGCCGAAGTCGCCGCCCTGGGCGAGATAGCGGTCGTAGCCGAGCCGGCTCATCAGCTCCGCCCAGGCCTTGGCGACCGTGAGGTTGTTCCAGCCGGGCGCCGGCATCGGCCCGGAGAACCCGAATCCCGGCATCGACGGGATCACCAGATGGAAGGCGTCGGCCGCGTCCCCGCCGTGCGCGACGGGGTCGGTCAGCGGGCCGATCACGTCGAGGAACTCGGTCACCGAGCCGGGCCAGCCGTGCGTGATGATCATCGGAGTGGCGTTCGGCTCCGGTGAGCGTACGTGCAGGAAGTGCACCGGCGAGCCGTTGATCGTGGTGACGAACTGTGGCACCTCGTTGATGCGTCGCTCCATCGCGCGCCAGTCGAACCCGTCGCACCAGTAGTCCACGAGTTCGCGTAGGTAGTCGACGGGCACGCCGCGGTCCCAGCCGGCGTCGAAGAGCACGGGCCAGCGGGTTTCCCGCAGTCGGCGGCGGAGATCGTCCACGTCCTCCTGAAGAATGTCCACCCGGAACCGTTCCATATCGGATACCCCTTCGACGACGGACGCAGCAGGGCCGCTACGACGGAAGTCAATATCACCTGCCCGAAGCGGAACGGCGCACCTTCCATATTGCGCCGGTTCGGCTCTTGCCCCGGTCGGGAGCAGCGCACTCCGGAAGATGCGTGGCGGCAGCGGTGGTGCAAGGGTCAGATGGGCGTCCGCCGTCAGTTCCGACGCGCAATTCACGGACTCCCCAACCATTTCGAGGAGGATCGATGTCGATCACCGACGCTCCGCCCCGCGCCGACCTCGTCCGCGCGGCCGCGGAGCTGGTGCCGTTGCTGGCCCGGCACGCCCAGTGGAGCGAGGACAATCGCCGACTGCACGACGAGGTCGTGGAGGCGTTGAGTGACGCGGGCATCCTGCGGATGCGGGTGCCCGAGAGGTTCGGCGGCTACGAGTCCGACACTCGCACCGTCGTCGAGGTCATCGCCGAACTGGCCCGCGGTGACGGCTCAGCCGCCTGGACCGTGGCGGTCTGGCACATCAGCAGCTGGATCACCGGCCTCTTCCCGGACTCGGTGCGGAAGGAGGTCTTTGCCGACCCGTCGGTCCGGATCAGTGGCATCCTCAGCCCGACCGCGGTGGCCGTCCCGACCGAGGGCGGCTACCTGCTCAACGGCAAGTGGTCGTTCAACACCGGCGCCACGCAGAGCCAGTGGAACGCCAACGCCGCCGTTCGACCCACCCCCGACGGGGGCTACGAACCGATCATGACCCTGATCCCGATGGCCGACCTGCAGATCATCGACGACTGGCACACGTCGGGCCTGCGCGGCTCCGGCAGCGTCTCGACGGTCGCCGACGGCGTGTTCCTGCCCGAGGAGCGCGTCATGTCGATGGTCCCGATCATCATGGGTCAGCACCCGCTGCAGCTGGACCCGAACGCCACCATGTGGGGCGGCCCGTTCATGCCGGTGGCCTGCGCGACCGTCGGCGCGACCGCGCTGGGCCTGGCCCGGGCCGCCAAGGAGGCGTTCTTCGAGCGGCTCCCCGGCCGGAAGATCACCTATACCGACTATCCCGACCAGAGCCAGGCGCCGCTGACCCACCTCCAGGTGGCCGAGGCCGAAATCAAGATCGACCAGGCCGAGTTCCACGAGTACCGCGCCGCCGACCGGGTGGACCGCAAGGGCAAGTCGGGCGAGGAGTGGACACTCGAGGAGCGCGCCAAGGCGCGCCTCGACCTCGGCGCCGCCTGCCAGGCGGCCAAGGACGCCGTCGACGTGCTCCGCACGGCCAGCGGAGGATCCTCGGTCTACCAGCACGTGCCGATCCAGCGGATCCAGCGCGACGTGCAGACGCTGAATCTGCACGCGATCATGCACCCCAACACCAACCTCGAACTGTACGGCCGGATTCTGTGCGGAATGGGGCCGAACACGCAGTACCTGTAACAGGGGTAACCGGCGCGGCCGGGCCTGGATGCGGCAATCGCTCCGGGCCCGGCCGTCATTCTGTCTGGGCCCATTCGAATTCGGCCAACGAGAGCGCAATAGCGAAGAACACATTCGGCGATATCACCGACATCATATGCGGTGGGGGTCGCCGAATTCGCCGGCCGACCCGTGCGGCAACCATCAGCTCTTATCTCGGGAGGATTCCCATGCCGATCGACCCACCCGGCACGCTGACCGTCACCGATATCGAGAAGCAGGTCGAATCCATCTGGCGGGACGTTCTCAACGTCCCCGCCGACCGGACCGACGGAACGTTCTTCGAGCTGAACGGGCAGTCCATCTCCGCCGTGCGGATCGTCGCCCGCGTCCAGGAGGAGATCGGCGTCCAGATGGACCTCGGTGACCTCTTCGAAGATCCGAACCTGGCCACTTTCACGCGCGACATCGTCGCGAAGGCCGAAGCCCGAGGAAGGTAGTCCGACCATGGTGGAGTTCGTCCGGGTGACGTCCGATGCCCCCCTCGACGACGTGGTCACCGTGCTGGAGCGCGACGGCTGCATCATCATCGAGAACTTCGTCGACCAGACCACGCTCGACGGCCTCTGGGAAGACCTGGGCCCCCTGCTCGACGGCACGCGCTACAGCAAGAGCGGTTACGACGGTCACCTGACCCGACGGGTCTCGTCGCTGTTCCGGCGTACCAGCCACCTGACCCCGATCTTCCTGCACCCGCTGTATCTGGGCGCGGCGCGGCAGATCATGGAGAAGCCGGTGCACATGTGGGTCGGTCAGGCCCGCATCGAGATGACGCCCAACATCCAGATCAGCGCGACCCAGGCCATCCAGATCGACCCGGGGCAGGGGCGTCAGCCGCTGCACCGCGACGACTCGCTGCACCTGCGTCGGCACCCGGGCCCGACGACGCGGGTGCAGTTGATGCTCGCGCTGAGCGAGTTCACCCAGGAGAACGGCGCCACCCTCGTGATCCCGGGCAGCCATCACTGGGACGACGAGCGTGCCCCGCGCTACAGCGAGGCGATCCCGGCCGCGATGCCCGCCGGGTCGGCGCTGCTCTGGCTGGGCGGCGTGTACCACGGCGGCGGCGGCAACGTCTCCGCCGAGCCGCGGACCAGCCTCACCGTCTCCTACGACCTCGGCAACCTGCGGCAGGAGGAGAACCAGTTCCTGGCGGTGCCGCGCGACGTCGTGCTCACGCTCCCCGAGGAGGTCCAGCGCCTGCTCGGCTACGACCGTTGCCCGCCGGGCGTGGGCTGGTACGAGATGGAGGACCCCCACATCCTGCTCACCGACCCGGACGCCGACCCGGCGGTGCTGGAAAGCCCCGCCCGGACCTGAGCGCGTCCGACGTGGTGGACGAAGCGGCCGCCCCGCCCGCTGTCGGTGGGGCGGCCGTCCTGTTCGCACGATCAGAGATGCGTCCGCCGGCCCGCAAATGTGAGGGTCTGATGGTCGTCGCCCAGCGGAGGGACCCACCCACATGACCGACATCCTGCCCGACGACCCGCGCTACGCCGCACTCGTCGAGGGATACAACCACCGGTTCACCGGCCGCCCGGACCACGTCCGTCAGGTCCGCACCACCACCGAGGTCGCCGCCGCCGTACAGGAGGCCGTCGACTCGGGACGGCGGGTGGCGGTGCGCAGTGGCGGCCACTGCTTCGAGGACTTCTTCGCCAACCCCGAGATCCAGGTCCTGATCGACCTCGCGCCGATGAGCGCGGTGTCCTACGACCCGCAGCGGCGGGCCATCATGGTCGAGGCCGGCATCACCCTCGGGGCGCTCTACCCGATCCTGCACGACACCTGGGGCGTCACGATTCCCGGCGGCACCTGCTTCGAGGTCGGCGTCGGCGGCCACATCACCGGCGGTGGCTACGGCCACCTGTCCCGCCGCGACGGACTGGTCGTCGACCACCTGTACGCGGTGGAGGTGGTCGTCGTCGACGAGTCGGGCACCGTCGACGTGGTGGTCGCCACCCGGGAGCCCGACGACCCGCACCACGACCTGTGGTGGGCGACCGCGGGCGGCGGTGGCGGCAGCTTCGGCGTGGTCACCCGGTTCTGGTTGCGCAGCCCGGGAGTCGACTCCGACGACCCGTCGCGCCTGCTGCCCACGGCGCCCCGCCGGATCCGCCGCTGCGACGTGCTGTGGTCGTGGGACGGGATGACCGAGGACGCGCTGACCCGACTCATCGCGAACTACTGCGGCTGGCTGGAGCGGCACAGCGCCGTCGGCGCACCGGAAACCCAGCTGTGGAGCAACCTCATCGTCATGCACCGCTCGGCCGGCATCGTGGCGCTCACCGCTGTGGTCGACGACGCGGTCGAGGGTGCCGCCCGGATGCTCGACGACCAGCTCGCGGCGATCGGGGACGGCACCGGGTTGACCCCCCGGTCCGTCGACCGGGACGTGGTCGACTGGATGGCGAGCTGGATGCCCTCGTACAGCTGGCCCAGCGACCCGAAGGGGCGCTACAAGAACAAGGCCGGCTATCTGCGCCGGGGCTACACCGACAAGCAACTGGCGACGATCTTCCGCTACCTTGCCGACCCGGAGTACGCCAACCCGGCGGCCGGCATCGTGCTCACCGCGTTCGGCGGACAGGTCAACGCGGTCCCGTCGGACGCCACCGCCGCGGCGCAGCGGGACAGCGTGGTGAAGGCGTCGTACAGCGCGGGCGCCTGGCAGTCACCCGACGACGACGCCGTCAACACCGCCTGGGTCCGCGCGTTCTACCGGGACGTCTACGCGGAGAGCGGTGGTGTCCCGGTGTCCGGCGACGTCAGTGACGGCTCCTACATCAGCTACCCCGACGTCGACCTGGCCGACCCGGAGTGGAACACCTCCGGCGTGCCCTGGCACACCCTCTACTTCAAGGACAACTATCCCCGCCTCCAGCGGGTCAAGCGCCGCTACGACCCCCGGGACGTCTTCCGGCACGGTCTGTCGGTGCGGCTGCCCGACTGAGCGGTCCACACCACCCAGGGAGCCACGATGGCAGGCGAGGTGTACTTCCCCCACGATCCGGCCTACGAGCACGCCACGACGGTGTTCAACCTGCACGGAGCACCCCGACCGGCCGCCGCGCGCACCGTGCGCACCCTCGCTGAGCTGCGGGACGTGCTCGCGTACGCCCGGACGGCATGCATGCCGGTGCGGGTGCACAGCACCGGCCACGGCGCCGCGGCGGCGCGGGAGATGAGCGGCTCGGTGCTGGTGCGTACGGAGATGGACGGTGGGGTGCAGATCGACCCGGTGCGCCGCACCGCGCTGATTCCCGCCGGCACCCGCTGGGGCGCCGTCGTCGACGCGGCGGCACCGTACGACCTGGCCGCGCCGCACGGCTCGTCGGCCGACGTCGGCGCCGTCGGCTACCTGCTGCGCGGCGGCGTCAGTGTGTACGGGCGGCTGGTCGGGCTCGCGGCCAACAGTGTGACGGCCGTCGACCTGGTCACCGCCGACGGTGGCCTGCACCGCGTCGACGCCGACCACGACCCGGAGCTGTTCTGGGCCCTGCGGGGTGGCGGCGGTGGGTTCGGGGTGGTGGTCGCGGTGGAGATACGGCTGTTCCCGGCGCGGCCGGTGGTCACCGGTTCGGCGTACTGGCCGGTGGCGCACGCGGCGGAGCTGCTGAGGCGGTGGACCCGGTGGGCCGCGACGGCGCCGTGGGAGGTCACCAGCGCGTTCCAGGTGCTCAACCTGCCGGACGTACCCATGGTGCCGGCCGAGCTGAGGAGCGGAACGATGATCGGGGTGGCGGCGACCGAGGTACGAGTCGACGACGCGCCGAGCGGGCTGACCGAGCTGCTGGACGACCTGCGCGCGGTGGCCGCCCCGGTGGTCGAGTCGTGGCTGCCGTGTACGCCGGCCGAGGTGGTCCGCGCTCAGCTCGGGCCTGACGAGCCGGTGCCGATCGTCGGCGACCATCTGCTGCTCGCGGACCTCGACGAGCGGGCGTCGGCCGCGTTCCTGGCGGCGACCGGCTCGGGATCGCCGCTGATCACGGCGGAGCTGCGCCAGCTCGGTGGCGCGTTGGCCGTTCCGGACCCGCGGGGTGGGGCGCTCGACCACTACGACGCCCGCTACTCGTACCTGGGCAACGCGATCCCGGACGGCCCCGAGGCCACCGCGACGATCGAGAAACACTGCGCTGTCGTCCGGGCGGCGCTGGCACCCTGGGACACCGGTCGCACCGCGCCGACGTTCGTGGAGAGCTGGCAGCAGCCGCAACGGCACCTCGACCCGGAGCAGATCGACCGGGCGGACCGGGTCCGCACCCGCGTCGATCCCACCGGCCTGTTCCGCCTCGACGCCAGCCCCGGAACGACGATGCTGCGCTAGGCAGCGGACGCACCAACGGCGGTCGCCCGGGGGGATGGGCGGCCGCCGTTGGCGTATCGGGGTGCCTAGACGGCACCGGTGGTGGGCACGGTCTCCGACGACGACGAAGACGCAGGCGACGAGGCAGGCGCGGACGACGCCGTCGGGTCGGGTCCGGGCGTCTGCGCGGCGGTCTTTTTCCGCAGCGTCAGCGCCACCAGCACGATCAGGGCGACGACCAGCAGCGCCTCGACGCCGGCCACCACGTTCATCGCGGTGGTGAACGCCTCGCCGGCGACGTCGCGGAGGGCGGTGGCCAGGTTGCCCGGCAGCGAGTCGGCGGCGGCGGTCGCCGCGGCGACGTTCTCCCGGGACACGTCGGCGATCTCCGGGGGTACGTCGGTCAACGGCGCGTCGGCCATCCGGTCGCGGTAGACGGCGGCACCGATGCTGCCCAACAGCGCGAGGCCCAGCGTCGACCCGAACACGTTGCTGGTCTCGGAGAGCGACGCGGCCGAGCCGGCCTTCTCCGGGGGTACGGAGCTGACCACCATGCCGGTGCCCTGGGTGAACAGCGGACCGGTGCCGAGCGCGACGAGCGCGACAGCGACGACGATCGCGATCAGCCAGCCGGAGCTGCCGGCCTGGGTCAGCACCAGCATCGCCACCAGGGAGATGCCGAGGCCGATAATGATTGCGGTGGCCGGCTTGAGCGACTTCATCAGCATCGGCGTGGCCATGCTGCCGATCGCGATGCCCAGACCGGTGGGCGCCTGCCAGAGGCCGGACGCGGCCGGCGACAGGCCCTCGACGCTCTGGATGTACTGCGTGCTCATCAGGCTGACGCCGGCGAGCGCGGCCGAGGCGAACATCATCGTGACCAGGGTGCCGCTGAACGAGGCGCTCCGGAACATCGTGAGGTCGATCAACGGGTGCTCCAGCCGGGACTGGCGGCGGACGAAGATCCAGCCGACCACCAGGCCGAGCAGGATCGCGCCGCCCGCGACGACCGGGTTGTCCGAGTCGCTCGCGGCGAACTCCTTGACGCCGTACACCACCGGCAGGATCGCACCGAGCGACAGCACCACGCTGAACAGGTCGAACTTGCCCGCGTTGGGGTCGCGGTACTCGGGCAGCAGCACGAACCCGGTGGCCAGCAGCACGATCATGAACGGCACACCGAGCAGGAACACCGAGCCCCACCAGAAGTGCTCGACCATCACGCCGCCGACGATCGGCCCGATCGCGGTGCCACCGAAAAGCGCGGACGCCCAGATCGAGATCGCGACGCCCCGCTGCTTCTCGTTGCGGAACATGTTGGTGATCAGCGCCAGCGTCGACGGCGACAAGGTCGCGCCGGCGATGCCCAGCAACGCCCGCGCGATGATCAGGGTGGTGCCGCTGTTGGCGTACGCGGCGAGCACCGAGGCCACCGTGAAGGCGACCGCGCCGATCATGAGCAGTCGACGGCGCCCGACCCGGTCACCGAGGGTGCCCATGGTGAGCAGGAAGCCGGCCAGCAGGAAGCCGTAGATGTCGATGATCCACAGCTGCTCCACGCTGCTGACGCCGAGGTCCGCGCTGAGATGCGGCAGCGCCAGGAACAGCGCGCCGATATCCATCGCCACAAGCATCGCCGGCAGCGCCAGCACCGCCAACCCGATCCATTCCTTACGTCCCGCCAGGTCGTTCGCTGGCGCCGACGTGGAGTTATCCATCGTGTCGATCCCTTCTCGGCCTCATGAGCCTGCGCGGCGGTCTTCGACGCCCCGAGGCCCCTCTACCGCCATGTCGAAGCCGACGCGCGGTTTTCGACATGTCTTTCCGGCGTACACAGGGTCTGCCGCGAACAGGTGCTCGGGACGACTTCCGTCGTGCGCAGTCGCCGGCCACCGCGCGGCGTAGCAATCGCGGAGATGACCGCTCCCCGCATCGGCGGGCAACCTTTGGGCGACCCCCATCGAACTGCCGGAGGACTGTTGCGTGAGGACGGACGCCGAGCCCATCAGCATCGACATCTGGCTGCCCAGCTACCCGGCCGTGCCCGACTACGTGGGCGGGATCCGGGCCCTGGCCGCGAGCTTTCACGACGCCCACCCCGACTACCGGGTCCGGATCCGCGAGTCGAGCTACAAGACGTTGCCCGCCGACGTGGACGCCGCGGCCCGACGTGGCGCCGCCCCGGCCCTCGTGCAGTACTTCCACACCTCCACGCAACTGGCCCGGGACATGCGCGACGTGCACGGCGCACCGCTGTTCCGGCCGGTCGCGACGGCGCTCGCCGAGCGCACCACAGTGCTCGGCGAGCCGGTGGTCACCGACGACATCGTGGCCCCGGCGCGGGGGTACTACTCGGCGGACGGCCTGCTGCTCGCGGCTCCCCCGCTGGTCTCGACCACCCTGCTGTACGCCAACACCACGTTGCTCGCGGCGGCGGGAGTGACAGCGCTGCCGACCACGTGGGCCGAGGTGACGGCCGCCTGCAAGGCGGTCAGCGCGCACACCGGCGGACCGGCGATCACCTGGCCCAACCACGGATGGATCTTCCAGCAGGCGGTCGCCCAGCAGGGTGGCCTGCTCGCCGACCACGCCAACGGCCGCGACGGTCGCGCCGAGAAGGTCGACCTCGCCGTGCCCGAGATGGTGGCCTTCGCGCAGTGGTGGCGCGGTCTGTACCGCGACGGCCACTACCACTACACCGGCGGGCAGGCGTACGGCGAGAACACCGGCCGGGCCTGGCAGGAGAACTTCGCCGCGTTCGCCGAGCAGCGGGTGGCGTTCGTCCTCAGCTCCTCGGTCGAGGCGGAGTGGCTGATCCAGGCCGGCCGCGACCACGGCTTCACCGTCGAGGTCGGCCGGATGCCGCACAACGGCGAGGTCCGCTACGCGGGCAACATCGTCGGCGGTGACGCGATCTGGCTCACCGACAGCGTGCAGCCGGCGGTCCGAGACGGCGCGCTCGCGTTCCTGCAACACCTGCTCGACCCGCGGGCCGTCGCCGAGCGGCACAAGGCGACCTGGTTCATCCCGGTCACCACGACGGCCATCGACCTGCTGGCCGGCGACGGCTGGTTCGACGAGCGGCCACATCAGAGGGTCGCCATCGAGCAGTTGCTGGCGACCGACGGTTCACCTGCCGCGCGCGGGGCCGTACTCGGCGAGTTTCCCCGCATTCAGGGCCTGATGACGCACGCGATGGAGGACATCCTGCTGCACGACGCGGACCCGTCGGACCGCTTCGCCCGCGCGTCCGAGCAGGCCCAGCACTTGCTCGACGACTACAACGCCGACTGCCTCGGCCTGCGGGCGGGTCCGCCCGGGCCACGTCAGTTCGTCGTGGACTGACTCCGCCCAATCTCTCCCGTGAGGAGCGCGCTCATGACCATTTCGCAGCAACCACCCCCGGCGACCGCGGATCTCCCGCTCTCCCTGCAGCAGGAGTTCCTCCTGCTGTTCGACACAGGCGAGACCACCGGCCCGTTCGGGCCGCACTACCTGATCGCCGACGGCTGGCGAGTGCACGGCCGGGTCGACGTGGAAACCCTCGAACTGGCGCTGGCGGACGTGATCGGGCAGCACGAGGCCCTCCGGACGTCGGTACTGCGCGACGGCGAGCACGGGCAGCGGGTGTTGCCGGTGACCTCGCCGAAGGTGGACGTCCGCGACCTGCCGGGGGTCGACCCCGCCGACCGCGAGCGCCGCGCCGAGGAGCTGATCAACGAGATCGAGGCCGGCACGCTCGACGTGCACGACCTGCCCCTGCTGCGGGCCACGCTGGGGCGCTTCGACGAGACGGACTCGGTGCTGATCCTCACCACGCACCACTCGGCGGCCGACGCCTGGTCGATGCAGATCATCCTGCGCGACCTGGCTCGCTCGTACGCCCAGCGGGCCGGCGGGGAGACACCCACCGCGGGCACGGCCCCGCAGTACCGCGAGTACATCGCCGCCCAGCACGACGAGGCGGACAGCCCACGGCTGGCGGCGGCCCGGGAGTACTGGCGGGACAAGCTGGCCGGCGGGCGGATCATGGTGACCGGGGCGGACCGGGAGTTGGCGGCCGACACCGTGCCAACCACCACCTGGCACCGCTTCGTCACCGACGCCGAGCTCCGGTCGGCGACCACGGCCCTCGCGGCCGACACGCACACCTCACCGTTCATGGTGCTGTTGGCCGCCTTCTACGTGCTGGCGAGCCGCTGGACCGGCAGCACCGACCTGACCGTGCCGACATTCACTCCCGGACGCGGGCACGGTCGGTTCCAGGAGACGGTCGGCTCGTTCTTCAACTTCGTTCCGCTGCGGACCGACCTGTCCGACGCCACCACCTTCCGCGACGTGGTCACCCGGACCCGCGCCACCTGCCTCGGCGCGTACTCCCACGAGGTGCCGCTGCTGCACGTCCTGCAGGAGGCGCCCGAGCTGATGGCGTCGGTCGGGCCCGGCGTCGTGCCCTGCCTCTTCCAGGTCATCCAGCCGCCGTTCGTGATGGAGCGCGAGCGGGTGGGCGACCTGGAGTACTCGGCGGTGTGGCGGCGGGTCATCTCCCAGCCGGTCGGTTCCGACATGCCCGACGGCATCCTCTGGTCGCTGCATCTCGGCCCGTCCGACGACATCGTCGGCGCGATCGGGTTCAGCGCCCACCTGTTCGATCAGAAGACGATCGACGACCTCGTCGCCCGTTACCTGCACCTGCTGCGCGAGCTGCTGACCCGGCCGGACGCGGCACTGACCGCGATCGAGGGAGGGCGGTGACCATGGGCCGGAAGGTGGGCGATCGTGTGGTCGTGCTCGGCGCCAGCCTCGGGGCGCTGCTCGCGGCGAAGGAACTCGCCGAGGTGTTCGACGACGTGGTGCTCGTCGACCGCGACGAGGTCGTGGACAACCCGACGTACCGGCGGGGAGTTCCGCACGGTCGGCACGCGCACGGGCTTGTCGCGAAGGGCCAGCAGATCTTCGAACGGCAGTTCCCCGGCCTGATGGCCGACCTGGTCAACGCCGGCGTCAAGCCCGGTGATTTCAACGGCGACATCCAGTGGATCTTCGGTGGGCAGCGGCTCAAGCCGTCGACCTCCGGGCTGCTCTCGGTGCCCGCCACCCGACCCGTGCTCGAATACCACCTGCGCAAGCGGGTGCAGGCCATTCCCAACGTCCGGTTCCTGCAGAAGCGCGACGTCCTCGGGCTGGCGGTCACCGCGGACGGCGCGACCGTGACCGGCGCGCGGATCCAGGCGCAGACACCCGGCAGCGCTCCCGAGGTGCTCGACGCCGACCTGGTCATCGACGCCACCGGCCGGGGCTCGCGCACGCCGGCCTGGTTGGCGGAGCTGGGGTACGCGCGGCCCACCGAGGACAAGGTGAAGATCGACCTCGCCTACACGACGCGGCACTACCAGGCGCCGTACGACCCGTTCGGCAGCGACCTGGCGATCATCCCGGCTGCCACGCCGGCGCAGCCGCGCGGCGCGTTCTTCTACCGCCTGCCCGGCGACGACAACCGGCTGGAGCTGTCGCTGACCGGCATTCTCGGCGACCACCCGCCCACCGACCCGGAGGGTTTCGGTGAGTTCGTCCGCTCGGTGCCGGTGCCCGAGATCGCCAAGGTGCTCGCCGACTGCGAGCCTCTCGACGATCCGGTGCAGTTCCGCTACCCGGCGAGCGTCCGTCGCCGCTACGAGCACCTGACCCGGTTCCCGGAGCGGTTCCTGGTGCTCGGCGACGCGGTGTGCAGCTTCAACCCGATCTACGCCCAGGGCATGACAGTGGCCGCGGTCGAGTCGGTGGTGCTCGGCGACCTTCTGCGCCAGGGCGCGATCCCGCACTGGCGGGAGTTCTTCCGCAGAATCGCCGCCGAGATCGACTCACCGTGGGACTTCTCGGCCAGCGCCGACCTCGGTTACGCGGGAGTTCAGGGCCGTCGCACCGCGAAGGTCCGCACGATCAACGCGTACGTCGCCCGGTACCAGCGGGCCGCCGTGCACGACGCGGAACTGACCAACGGCTTCATCCGGGTGGCCGGCCTGATCGACCCGCCAACCAGCCTGCTCCGCCCCGACCGGATCGTCCGCGTGCTGCGCAAGGCCGGTCGGCCCGTACCGCCGCCGGCGCAGACCCTGGCGGCTGCCCCGGTCAGCCGGCCACAACCCGAGAGGTAGGACGATGCGCCCGTACCAGATCGACGTTCCACCGTCCGACATCGACGACCTGCGCCGACGGATCGCCGCGACCCGGTGGCCGGACGAGATCCCCGACGTGGGGTGGAGCCGTGGCGTACCGGTCGGCTACCTGCGGGACCTGGCCGAGTACTGGCACGCCGGTTACGACTGGGCCGCCACCCAGCGTCGGCTCAACGAGATACCGCAGTTCGTCACCGAGATCGACGGCGCCCAGGTGCACTTCCTGCATGTCCGCTCGCAGGTGCCGGGCGCCACGCCGCTGCTGCTCACCCACGGCTGGCCGAGCACCGGCTTCGAGTTCGTCGACATCATCGACGCGCTGGTCGACCCGGCCGCTCACGGTGGCGACGCGGCCGACGCGTTCCACGTCGTCGTCCCCACCATCCCGGGGTACGGCTTCTCCGGGCCGACCCGGCAGGCCGGCTGGGACACCGAGCGCGTCGCCCGGGCGTGGACCAGGCTGATGGCGGACCTCGGCTACGACAGGTACGTGGCCCAGGGTGGTGACTGGGGTTCGCCGATCTCGCTGCGCGTGGGTCTGGCCGACCCGGAGCACGTACGCGGGGTGCACCTCAACATGTGCGTGACGTTCCCGCCGCCGGACTTTACCGAGTTCGCCGAACTCAGCCCCGCCGACCAGGCGAAACTGGGCTTCGCGCTGGATTTCCAGCAGGACGGCATGGGCTGGCAGAAGATCCAGTCGACGCGACCGCAGACGCTCTCCTACGGGCTCACCGACTCCCCGGTCGGGCAGCTCGCCTGGATCGTGGAGAAGTTCAAGGAGTGGTCCGCCGCCGACAAGGCACCGGAGGACGCGATCAGCCGCGAGCACATCCTCACCACGGTCACGATCTTCTGGTTGACGGCGACCGCGGGGTCGAGCGCGCAGCTCTACTTCGAGTCGACGCACCGCGACGCCGACTTCGCGCGGACCTGGGGTGGCCCGTGGCCGCTGGCCATGCCGGTCGGCGTGGCGGCGTTCCCGGAGGACGCGGTACGACCGGTGCGGCGCTTCGCGGAGGGCATCCTGCCGACGCTCGCGCACTGGTCGGAGTACGACCGGGGCGGCCACTTCCCCGCCCTTGAGCAGCCGGCCCTCCTGGTCACCGACCTGCGGACGTTCGTCCGTGGGCTGCCGAACTGACCAGCGGCGTCGGCGAGGGCGCGGGCCGGGCCACAGCGGAGTGGCCCGGCCCGCAGCCCCACCTCACATCTCGGTTCCGCCGATGTCCATGATGGGCCGGACCTCCATGGCGCCGCCTTCACTGGCGTCCGGCCACCGGGCCGCGATGTCGATCGCGCGCTTCTCGCTGTCGGTCTCGACGATCAGGTAGCCGGCCAGGTGCTCCTTGGCCTCGACGAAAGGGCCGTCGGTGGTCACCGGGACGCCGCCGGTGACACGGACCACCTTCGACTGCGACACGTCGGCCAGGACCTCGCCGCCAATCAGCTCACCGGACTCGGACAGCTCCTTGGTGATGGCGTCGATCTCGGCGTAGACCTTCATGGTCTCGGCTTCGGACCGTCCCGTGACAGTTGCGGGGTTCGCGTGGATCAGCAGCATGTACTTCACGGAAGAACTCCTTCGAAGAGGCTGTGCCGGATCGGCACCCTTCATAGTGCAGTCGGAGCCGCGCCGCCAAATGTGTCATCGATTCACAGGCTTTTCCACTCCTGCCGCGAGCGGGCCAGCGTCGGGAGGGCTCAGACGAACGCCTCGTCGGCGAGTTCGGTGACCCGCTGCACGATGTTCATCTCGATCGGGTTGAACCGGTTCTTGGTCACCGCGACGGTAACTCCGGTCTCCCGGTCGGCGAACGCCGCGCTGCCGCCGATGCCCACCATGCCGAAGACCGTCGGTCGGTCCGACGGGTCGGAGGTGCCCGGCCAGCCCAGGCAGTAGCCGAGCGCCCAGGTCGAGGTGCCGCCGGTCATCTCGTCGTCGAGGCCGGCGGTGGCCAGCGTGGTGGCCTCGCGCAGCCGTTCCGGGGAGATCAGCCGTACGCCGTCCACCTCACCGATGAGCGCCGCGTACATCTTCGCGATCGCCCGGGCGCTCATCGTGCCGGCGAACGGCATGTCCGAGGTCAGCACGTCCGCCCTGTTGCCGAAGTCCGCGTTCGGCACGATCGCCGGCGGAACGGCCTTGAACAGCGGAAATTCCGGTGGCATCGAGGCGAACGCGGCTTTGCCCCCCGGGTCGTCGGTCAGTCGGGCCACCCGGCCGAGTTGCTCCTGCGGCACGCCGAAGAACAACTCGTCGGCCATCCCGATGGGCCCGGCGACGCGTTCGGCGAGAACTGTCGAGATCGGCTTGCCGGTGGCCCGGCGGACGACCTCGCCGATCAGGTAGCCGAAGGTGGCCGCGTGGTAGCCGACCCGCTCGCCGGGCGCCCACCAGGGCTCCATGTCGGCAATGAGCTGACACATGCCGTTCCAGTCGGTGAGCTGCTCGATCGTGGTGTCCGCGGGGACGGCCGGCACGCCGGCCGAATGTGTCAGTACGTGCCGGATCCGCACCTCGCCCTTGCCGTGCGCGGCGAACTCCGGCCAGAGGTCGGCGACCCGGGTGTCGTAGTCGAACACACCGTCGTCCACCAGCGCGTGCGCCACGGTGGAGGCCGCCGCCTTGCCCGTCGACGCCGAGTAGAAGAGGGTGTCCGGCCGAACAGGTTGGCCGGCAGCCGTGTCCGCGACCCCTGCCACCACGTTGACCACCAGGTCACCGTTGCGATAGACGGCCACCTGCGCGCCGTCCTCGACGCCGTCGTCCACCAGCCCGTCGACCAGCACCTGCACCTGCTTCTGAAGATCGCTCATCGTCTGCCTCCTACCCGGTCGTCATGGCACTCGAAGCGTGCCCCTCACCTGTAGGTCGGAGCCACGACCAGCATTTTGCCATCAAAGCCACTTTCTACTCATTTACGACTCTCCGGCGGACACGACGACGAAGGCCGGCCGTACTGACGTACGGCCGGCCTTCGGGGTGCTGCGGGTCTCAGGTGCGTGGGCCACCCAGGCGACGCACGATGTCCTCACGGAGCCACTGCTTGGAGATCTTGCCGATCGGGGTACGCGGCAACGCGTCCACGAACTCGATCCGCTCCGGCCACTTGAACCGGGCCAGGCCGAACTCCTCCAGGTAGTCCCGGACGTCGTCGAGCGTCGGCAACGGTCCGTCCGGGCGACACACCAGGTAGGCGCAGGCGCGCTCCCCCAGCCGCTCGTCCGGCATCGCCACCAACGCCGCGTCGACAACCAACTCGTGACCGAGCAGGATCCGCTCCACCTCCTCGGCGTTGACCTTCTCACCGCCCCGGTTGATCAGATCTTTGACCCGGCCCTCGATCGAGTAGGCGACCAGACCGTCCAGGTGGTGCGCGCAGACCAGATCGCCGCTGCGGTAGAACCCGTCCGGCGTGAACGCCGCGTCGGTGCCGACCGGCACGCCGAGATAGCCGGGCACGGTGTACGGACCCCGCGCGCACAGCTCGCCGATCTCCCCCGGTGGCGTCGGCCGCAGCGTGCCGGGCTCCAGCACGACCACCTCGTCCAGCGGACTGATCGGCACGCCCACCGTGGTGGCGCGCAGGTGCGGCGACGCGTCGCGTGGCGTGAACAGGAACAACCCCTCGGTCATCCCGAACGCCTGGGTGACGTGCACCCCGCGCGCCTCGATCGCGTCGAACAGCTCCCGGGACACCTTCGCCGCGGTCAGCACGCAACTGTGGACGCTGGCGAAGGCGCCATCGAACCGTGGATGCCGCAGGTACTCGTTCATCAGGCCGGGCGGGCTCATGAACCAGGTGGCCCGCTCGTCGTCCATCAGGGCCAGCAGATCGTCGGCGACGGGTGTGGCGAGCAGCAACGCGGCGCCCACCGAGTGCGCGGCGTGCACCGCGTTGGTGGCGCCGGCGTTGTGCACCAGGGGCAGGCCGAACCCGAGCCGGTCCTGCGGGGTGAAACCCCACCAGCGGGCGGTGGCGACCGCGTTGTACCAGTATTCCGGGTGCAGCCGGGGGATCACCTTGGGTACGCCGGTGGTGCCACCGGAGAGCTGGAAGACCGCGGGCGCGTCGAGGTCGGTGTTCGCGTCGATCTGCGCCAGCCGGGCCGCCTGCGCGTCGGACAGCGGGCGGTCCACGAGATCCTCGATCCGTTCCTGACCGGACGCGCCGGGACGGCCCCCGATGGTGGCCAGCAGACGGATGCTCGGCACCAACCTGCGGATCTCGTCGGCGAACGCCACCAGGTCGAAGCCGCGCAGATCGGCCTGCACCAGATGGGCCGAGGCGCGGGTCTGCCGCGCGATCTCCTCGATCTCGTGGCGCCGGTGGATCGCCAGCGTGCACACCGGGATCAGGCCGGCCTTCAGCAGGCCGTACCAGGTGGCCACCGCGAGAGCGCTGTTGGTGATCTGCAGGATCACCGACTCGCCCGGATGCAACCCGGCATCCAGCAGACCCGCGGCGATCGCGTCGGAGTGCCGGTCGAGGTCCGCGTACGTCCACCGAACGCCCGGCGTGACGACGGCGACGCGGTCCGAATGGGCGCGCACGGTCTCCCGCAGCGCCCCCGGGATCGTGCGTGGCTGCCACAGGCCCTCGGCGCGATACCTGTCCGCGGCGGCGGCCGGGTACGGCACGGTGTCCCACCGCTGACGCATGTCGGACGGCGGCAGTCTGTTGTCCTGCTCTGTGGTCATCGGTTCTCCTGAGCGCTACACGGGGACGGCGACGAGCAAACCGGTCGAGGCCGAGACCTCGCGTGTTTCGGCGAGCCGGAAGCCGGCGCGGTCGAACACCGCCTCGAACTCGCGCTCGGTACGCTCGCGCCCCGGATGCAGCGCGAGCATGATGATGTCGCGCAGCTTGCCGTCGTGCGGCTGGTCGTCCTCCGGGAGGACGGCGTCGACGACGAACAGGCGGCCGTTCGGGTCGATCACCCGGCGCACGTTGGTCAGCACGGTGACGACCTGCTCGTCGGTCCAGTCGTGCAGGATCATCGACAGGAGGTACGCGTCGGCGCCGCCGGGCACCGCGGTGAAGAAGTCCCCACTCTCGACGGTCACCCGGTCGGCGACACCGGCCGCATCGAGCACCGCGTCGGCGTGCGCGACGACCGCAGGCCGGTCCAGGAGCACAGCGGTCAGCGTCGGGTACGACCGCAGCAGAGTGGCCACCAGACTGCCAGTGCCACCGCCGACGTCACAGACCCGGCGCACGCCGGAGAAGTCGTACGCGGCGACCGCCTGCGCGTGCAGTTGGCGGGAGAGATCACCCATCGCGTCGCGGAAGACCGCCGCCTGCTCGGGTCGCCGTTCGAGGTGGGCCCACCAGGACAGGTCGTGGATCTGTTCGAACGGCGGACGTTCGTCGCGCAGGCCGAGCGTGAGGGCCGTGAGGGCTGCCTGACGCTCGGGCAGCCCCCACAACCGGGCCCACGCGTTGAGCGAGCCCGGCGCGTCCGTGCGCAGGGTGTCGAGCAACGGCGTCGGACCGTAGACACCCGGCTCCGGTTGCGCGACCACACCGACGCCGGCCAGCGCCCGCAGAATCCGGTGCAGGGCGTCCGGACGGGCGTCGGCCTTCGCGGCCAACGCCTCGACCGGTTGGGGCCCGTCGGCGAGCTGGTCGGCGATGCCCAGCTCGGCGACGGCGACCACCATCTGCGTGATCAGCGGCGCATGCAGGATCGCCATCATCCTGGCATGCGGATCAGGCTCGGGCACGGTGGTCGCTCCCCTCTGTGACTGCTACTTGACGTCGGCGGTCAGTTCGTCGGTCAGGTACTCGGCGACCGCCGCCACGGTCGGTCGGTTCCACAGCAGCGTCGACGGGACCGGCGTGCGGAACCGCCGCTCCAACCGCAGCTGGATAGCCACCGTCATCAGCGAGTCCGCGCCCAGTTCCGCCAGCGGCCGGTGCACGTCGAGGTCCTCCAACGGGATGCGTACCTCACCGGCGGCCACCTCGCGGACCGCGGCGAGCACGAAGTCCCGCAATTCCGGACCGGACAGCGTCTGCCAGACCTGTTCCTCGGCGGTCTGCTCCTCCTCGGGACCGAGATCGATGAGCACCTGCTTGCGCACCGCGCCGAACCGGACGCCGGTGAACCGGGCGGCCAGGTCACCGTCGAGGGTCCGCACCTCGACGTCGACCTCCACCTCGTCGTCGGACCCAGCGATCAGCCGTACCGCGATCAACGCCTTCGGTGGCGGCGGCAACACCAGCGTGGCCTCGGTCAGCCAGCCCGGCATCCGCAACAGCGGGTCGCCGGGGAAGATGACCGGCGCCACCGAGAGCGCCGCGTCGGTGAGCGAAGCCCAGGTCCGCTCCGACTGACCGCCGGTGGGGTCCGCGACGACTGTCGCGAGCATGCCGGACGCGTGTCGGCGTACGGCCTCGACCTCCCACGGCCAGCCGATACCGACCACCCCGATCGCGGCGAGCCGGTCCCAGACACAGGAGGGGTCCAGCGTCTCCGGGTGCGCGGCGCGCAGCGTCTCCGGGTCGACCCGACCGGCCGTCGGCGCCGCGTCGGCGATCTCGGCGCTGGCGTGGGTGAGCCAGGACTTGTCGTCCTGCTGGGTGGTGAGCCGGGAGCTGAGCCGCACGGTGCCGTCCTGACGGACGACCTGGATCTCGTGGGGCACCAGCACGCCGATCGGCACCCGCAGCGCGACGTCGCGCAGCGGCGCGTTCTCGGCCGCCTGGAACAGCGTGTTGAGTGTCGCCGCCGCCGGGATCACCTCGGTGCCCAGCACCGCGTGCCCGCCGGGGTACGGCCGGTTCGTGTCGTCGAGGAACGTCCGCCACATCAGTACGGGCGTGGTGCCCTGCACCGCGGTACGGGCCCCGAGCAGGGTGTGGGTCTCGACGTCGTGTTCGAGGTTGGCCGCCGCGGGCCGGGCGCTGTCGATCCAGTACCGACGGTGCTGCCACGCGTTGGTCGGGGCGGCGACGAGGTCACCGCCGGGTTGCAGGCTCGCCCAGTCGACCGGCACACCCGCGCAGTGCAGGGCGCCGAGGTTCTCCAGCAGGGTCGGCCGTTGCGGGCGTTCCCGGCGCAGGCTGTGCGCGATGACCCCGTCCTCGACGCCGACCACGGCAAGGATGTCGATGACGGAGTGCTGCACGATCGGGTGTGCGGAGATCTCCAGGAAGACCCGGTGCCCGTCGTCGACCGCGGCCCGGATCGCGTGCTCGAAGCGCACCGGGTTGCGCAGGTTGGTCACCCAGTAGTCGGCCGACCGCTCCGCCGTGGAGCGCGCATCGGTCAGGGCGGTGGTGTACACCGGCACGGTGGCCGGCCGGCTGACCAGGTTGGCGAGGTCGGCTCGCAGGTCGTCGACCAACCCGTCCATCTGGGGGCTGTGGAAGGCGACGTCGGAGTTGACCCGGCGGACGACCAGGTTCTCGGTCCGCCAGCGGTCGGCGATCTCGTCGACAAGTGCGGACGGACCACTGATCACCGTCGACGTGGGGGACGCCGCGACCGCCGCCGTGACCTCGGGGACATCGGCCAGCCGGGCCGTGACCTCGTCGAACGGCAGGTTCACCATCGCCATGCCGCCCTGGCCGGCGACCCGGCGCAGCAACCGGGACCGACGACAGACCAGGTGCGCCGCCTGCGGCAGGTCGAGCATGCCGGCCGCGACCGCGGCTGCGATCTCGCCGATCGAGTGCCCGACGATCGCCGCCGGACGCAGGCCGTAACTCTCCCAGATCCGCGTCAGCCCCACCTGGATCGCGAACGTCATCGCCTGCACCCGGCCGACCTCGGTGAAGTCGTCCTCCAGCAGGGCTACGCGGGGATCGAAGCCCAGCTCGGCGCGGAACACCGGCCCCAGCTCAGCCATCGTCTCGGCCATCGCCGGCTCACTGTCGAGCAGTTCCCGGCCCATCCCGACCCACTGCGCCCCGTGCCCGGAGAACACCCACACCGCGTCGGCGGCGGCGCCACGCGCGAGCGTACCGGTGGCCACGCCTGCGGCAGCCGTACCCGTGGCGAGCTTGCGGAGTCGGTTGACGAGTTCGGCGCGGCCTGCGGCGACGACCGCGGCCCGGGCGTTGAGCGCCTGTCGGCGGTGGGCCAGCGTGTGACCGATGTCGGCGAGGTCCGCGTCGGAACGCTCCACCCAGTCGGCCAGCGCACCCGCGTTCGCGGCGACGCCGGCGAGGGTCGCGCTGGAGAGCGGATAGACCCGCTCGCTCTCGTCGACACTCGTGGGGGTGCTCGGCTGCGCAACGGCGCTCGTCTCCTGCGGAGCCTCCTCGATGATGACGTGGGCGATCGTGCCGCCGTAGCCGTAGTTGCCGGTGCCGGACCGCCGGGGGCCGGGGTTGTCCGGCCACGGCGTCAGCCTGTCGACCACTGACAGGCCGGAGGTCTCCCAGGGGATCTCGGTGTTCGGCACGGTGGCGGACAGCGTGGCCGGGATCGCGCCGTGCTGCATCGAGAGCACCATCTTGATCAGGCCGGCGACACCGGAGGCGGCCTCCAGGTGCCCGATGTTGGTCTTGACCGAGCCGACCAGCAGCGGAGCCTCCGGTGAACGGTCGGCCCCGGCAACCGTGGACAGGGCGCCGATCTCCACGAGATCACCCAGCCCGGTGCCCGTGCCGTGCGCCTCCACGTAGTCGAGCGAGGCGGGCGACACACCGGCGGCCCGGCAGGCCCGGCGCACCAACTCCTCCTGCGCCTCCTGACTCGGCGCCATGATGCCGTTGGTACGCCCGTCCTGGCAGACCGCGCTGCCCCGGATCAACGCGTGGATCCGGTCCCCGTCACGCCGCGCCTGCGACAGCCGCTTCAGGGCGAGGACCCCGCAGCCCTCGCCTCGGCCGTAGCCGTCGGCGGACGCGTCGAACGCCTTGGACCGGCCGTCCGGCGCGAGCGCGCCGGCAGCCTCGAGCACCAGCAGGTACGCCGGGCTGGCCACCAACATCACGCCCCCGGCCAACGCCAGGTCCGTCTCGCCGAGCCGGAGCGCCTGGCAGGCCTGGTGAATGGCGACCAGCGAGGCGGAGCAGGCCGTGTCGACCGCGACGCTCGGGCCGCGCAGGTCCAGCACGTACGACAGCCGGTTCGCCACACCGCACATGGACGAGCCGATGCCCATCCACGCCTCCAGCCGAGGTAGGTCCTCCAGCATGCGGCGGCCGTAGTCATCGGTGCAGACACCCATGAACACGGCGGTGTCGCTGCCGGCGAGCGAGTGCGGCAGGATGCCTGCGTGCTCGAGCGCCTCCCAGGCCACCTCCAGGGTGATGCGCTGCTGCGGGTCGATCAGCTCGGACTCGCGCGGGGAAACCCCGAAGAACTCGGCGTCGAAGCCCGCCACGTCGTCGAGGTAGCTGCCGTACTTCAGCGCCCGCCGCGTCGCTGCGGCGTGCGCCGGGCTGATCGCGGCGTAACCGTCCCACCGTTCCTGCGGCGCCTCGCGCAACGCATTGCGCTCGGCGGCGAGGAAATCCCAGTACGTCTGCGGAGAGTTGATGCCGCCGGGAAAACGCAGACCCATCCCGACGATCGCTATTGGTTCATCGCGGTCGATGTCGACGGAACTCATACCCACCACTCACCCCTTTCGGGTCCGACCGAATCGGGTGGTCCCGGGAATCGACCGGATAAGGAGATTCCCGGGACCGCACTTCATCGTCACAGCCGATGGGAGATGCGCCATCTTCGAGAGTGCGGGCTGCACTCCGAAGGTGCGGTTTTTCGGCCCTTTACTTCAAGAGGTACGCGCGGATAATCGTGAGTTCCGTCTTGTTGCCCAGGCTGTCGGTGGCGCTGGCCCGCAGCGACACGAATCCAGTCGTCGCCGGATGCGTGACCGTCGCGGTGA
This sequence comes from Micromonospora sp. NPDC005171, assembly GCF_040608575.1. Lineage (NCBI taxonomy): Bacteria > Bacillati > Actinomycetota > Actinomycetes > Micromonosporales > Micromonosporaceae > Micromonospora > Micromonospora sp. NPDC005171. The sequence continues at coordinate 55,658 of NZ_JBEXIM010000007.1, read as the reverse complement.
AGCCTCTGGCGGTCTTCACCACGGGGGCCGCCTGCCAGGTCGCGCCGTCGTCGTACGACGCGTCGAGGGTGACGCTGCCCCACTCGCCCAGGACAGCTCCCTGCTGCGCCTGCAGGTACATCGGAATCTTGAACCGCTGGCCGGCTGCCGCCCGGTTCTGCTGATCGAGCGCGGGCGCGAAGCGCAGTGCCGCCATCGGCAGCGCAGCCTCGTTGGCCGGGCCGCCCGCGACGTGCCCGGACCGGAACGTCCAGGCGCCCCGCACCTCGGTCGAGAACGGCGAGGTGTCCCGGGTGGACCGGGTCTCCAGGCGGTAGGTGGCGGTCGCCGGCGGCACCGTGAAGATCCCGAACTCGGAGTCCTGGGAGATCAGCGGCTGCCCGTTGCGGAACATCCGCATTTCTTCGGCCAGCGTGCCGGAAAATCCGAAGTGGTCGGGATTCTGGTCGGAGAAGTGCGGAATCTCGAAGTTCATCTGGTCACCGAAACGGCCACACCACACCACGGGCAGCACCGGGCTGGTGGCGAAGGCCGGCCCGAATGGCCCGACATTCCACTTCTCGGTACGGGTGCTGCCGGCGATGCCGGCTTGTCGGGGCAGGTCGGCGATCTGCCAGTTGAGGTTGTTGTCCGCATCCAGTTCGTACACGTCCTCGAAGAACGCCGCGCCAGGTGAGGTGAATTCGGTGATGGTCGCCGGTGGCTGCACGTACGCCGAATAGAGCTTGCGGTCGACAGCGCCGGGCACCTGCGCGGCGATGACGTTGCGCACTTTGGCCAGATCGGCGTCGCGGAACACGCGGTGCAGGTTCGCCGGTACCGCGCCGTCCTCGCTCCACTGCAGGTGGTACTGGTACGGCGAGCCGAGGAAACCACCGTTGCCGTCCGGTTTGCCCAGGTGAGCGGCGACGGTGAAGGTGAACTGGCCGGCCGCTGCCGTCCGTGACGGACGGACGCGGATCTCCTCCTGCGGGCCATGCACTGTGGAGCCGACCGCCGCGACGCCGGTCCGGCGGCTGGGCATCACGTCGAGGGTGCCGGTGGCGCCGCGCCGGTCCAGGCCGAACGTGAGCGGTTTCGCGTCGCGGGCGTCGAAGGTCAGCGCCAGGTCTCCGGTCGCCGCGATGTCCGGCTCCACGAAGAAGTCGAACGGCACCACGTCGGTGGTGCTGGCACCGCTGACACCCGCCTCCAGGTAGTAGTGGCCCGCGGGAACGGTCACGGTGGTGGTACCGGACTCGTGGTAGCCGCTGTATTCCTGCTGCGAAACCGTGTCGAAGAGGCTGACGAAGTAGTCGGCCGTCGGGATGCCCCGCCGGTCCAGGAAGGTGAGCGTGAGCGTGACACCATCCGTTGCCACTGCCTGGCGCTTCGCGGCCCGGCGCGGCAGGTCGGCGGCGCGGGCGTCGGTGACACCCGACCGGGCCAGCGCCGACACGGCGAAGAGCCGCTGGTCGAGCCGCCCCGACGCGACCCGCGCAAGCTGGTCGGCGGGCACGACGTACAACTCGCCGTCTCGCCGGTACTGCCGGAACGGGGTGCCCACGCGGCCGGGAGCCGGGGTGATGGCGACGACGCGGTCCCGGTCGAGTGCCACCTTGTCGCCGGTCACCAGCGTGACCGTGCCGGTGCGCACGGGCGAGGGCGCCGGGGCCGACCGGGCCGGCGCGGCCCGGCCCGGTCCCGGTACGCCGAGAGCCAGGACGGTGCACAGGGCGACACCGCCCGCACCGAGCCGTGAGATCAGTCGATTCATCGTTCGGCGCTCCTTCGCGTCGCGCTGACGTCCTGCGGCTCGGCCCGGTCGGTGGAGGGGGCGTCGCCGACGGGCTCCGTGGCGTACCCGAGTTCCAGTGCGGAGGTCGGAGCGTTGAAGATGTGCCGCAGGCGCAGGGCCGGACGCTCGACCAGGTAGTAGCTGACCAGCGTGAAGAGCGCCGTGCCGACGATCACGTAGAGGACGAAGCCGACCAACTCACCGAAGGGCAGCGTGGGTCGGGCGTCATTGAGCCCGAGCGGTTGGTTGCCGAAGATCGTCCCGTACTGGAAGTAGTAGTACATGACCGGGACGTTCCACAGGTAGACGCCGTACGAGAGGCGGCCGATGTAGCGGATCGGCGGGTTGGTGAGCACCGCGTCCATGAACCGTGAGCGCACCTCGGGCACGGTCAGTGGAACGACCGCGAGCAGGCCGAACGCGAAGAACAGGACGTACTCCACCAGGTGCTGGGCCATCGCGGGCCAGGTGCCGACCACGACCTGCGGTGCGAACGGCTTGGGGATGTAGAGCAGCAGCGCCACGACAGCGCCCAGCCACCACAGCAGCGGGTGCTTGGCGACCGCCCGGTGCAGGGCCGGCACCACGCCTGTCACGTCCCGGTACGCGGAGAGCGTCGCGAGTGCCATGCCGGCGGCGAAGAACCCGGCGTAGCCCAGCGGCCAGAAGACGAAGTAGTAGGTGTGCTCGGCCTGCGACGGCAGGTAGCAGAAGATCGTCCAGGCGGTGCCGATCACGGTCATGAGCACGAACGGCACGATGATGCGGCGGGCCCGCGCGGCCGGGTCGGCGCCCCGGCGGGCGCTTCGGTTGATCAGCCAGGCCAGGACCGGCAGGGCCAGGTAGTACGACATCTCGACCGGCACGGTCCAGGTGTGCTCCATGCCCGGCCACCACTGTGCCATGTCCGGCGTGAACCAGTAGTGCAGCAGGATGAACGGCTTGATGACCTCCCACGCGCCGTCGACCGCGGAGAGGTTGAGGGAGAACATGACCACGAGCGTGAGCACGTAGAAGGCGGGCAGCAGGCGCAGCGCCCGGCCGACGATGAACGGGCCGGCCGCGGGGCGGGGCGTGCCCGCGATGATGGCGCGCGCGAACGGCCGGTAGAGCAGCAGGCCGGACAGGACGAAGAACGGCGGAAGGAAGATCCGGAACGCCGGCACGAGGCTGCCCAGGATGGGAACGCCGTCGTGGCCGGGCAACTCGCTGATGCCGGACTGGTAGCCGATGTGGTAGATCACCACGAAGATGGCGCAGATGCCGCGGAGGCCGTCGTATCGCGCGTACCGCCGCTTGTGGTGTGTGCCGATCTCGGCGTCGGAGTGCGTCGCCTCGGTCGCTGTCATTACACGCTCCCCTCACGATTGCCTGACAAATGCCCTACGTGTTGCGTGGGCCATCCGCGGCGCAGCCGAAGATCGCCCACCGGCCCGCCCCCCCTGACTGGACGGTGGGTGGAGATGATCGAACGCCTCCACGCTCGGACGCCGCCGGGCATGAGGTCGTGAGTCGTTCGAGAGCGGAAAGTTCAGGCAGTTATTTTTCAGGCGATCATCCGCGGCTGCATCTTCCAGATTGCTGGATTCCCAGCAACCTGTCCGAAGTGGACGGCCGATCGCCGTCGGCCGTACGCAGCGCAACGTCAGAGGTGCTTGGCCCCCGCGCCGGGTGGCAACCTGTCGGGCAGCCGGCGCGTACGCGCCTTGCCGCTGACCTGGACACGGCCGAGACGGGACGGGCACATGACCGAAACCGCGGAAATCACCTTCAACGAGCTGCTCGGCTCGTACCGAGACGCAGCTCCCGACCGGATCGACGGCGCCTTCCACGACCTGGTCGACGCACTCTGGACCGACGGCGCGGCCCGGCCCACGGCGGCGTCGGCCGTACCGGAACTGATCGGCGCACTGGGCAGCGTCGACGCCGACCGACGGGGCTACCTGCTGGTGCTGCTCGGGCTGCTCGCCGAGGCCGAGCACCCGGCGACCGACGGACCGGTCGCGACGGCGGTGCGCGAGGGCATCGACGGCTACCTCGACGCGGCCCGCGGCGCCACCGAACCCGACGCGCCGCTCACCCTCGCGCTGCTCTACCTCCTGGCGCACTTTCCCACCGACCGGGCGCGGATCCTCGACGCAACCCGGCACCTCGGCCTCGACGCCCCCGACCGCACCCGGCTGGAGCGCGCCCTCGACACGCTCGACGAGGCTGACCCGAACATCGGGCGGGCCTGGCCGTCGCCCGCCGAGTGGAACATCAGCGAGGCGGAGCGCGAGTTCGACAGGCGGTGGATCCGCGCCCTGACCCCCACCCAGATCCGGACGACCTGGGACGGCGACACCCGTTCGGTGCTGGCCACGATGGGGGCCAAGGCGCTGTGGGCGCAGGGCAACGGAAAGCCCGCGGCGGCCGTCGACCCGAGCCCGCACAACCTGGTCGTGGACACCAACCCCCGCGACCTCGACCCGGCCGCCTTCGAACGGCACCGCGAGGCGCTGAAATGCCCGGCCTGCCGGGGGTCGCTGACCTTCGACACCACTGTCGCGCGCTGTGGGCAGTGCGACGCGGCCTACGGGATCACCCACGGCGTGCTCGACCTGTCCCAGCGGCTGCGCCCCGGCGCCGGTAAGAGCGACTCCAGTGACGACGCCGAGGCCGACGTGCTGCAGAACGCGGCGGTGCTGGCCGGCATCGGGTTCCACTACGAGCAGGGCATGCGTCCGAACTTCCTCCGCATCATGGGCCGCAACTGGTCCGGCGAGGTCACCCCGACCGACGAGGACGAGTACATCGCCGCCCACCTCTGGCACCGGGGCGGCACCGTACTCGACCTGGCCGCCGCCGCGGGCCGCTGGACCGCCGTCGTCTGCGAGGCGGTCGGCACCGAGCGGGTCCTCGCACTGGACCTGAACGAGGCGATGCTCTACGACCTGCGCAGCAGGTTGACCGAGGTGCCCGCCGTCCGCGGCGACGCGCTCGACCTGCCGTTCCCCGACGCCAGCCTCGACGCGGTCAACTTCTGGAACGCCCTGCAGGCGGTGCCCGACGCCGGTCGGGCGATCGCCGAGATCGGCCGCTGCCTGCGCCCCGGCGGCACCCTCACGCTCATGACGTTCCGCTGGGACGACTCGCCGGTCTACCGCTACTACCAGCGGTCGCACCACTTCCCCGCCCGCCCGGACGGGTTCGTGCTCTTCGAGATCGCCGAGATCAAGCAGTGGCTCGACGACGCCGGCCTGACCATCATCGCCGAGTCGTACCCGGGCACGTTCGTCTTCGTCACCGCCGAACGCCGCCCGTCCTGACGGTCGGCGGCCCGACAAGGAAAGTGGGAGAGGGATGGAGAACACCACAACCGCGCCGATCGACATCGCGACGATGTACGACGAGTCGACGCCGATGTCCAACGCGTTCAACGACGGGCAGGTTCACCTCGCGTACTGGTACGACGCGGTGGACGAGGCGTCCATGCGGGAGGCGTCCCAGCGGATCACCCGCCGGGTCGGTGAATCCCTCGGGCTGCGTCCCGGCCAACGGGTCCTCGACATCGGCTGTGGCCTGGGTACGCCCGCGCTCGAGTTGGCGCAGGACTACGGCGTCACAGTGGTCGGCATCAACATCAGCAGGGTGCAGGTCGAGGAGGCGACCAAGCGCGCCGCCTCGGCGAACCTCGGTGACTCGGTCACCTTCCAGCACGGCGACTGGAACACGCTCGACTTCCCCGACGGGTCGTTCGACGCGATCGTCGCGATGGAGACCCTGTTGTACGCCACCGACCTGGACCGGGTGCTGCGCGGCCTGTTCCGCGTCCTGCGTCCCGGTGGCCGGCTGGCGCTGACCGAGACGACCCGTGAGAGCAGCATGGGGATCGAGGAGGCGGCCGAGTTCGCGGCGACCTTCAACGCGCAGTTCCTCAAGTCGACAGCGGAGTGGCTCGAGGCGTTGACTGCCGCCGGGTTCGAGTTCCACGAGTACCTGCAGTGCGGGCCGCGGGTCTTCGGCAAGGGACCGAAGTACGTGGCCGAGGCGGAGAGCCAGCGCGCCCACCTCACCGAGAAGTTCGGCGCCGAGGCGGTCGACGAGCTGGGCAAGGCGCTCGGTTACTACTTCGAGGCCGGGGCGGGCAAGGTCGGTTACGCCGTCATCACCGCCGGAAGGCCACTCGGATGAGGAGGCCCGCGGTGACCGATCCAGGATTCCCCCCGGTGCCCGAGCCGGATCTCACGCCGGCCGACCTGATCGCCCGCGCCGAGGCGATGGTTCCCGAACTCCTGGCGCGGCAGTCCGAGGTGGAGCGTCGGACGTTCTACGGTGAGGACGTCCACGAGATGTTCCGGGACGCGGGCTTCTACCGGATCACCGTGCCCCGGCGGTACGGCGGGTACGAGTTCGAGTTCGAGACGTTCCTGCGGGTGGTGATGATCCTGGCCCGAGGCTGCCCGTCGACCGCCTGGATGTTCTGCCTCGGCGCGGCCCACTCGCTGGTGACCGCGATGCTGTTCGAGGAGAAGGCACAGGACGAGCTGTTCCGGGGCGGTGACTTCATCGCACCGGCGGTGATCGCTCCCGGCGGGACCGCCACCCGCTCCCCCGACGGTGGCTGGATCATCGACGGGACGTGGAACTACTGCTCCGGCATCCCCTACGCCACCCACTTCATCGGCCACGCGATGGTCGCTGGCGACGACGGCGAACCACCCCATCCGCTGCTGTTCATCGCACGGCGGGGCACCTGGACCCGTCTCGACGACTGGGGCGGGCAACTGGGGCTCAAGGGCAGCGGCTCGCACAGCGTCCGCTTCGAACGGGCCGAGATCCCGGACCACTTCGGCCTCGATCACACCCACCTGGGCGAGGTCTCGGTGACGTCCGGGACCAGTGGGAGCGCCCTGCACGCCCACCCGCAGTACGGCGGGGCGCCGATGAGCTCGATGTGTCTGGAAGGCGCAACGCTCGGGGTCGGGATCGCGCAGGGCGCGCTGGAGGCGTACGGCGAGGTCCTCTCCACCCGCAAGACCTCGACGCCACCGATCACCCTGCGCGTCGACGACCCGGACTACCAACGGTGGTTCGGCCAGGCCACGGCCATGATCTCGGCCGCCGAGGCGATCACGTTGAGCGCGATCCGCCAGTGGCACGAGCTGACCACCCGCGAACCGGCCGCCTTCACCCTGGAGGAGGACCTGCGGATCGCGATGATCTGCCGCGAGGCGGCGGAACTGGCCTGGCGCGGCGTCGAGGCGGTCATCCAGCCCACGGCGGGGACCAGCTCGGTCACCGGCGACGGGCGCCTGGAACGGGTCTGGCGTGACCTGTCCACCTGCCACAGCCACGCGGGTTTCGCGGTGCTCCTGACGACGGCTCTCCCCCGCGTCTACACCCAGGCGCACTTCGGTCGGCTCAACGCCTGACCACCCACCGACGAACGACGAATGGCCGGACGCGTCCGGCCATTCGTCGTCGCTGCCGTCGTCGACCACAAGCCCCCGGGAAAGTGCCGCCGGACACGACGAAAGCCGCCCCGGGGGTCGGGGGACGGCTTTCGTCGTGCGTGGTGCGGGGGCCTCAGGCGGGAGCGGGGTACGTGACGACCTCGGTGCCGTCCGGATTGTGCCGGCGCTTGGCCATCCGTTCGATGATCCAGTGTGCGACCACCAGGTTGAGGACCCAGCCGAGCCAGTTGGCGAGTTCGACGATCACGCTGATGGCCAGCGGCATCGTGGGCCAGATGGTGAACATGCCGACCAGGATGCGGCCCCAGGTGGTGCCCAACGCCAAGGCGAAGCTGTACGCCATCCAGCGGCGGTGCTCGGCGTAGCGTCCCTTGCGGACCATCACCAGACCGGTGATGGTCGTGGCGAGCCAGGCCACGCCCATCGTGACGATGCCGATGCTGCCCTGGTGGTCGGCGCGCAGCGGGATCAGGGTGAACACGCCCAGGGCAGCCGACGGGAGGGCCCCGCCGAAGATGTAGACGCGGCCGCTGATCCGGTGGACCTTCGGGTGGTTGCGGCGCAGCCAGCCCCAGAACTGGAGGAACACCGTGATCATCGCGATGTTCCCGGTGATCACGTGCGCGACGACCAAGCTGTAGTGCACCGGGACGCCGGGGTCGAGGATGCTGCGGCTGTTGGCGGAGTCCGTGCTGAAGTAGCGCGGGAACGCGTACAGCAGGTTGAAGACGACGGCGCCGGCGAGGACGACGAGCCACAGGTAGGGCTGACGCCAGATCGACGACGACGGGGCCGACGGTGGGACCGATGGTGATGGTTCGATCGCCTCGTGCGCCGGCGACCGGCCCACCCGAATGGTGGCTTTCTCCGCGTTCTGCGTCATGGAGGGGTCCCTCGGGTCGTAGGTCGTCAAGGGGTTGGCGGATCGCCGTGATTCACGGGATCGCCGGCGTTCCCCGAGGGGGCGGGGAACGCCGGCGAAACTTCCACCCGTTAATCGCCTACGACTCTGGCACCCGTCGAAATCGGTCGTCATCTCCGAGGATGCGGTATGCACGACCGCTCGTGCGGGTTGCTCAGGAGGGCGAGATGTTGCCGTTGAGCTTGAACAGGTTGTTCGGGTCGTACGTGCGCTTCAGCTCCACCAGCCGCGCGTACGTGGCGTCGGGGTAGGCCTCGTGGATGCGCTCGGCGGCATCGTCGTAGAGGAAGTTGACGTAGCTGCCGCCACCCGGCCGCTGCACGACCTTGGCGAACTCGTCGACCCAGGCGCGGTGCTCGGCGGCCTCCTCCGGCTTCTCGAACACGACAGCCGCGGTAAACATGATCCTGCGATCGCGGTGCGCGAACGCGGTCGCGTCGGACGGCACCCGCGCCATCGCCCCACCGAGCGGACGCAGCTGGGCGACGGGCATGCTCGCCGACGAGGTCTGCAGCGTCTCCAGGATCCGACCGGCCGTGGCCACGTCGACCTCGTCGACGAAGTTGGTCCGGCTGAACGTCAGCGGGTGGTAGTTCGGGTCCTCCGGCTGGTAGATGCCACTGAAGGGCATCGGCTGGACCATGTCGGCCAGCACACCCAGCTCACGGATCGGCGCCAGCACCTTGGCGCCCTCCTCCGGGTCACCGGCGTAGACGATGATCGCGAGGATCACCAGCTGACCGACCGCCTCGTCGGGCACGCCGGGCATCGGCGGCGCCGGCATGATGTTGATGATGCTGGACAGCTCGTCGGGCGCCTCCAGCGAGATGCGCAGGTATTCCGCCACGACCTCCGGGGTCGCCGGCAGCACCAGCAGGCCGCCGAGCACCGTCGGCACGGAGTGCAGCCGGTAGCGGAACTTCGTGACGACACCGAAGTTGCCGCCGCCGCCACGAATCGCCCAGAACAGGTCGGGGTGGTTGTCGGCGTCGACAGTGAGCTGCCGGCCGTCTGCGGTCACCACGTCGGCGCCGATCAGGTTGTCGATGGTCAACCCGTGCGCCCGCACCAGATAGCCGATGCCACCGCCGACGGTCAGGCCGCCCAGGCCGACCGAGGCGGTGTCGCCGAAACCGGTGACCAGGCCGTGCTCGCCGGCCGCCTCGGTGTATTCGCCGGCGAGCACACCGGGCTCCGCCCAGGCGGTACGACTGTCGGCGTCGATCTCCAACGCGTTCATCTTCGAGAGGTCCAGGACGATCGCGTCGTCCCAGACGCCGTAGAGGCTGTGGCCGCCACTGCGAACCGCAAGCGGCAGCTCCGACCCGCTGGCCACCGAGACGACATGCGCGACGTCGGCGGCGTTGACCGCCTTGACGATCACGGCGGGTCGCCGATCGATGCCGCCCTGGAAAATCGTGCGGGCCTGGTCGTAACCGGGGTCGCTCGGCTCGATCACCTCGCCGACGACGCCCGCACGCAGCTGCGCGGCCACGGCGGTAGCCGTGTCGGTAGGCGCCACGATCTCGTCCTGCATGGAAGATACCTCCTGGTTATGGCGGTGCGGTCCCACCAGGGCCGCGTACCCTTTCGCAGTGAAGTCGGAGCCGTACCTCGTTTTTCGACATAGCCGCCGGTAATCAGCAACGTTCTCGTCCACACGCTTCGCCCGCGGGTTTGCCGCCCAGGGCACTGGAGGAATCCCGGCACCGTGGCTGATGAGGGTAACGTGGCCTCCCGCTCGGAGGTCGAAAGTCTGCTGCGCCAGCTCGCGCCGCAGGTCCTGGGCGCGCTCTACCGTCGCTACGGCAAGTTCGAGGCGTGCGAGGACGCGGTGCAGGAAGCCCTGCTGGAGGCGGCGCTACGCTGGCCGGACCAGAAGTTGCCGGACAATCCCCGCGGGTGGCTGCGCACCGTCGCCACCCGCCGGTTGGCTGATCAATGGCGCAGTGACCAGGCCCGGCGCAATCGCGAGGTGATTGTCGCGGTGATGGGCCGCGCCGACGAGGCGGTCTCCGCCTCCGTCGACGACCTGCCCTACCAGCACGACGACACGCTGATGCTGCTGTTCATGTGCTGCCATCCCGCGCTGACCGCGCCGTCACAGATCGCGCTGACGCTCCGCGCGGTCGGCGGCCTGACCACCAGCCAGATCGCCGCGGCGTTCATGGTGCCCGAGTCGACGATGGTGCAGCGGATCAGCCGGGCCAAGCAGCGGATCCGGTCGACCGGCACCCGGTTCCGGATGCCACCGCCGGCCGAACGACGCGAACGCCTGCGGGTAGTGCTGCACGTGCTCTACCTGATCTTCAACGAGGGTTACACCGCCACCTCCGGCCCGGACCTGCAACGAGGCGAGCTGACCCGGGAGGCGATCCGGCTGACCCGCGAGGTGCACCGGCTGCTGCCCGACGACGGTGAGGTCGCCGGGCTGCTCGCGCTCATGCTGCTGACCGACGCCCGGCGCGACGCCCGTTCCCGCCCGGACGGCACGCTGGTACCAATCGCCGAGCAGGACCGGCGGCTCTGGCACCGGGAGTCGATCCGCGAGGGCATCGCGCTGGTCACCCGCAGCCTGAGCGACGGGCCGGTGGAGTCCTACCAGATCCAGGCGGCGATCGCCGCGCTGCACGCCGAGGCGGCGACCGTCGACGACACCGACTGGCCGCAGATCGCCGCCCTCTACGAGCTGCTGGAACAGCTCGATCCGAACCCGATGGTGACGCTCAACCGGGCGGCCGCGACCGCCATGGCCAAGGGTCCGGAGGTCGGGCTGCGCCTGCTCGACGGCCTCGACGACCGCATCGCCAACCACCGGCTCGACGCGGTACGCGCCCACCTGCTGGAAATGGCCGGCGACCGGAGCGGGGCCCGGATGCGCTACCTGCGCGCAGCGCAGCGCACCACGAGCCTGCCCGAACGCCGCTACCTGGAGTCGCGCGCGGCCCGGCTCAGCGACCCGCGCTGACCGCCCGCGGGGTCAGCCACAGGTGCACGACCTGGTCGGGCTGCTCGACCCGGCTGATCGGCAGCTCCACCTGGCCGTCGCGGGTGCGGTCGAACAGCCGCACCCCGTCGCCCATCAGCACCGGGACCACGTGCAGCATCAGCTCGTCGAGCAGGCCGGCGCGCAGGCACTGGCGGATCACGCTGGCACCCCCGAGCACCGACACGTCCCGGCCGCCCGCGGCGGCCAGCGCGCGGCTGACGGCGCTCTCGACACCCTCGGGTACGAACTCGAAGCGGGTGCCGCCGGCCAACTCCAGAACAGGTCGGGGCTCGTGGGTGACCACGAAGACCGGAAGCCCGAACGGCGGCTCGTCGCCCCACGGCTTCTCCCCGTGGTCGTACATCCGCCGGCCGATCACGTGGGCCCCGACCGACGCGAACCCCTCGTCGAGGATCTCCGCGTCCCGGTTGGCCCGGCCCCCGTCGAGGCCGACCCGGGCCCGCCAGGTGGCCAGGTCGTAGATCCACTGGTGCAGACGGTGGCCGTCCACGCCCATCGGCAGGAGACGACTGTCATCGGGGCCGGTCACGAAACCGTCCATCGACACCGAGATGTCGGCGGTCACTCGCGCCATCGGGGATTCTCCATTCCCAGGAGCACGGGCAGCCAGGCGGGCGCGTTCATGGCGAACGTCCCCTGGGAGGTCAGCTCGGCGTCGGGAACCGCGAGGCGCAGCCCCGGAAAGCGTCGGAACAGGGTGTCCAGACCGATCTCCACCTCCAGCCGGGCCAGCGCGGCCCCGAGGCACCGATGGATGCCGTGGCCGAACGACAGGTGCCGCTTGTCGGCCCGGTCCGCGTCGAACCGGTCCGCCTCGGGTCCGTGCACCGCCGGGTCGCGGCCCGCCCCGGCGAAGTGCAACAGGATCGGTTCACCCTTGCCGATGCGTACGCCGGCGATCTCGACGTCCTCGACAGCGAACCGGAACGGCAGGTGCGCGACCGGGGCGTCCACCCGCAGCGTCTCCTCGATGACGTCGGGCCAGCCGGCGGCACCCGAGCGGACCCGGCGCAGTTGCTCCGGCGCGTTCAGCATCGCCCGGACGGCGTTGACCAGCAGATTCATCGCGGGTTCGGTGCCGGTGTTGAGCAGCAGAAGCAGGGTGCTGACAATCTCGTCGTCGTCGAGCCGTGCGCCCTCGTCGCGGGCGGCGATCAGGTCGCTGGTCAGGTCGTCGGCGGGCTCCCGGCGTTTGCGATCGATCAGGTCGTGCATCTGTGCCCGCAGCCGGGCGAACGCGGCGGCGGCCTCCTGCGGCGTGATCTTCGCGCTGGCGGTGGCGTAGCCGCCGCCACCGCCGACGATGCCCACCCGCTCGGCGACCGGCAGACCGATCAACTCGCCGATGACGTGAGCCGCCAGCGGATGCCCGAACCCCGCCTTCAGGTCGACGATCTCCGTGGGCGGGTGCATGGCGAGATCGTCGAGCAGGTCAACGACCAGCCGTTCGATCGCCGGTCGCATCGTCTGCACGCGACGCGGCGTGAACGCCGTGCGGATCAGCCGCCGCTGGCGGGCGTGGTCGGGCCCGTCCGAGCTGGTCAGGTTCTCCATTCGGGCCCAGGCGATCAACGGGAAGTCGGGCCCGATCTCGCCGTTGGCGTACGCGATCCAGTGCTGACGCGGATCCTTGGAGAACCGGTCGTCGGCGAGGATCTCCTTCGCCGCGTCGTAGCCGGTGACCGACCAGGCGGGCACCCCGCCCGGCAGCATGATCCGGGCCACCGGCCCGTGAGCGCGGATACGGGCCGACTCGGCGTGGATGTCGGCGCCACTCAGGTCGAGCCTGACGGTTGATCCGTTGTCCATGGCTGACTCCTCGACGGGTTCTTCAGACCGCGCGGACGGCGAAGATCAGGTGCAGGTCGGTGTCGGCGAGGCGGCGCTCCTGGGTGTCGGTGACGTCGAAACCCCGCTGGCGCAGCAACGCCTCGATGACGCCGAGGCGGCCGTCGATGTCGTGCACCTCGACAACCAGCTCGCCGATCTTCGCCCAGTCGTCGTCGGCGATGCCGGCGATCACGTCGGCCTCGGCCTTCTCGACGTCGATCTTCACGAGGTCCGCCCGTTCCGCGCCTGAGTCACGCAGCAGCCGGGAGAACGTCATCGTCTCGCACTCCAAATAGGACAGTTGGTGCCGGGACGTGGCCAGGTGCTCCGCATCGCGTACCGGGACACCGCCGTCGATGAGCAGTTTCCTGGCAAGGGCGGTCTCGCGGACCTGCTCGGTGTACAGCCCGGACTCCGCAGGGGCCTTCGGGTAGTAACCAAACCGGGCCCGCCCGTCCGTCGCGGTGATCGCGACGTTGAGGGCCAACCCGTCCGGCACGTGCCGCGCGAAGTTCTCCTCCAGCGCGCGGTAGGTGTCCGGGCCGGGCTCGGCCGCCACGATGAACGCGGCCGGGTAACGGGACTTGAAGAACATCGAGGCCAACCCGATGTTGGCGCCGATGTCGAAGATGACACCGGGTGTCGGCCGAGCGCCACCGGGGCGACGGTAGGACTCCTCGACGAAGATCTCGCGGTAGAGCAACGCCGCCTCGGCGGCATCGACCTGGGTGACATCCTGCCCGTTGGGCAGCCGACGCCGGATCAGGCCCATATCAACTCCTCGCGCTGGTCGGGGACACCATCTGAGAATGGGTGCTGGCCACCGCTGCGGTCACCTTCCCGGTTGCGCAGGCTGCGCCACGAAACGTCAGGCGGTAGCCAGCGCGAGGTATGGCGGGCGAGCAGTCGGGGGCGAAGCTTCCCGAGTGAGCACTCAACGGTTTCGACCGCCATCAGGCATTGACACGTCCCGCTATCCATTCGATGGTCGATGGACTCATCACTTCGTCGAAGGGTCACAGGATGGTCGGCAACGAGCACAGGTACGTCATCGTCGGGGCAGGGCCCGCCGGGCTTCAACTGAGCTACTACCTTCAGCAGCACGGTGCCGATTACCTGACGCTCGAAAGTGGTGACGAACCGGGCGGGTTCTTCCGGCGGTTCCCCCGGCATCGCCGGCTCATCTCACTGAACAAGGTGCACACGGACAGCACCGACCCCGAGATCCGCCTGCGGTGGGACTGGAATTCCCTGCTCAACGACTCCCCGGATCTGCTGTTTCCGAACTTCAGCGAGGAGTACCTGCCCGCAGCCGACGACCTGGTGCGCTACCTCGCGGAGTTCCAACGGGTCCACCAGCTCAACGTCAGGTACGGCACGACGGTCGAGCAGATCACGCGGACGGGCGACGGTTTCACAGTGAGCACCGGCCAGGATGAGGTCCGGGCACGCTGCCTGGTCGTTGCGACGGGCTGGGGGCAGCCGTTCGTGCCAGCCGTCAAGGGCATCGAACATGCCATCGGGTACGAGGACATGGTCGTCGACCCCACGGCGTACGAGGACCAGCGGGTTCTGATCATCGGGAAGGGCAACTCGGCCTTCGAGACCGCGTCGGCCATCCTCGGCCGGGCCTCGATGGTGCACCTCGCCAGCCGGCAACCCCTGCGGCTCGCGTGGAACACCAAACACCCCGGCGACGTCCGGGGCCAGTACGGCGCGATCCTCGACAGCTACCAGTTCAAGACACTGCACTCGGTGCTCGACTGCACGATCGACGAGATCCGGCCCGTCGACGGGCGCTTCCAGGTGTCGATCACGTACACCCACGCCGAGGGTGAGACCGCCGTGCTCGACTACCACACGGTGTTGCGGTGCACCGGCTTCCGGATGGACACCACGGTGTTCGACGAGACGTCCCGTCCCCACATGGTGCGGGACGGCCGCATGCCCGACCTCCGCCCCGACTGGCAGTCGAGCAACATCGACGACCTCTACTTCGCCGGCACGATCGCCCAGGCCCGGGACGTCAAGCACGCGTCGTCGCCGTTCATCGACGGCTTCCGGTACAACCTCCGCACCCTGACACGGATCCTGCGGGAGCGGTACGACGACGTGCCGTTGTCGTACACGACGACGCCGGCGGACGCCGCGTCGCTGGCCAAGCTGATGCTCGACCGGGTGAACTGGTCCTCGGCGCTGTGGACCCAGTTCGAATACCTCTGCGACGTCCTCGTGCGCGACGACGCCACCGGCGACTTCCACCACTACGAGGACCTGCCCGAGGACTACGCCGTGGAGCGTTTCGCGTCCGCCACGCAGTGGTACACGCTCGCGCTACGGTGGGGCCGCGACGACTACGGTGACGTCTTCGCCATCGACCGGCACCCGACCCCCGACCGGGCGCGCGAGAGCGCCTTCATCCACCCGGTGATCCGGCGGTACCGAGGAGCGGAACTGCTCGCCGAGCAGCACTTGCTGGAGGATCTCCTGGCCGAGTGGCGTCGCCCGGACCGGCACGTCGAGCCGTTGGTCGAGTTCCTGACCAGGGACCTCACCAGCGGATCATGACCTCGTCCAGGGGCTTGCGGGTCAGGTCGGGGACGTGAGCGTCCGGTGTGGGATATCCGACCGGCATGACGACGTACGGGCGCTCCTCCGGCGGCCGCTCACACACCTCGTTGAGGAATCGCATCGGGCTGGGCGTGTGGGTCAGTGTGACCAGGCCGCAGTGGTGCAGAGCGGTGATCAGCAGACCGACGGCCATGCCCACGGATTCCTTGACGTAGTACGGCTTCGGGCTGTGTGGCCCCTGGTGTATCTCGAACACCACGATGACGGCCGGTGCGGTCTCCAGGAACGGCTTCCGCCAGTCGGTGCCGAGCCCGGAGATCGCATCCAGCCACTCCGCTGAGGCGCGGCGGTCGTAGAACGCACGTTCCTCGGCCTCCGCCGCCTCGCGCAGCCGGCGCTTGCGGGCCGGGTCGGTCAGGACGACGAACCGCCACGGCTGGACATTGGCACCACTGGGTGCGGTCGAAGCGGCGCGGATCGCGGCCTCGATCACCCCGTCGGGGACGGGGTCGGTGGCGAAGTCCCGCACGGAACGGCGCCGCGCCATCCGTTCCGCGAATGCCTCCGCCTCGCGCACCATGTCCGCCGGCCTCATACGGGTGTGCTGGATCGGAACCCTGGATTGCAGGTCTGCCTCGGTCACCTATGGCCTCCACTGATCAGGTGTGCCGGTTGCCGTGGCAGGGCCAGCCTGCCGCGGCGTCCGGTTACCCCAGCATTTCTGAGGCCGGCGGTTCGTCGTTACGCCGTCGTGCTGTCTTCACGAGAAGGGCACGTTCGGGGCGGTCTGGTTGGCGATCTCGTCGACCACGTCGGTCAGGCGGCCGCGCACTGCCGCTGCGGCCCGCTGACGGGTCGCTCCGTCGCCGTTCGTGGCGAGGCGTGCCAGCCAGTCCTCGACCCGCTCGCAGTCGCCCGCCTCGTTCAACGCCGGCCGGGCGAGCTCGACCAGCCGACCGGCGAGCGCCGCGGCGGGCAGCAGCCGGCCGCTGACGGCGTCGACGCCGTGCCCGCCCATCCCGTCGCGGGCGGCGCGCCAGTACGCGAGCCGCATCAGCTCGGGAACCAGTTCCGGTCCCTCGTCGCCCCGGTCGACGGCGTCACCGGCGACGACCACCAGCGCCCGCACCAGGGCGGCCAGTGCCGCGGACTCGGCGGCGGTGACGGGCACGTCGGCCACCCGCACCTCGAGTGTCGGGTGGTTCGTCGACAGGCGGAGATCCCAGAAGATCGTGCCCCGGTCGACCAGTGCGCCCACCTCGAGCAGCATGTCCACGTGGTCGTCGTACTGCTGCGCGGACCTCAGCAACGGAGGCGCGCCGGCCACCGGCCACCGCCCCCATGTGACGCTGCGCCAACTCGCGTATCCGGTGTCGCGCTCGGACCAGTAGGGCGAGTTGGCCGTGAGGGCGAGAAACACCGGCAGGTGCTGGCGCAGGTGGTTGCCGATCAGCACGGCGCGATCCCGGTCGGGCTCCTCCACGTGGACGTGGACAGCGCAGATCGCCAGCTCGTCGTGCAGCCCACGGAAGGTGGCGGTGCCGCGATCCTGGCGCGGCCCTTCGGTGATCGGCGGCGGCACGGCACGGCCGAGCACCGGCGAGCCGCTCGCGATCACCCGCAGACCCGCCGACCGCGCCGCGGCCTGGACGGCGGCCCGACCTTCGACGAGCTGCGCGCTCAGAGCGTCCAGGCTCCGGCACGGGTCGGTGCGGGTCTCGACCTGAAGCTTGGTGATCTCGCCACCCACCCGGGTGCCGAGGGCCGGACGCGCGCGGTCGACGACCGTGGCCGCCTCGGGCACGACCTCACCCCGCGCGACGTCGACGACGAGGAACTCCTCCTCGACCCCGAGCAGGGGAATGGGCGATCCCGAGCGCTGTCCCGTAGTCATGCCGACGCCGACCCCTCGCTGCCGGTCGTTCGCCGGCGCCGAGCCAGACTACGGGACGTCGTCGATGGGTGACGGTCCGAGATGCTCCATCGTGGACAAAGCGTCGACGAGTCCGGCCAGAAGGGCCGTGCGCTCCGGCATCCGGTCGACACAGACGTACTCGTCGGCAGCGTGTGCTCCGCCTCCGACCGCGCCCAGGCCGTCGAGGGTCGGCACGCCCAGCGCGGCGGTGAAGTTGCCGTCGGACGCGCCGGCGGCGTGCGCACCGACAAGGTCCGGGATGCCAAGCCGGTGGGCGATCGACTGGGCCAGTTCCAGGAGCGGACGCGCCAGCTCGGGCGACATCGGGTAGCGGTTGATCCCGCCCTGCACGGCCAGCGTCGCCTCGGGCAGGAACGGCACCAGCCCACGGATGGCGTGGTCCACGCGTTCGAGTTCGTCCCTGGTCCAGGCCCGGACGTCGACGGCCAGGCTGGCGCGTTCGGGCACCGTGTTCGTCGTGGTGCCTGCGGAGAGCAGGGTCGGCGTGACCGAGGTGCCACCGCTGTCCGCCGCGCCGAGCGCACCCAGCGTGAGGACCTGGTGGGCGACCTCGACCGTGGCGTTGACCCCACGTCGTGGTTCGACGCCTGCGTGGGCGGCGCGACCCCGGACGGTGAGGCGGTACACCGAGCCGCCCTTCCTGGCCACCTTCACGTGCCCGTCCGGGGTGGCCGCCTCGCAGACGAGAACCGCACCCGAACGCCGCGCCTCACGCTCGATCAGTGGCCGTGACGTGACGGACCCGGACTCCTCGTCGCAGGTGAGCAGCACGCCGACCGCCGAGGTGTCCTCTACCAGGCGCAGTGCCGTGAACATCTGCACGATGCCGCCCTTCATGTCGCACACGCCGGGTCCGGTAGCGACGTCGTTGCGGACGGTGAAGGGGCGGGACCGGATCGTGCCGGCCGGGAAAACCGTGTCGAAGTGGCCGAGGAGCAGCACCCGCTGGTTGGCGGCCGGCCACAGCAGGTGCGGCAGGCCGTCGATCACGACCCGCCGGGCGGGCCGGCCGAGCGCTTCCTCACCCCAGCGGGTGAGCAGGTCGGCACAGGACTCGAGATGGGGCAGCGAGCCCGGTGCCGACTCGGACGCGACGAGCGCGCCCAGCCGGTCGATCATGTCTGCTTTGAGCTGCGTCGCGGCGTCGAGCAGACGGCGTGGGTGGTCCATCGTTCCCTCCAACCTCACGGGTGACGGGCCTGGCCAGGCGTGTCCGTCGACCATCGCAGGGAGATCGGGGTGTGGTCACCCTTGTCTGTGCTCAGGCAGCCGGTTCACCTGCCGGCTGCACGGCGGCCGATCCGTAGCCGAACTCGACGATCCGACGGGTGGACTCGGCGTAGGCGTCCTGCCCCTCGGGCGCGAAGGTGCCGAGCCCGTCGACGTACCGGTTGAACATGCAGAACGCGGCGGCGATCAGGACGGTGTCGTGGATCTCCAGGTCGCTGGCGCCCTCCGCGCGGGCGTTGGCGACCAGCTCCGTGGTGACGTTGCGGCCGCTGATTTGCACCGCACCGGCGATGCGCAGCAGCGCCCGCAGTTTGGCCGAGATCGGGGCGCTGTCGAGGTCGGCGCGCACCTGGTCGACGAGGGCCATGCCCTCGTCGAGCTGCGCCGCGGCGAACGCCGAGTGCGACGCGCAGCAGAAGGTGCACTCGTTGCGCCCGGAGACGTACGCCGCGATCAGTTCGCGCTCGCCGGCCGGGAGCGAGTGAGGGGCGCGCAGCAGCACCTCGGCCAGCTCGTTGAGCGGCTTCGCTGTCTCCGGGCGGTACCGCATCGGACCGGATATGCCGGGGAACTGCTTCTCGTCGAGTCCCAGATCGATGTGCGCCATGGTCGTCATGCCTCTCAGCCGTCAGTCGTGGACCGGTCGGGCGGCGCTCGTGCCGGCGCCCCGGGCGGCGCGGCCGCCGCCGCGTCGCGCCGCCACGATCTCATCCCGTCCGCCGGGCGCGCTTATTCAATCGTGCGCTGTTCCAGCGAGGAGCGTTCGTTTCCGGATCCTCCACTTTCGCCAGCGGCAGCGGCGCCGGGTGGCGACCGCCACGGCCGTCGACGAACACCTCGTCGAGCTTCGTCGGCGAGTAGGCCACCGCCCTTCCTGCGTCGGCTCGCCGCCTGGTCGATCTTGATCGGGACGGCTGCGGCAATCCCTCGGCGGGCCAGGAACTGTCGGTCGGCGCTGAACCAGCGCGGCCCCCGCACCGATGCCGGTGCGGGGGCCGCCTGGTCCGCCTGGCGGACCAGGAGCGTGGGTCAGTAACAGCCAGCTGGCCGGGTGGCAGTGAGCGGTGGGATCAGTCGCGGTCGTCCGGTCGCCGCTGGCCGGGCTCCCGTCGACTGTCGACTGTGGTGCGACGCGGATCTCGCCCATGTCCCCGCAGGGGTACCGCCTACAGGCGCTCGCCGCCGGTGGCGTCGATGATTTGACCCGTGATCCACCGGGCGTCGTGCGAGGCGAGAACGGCGACGACGTCGGCGACGTCGGCGGGTTCGCCCATGCGGCCGAGGGCGCGTTGCGCGGTGACGGTGGCGATGGCCTCCGAGTTGCCGCGCAACCAGGAGGCGTTCATGTCGGTGTCGGTGGTGCCGGGGCGGACGGCGTTGACGGTGATGCCGCGTGGGCCGAGGTGCTGGGCGAGCGGCAGCGTGAGAGCTTCGAGAGCTCCCTTGGTCATGGTGTATCCGATGATGTGGGGAACGGGGACGCGGGTGCCGCCTGAGGAAATGTTCACCACGCGTCCGCCGTCGGCCAGGCGCGGCAGGGCGGCCTTGATGATCAGGAACGGCGCGGTGACGTTGATCTGCTGCTGACGGATGAAGTCCTCCGCGGCGAACTCCTCGATGACGCCGTTCACGACGATCGCAGCGTTGTTCACCAGCACCCGCACGGGCACGTCGCGCAGCGCGCCCGCGGCCGCTTCGTAGGAAGCCCAGAAGGCGGTGCCGGTGTCGGGTTCGGCCAGGTCGGCGGCGAAGGAGAACGCCCTGCCGCCGGCGGCGGTGATCTTCTCGACGACGTCGGCCGCGGCGGCCGAGTCCTGGCGGTAGTGAACTGCGACGGTGTACCCGTCGGCGCCGAGACGGCTGGCGATGGCCGCCCCGATGCCGCGGCTGGCGCCGGTGACAACAGCGATGCCGTCGGACTCACGGGCGTCGAGCACTTCGATGTCGCGCAGGTCGGTGTCAGACATGATGCCCTTTCTGTCGCCCTCGATCGGGCGGTACTTGGTGCTGATGACGTGCGACGCTCCCGCGCTCTGGTCGCGGTGGCTGTCGCGGAGGGGAATCTCGGCTCGCGGAGCGGTGGCACGCACTGGCGTGCCAACGGCGCTACGGTCCGGGGGCCGGATATCAGGCGGCCAGCTGCCGCAGCATGTCGGCCGGGTCGTGCAGCGACGTCATCGGTACGAACCGGCCGTCGCTGACCCTGTAGATGGCGTATCTGAAGTCCCGGTTGAACAGCAACTCCGTGACCTCCCGGTGGAGGTCCGGAACGGCGTCGATTTCGTGCTTCAGGATCGCGATGACGTCGTCGCGGGTGCCCGGGTCGCCGTTCAGCACGACGTCGTCATCAGTTTCTCCTTTTGGGCGGTTGGTCCCGTGAGGGGCCGATGGAAAGCGGCGGGAACTGGTGCCCCGCACGACTCACCACTGACGTTAGGAGCGGCGATGGTGGCGACCCAGAGTCCTGTTGAGCCTGGGGTGTGACAGGGCACCCCCTGAGAAACGTTCTGCTTGGTGGCGGAAGCTTCGGAACCGGGCGCGTCAGCGAGTCCGGTCGTGCAGTTGACGTGACGTTCAGAATCGCTTCACCGTCGGACTGAGGCTGGTGGTGAGGCCCAGCAGGAGCCGCGCGGAAACCGGTCCCTCCGGCCGTGATCCACTCGGCTTCCTTGAAGTCGCGCTATCCCCGTCGCTCGGACACCACGACTTCAGCAAAACCGAGTTGATCACGCCTAAGCGCGGCACAACGTTCGGTATCCGCACACCCGATACGCGCATCCGCGCACCGACACGGACGCCGACACATCGACGCCGGCTTGCCCAGCGTTGCCGTCCGTCGGGAGGAGCACGACGAGGTTGGGTGCGAAGGCGGCGGAGAACGCCGTGACGCTGACGGCTTGTCCCGCTTCGCCCGCCTTGACGCCGAGGTCGGCGGCCATGTGAGGGAGGAGACTTGCCGACAGGAGCTCCGACATGATGATCGCGAAGGTCCAACCCTGATGAGGACTTGTGGGTGGTCGGCGTCACGGCGGAATCGGTCGAAACGCTCATCGGGGCCGTACCTCTGCAGGGGCTCCGGTGATCAGATTCGGGCGGTCACTTGTAGCCTTCAAGCGGTGGGCCCGCACGGGCGCTGCACGCGCCAGGAACACGAGATGCGCGCCTGGAGTTCCCGTGAGCCGGGGTCCTGACAGGGCCCTCTCTGATGCCGCCGCAGCGACATACAGTTGTCTTATGGAGGAATCCAGCAACGCTCTAGGGGTCTACCTGCGGGCTCGGCGCGAGTTGGTGACGCCGCAGCAAGCCGGTATCCCCGACACCGGCGTACGGCGTGTGCCGGGGCTCCGGCGGGAGGAAGTGGCCATGCTCGCCGGCGTCAGTGCGGACTACTACCTGCGACTGGAACGAGGCCGCGACCGCAACCCGTCACCCCAGGTACTTGAGTCGATCGCTCGCGTCCTGCACCTCGACGACGAGGCCCTCGCCCACATGCTCACGCTCGTCACGGACGTTCCCCGGCGACGCAGACGCCGACTGCGTCAGCAGAACCCGCCGCCGGGTGCGCTGAAGCTGTTGGCGTCCCTCGTCCAGCCCGCGTACATCGAGAACCGGTACCTCGACGTTCTGGCGTCCAACGCCCTGGCCCGAGCCGTCGACCCCCGTCTGGCCGTCGGCGGCAACCAGCTTCGGGACATGTTCCTCGACCCAGCGGGACGGGCGCTGTACCCGGAGTGGACGGTCGCCACGGAATGCCTCATGGCCAGCCTGCGGCAGGCCGTCGGCAAGGACATCGACGACCCCCGCTTCATCGAACTCACCGGGGAACTCACGCTGGCCAGTCCCCGGTTCCGTCAGCTCTGGGCCCGGCATGAAGTGCGGAGGCAGACCGGGGGTGTCATACGTTTCAACCACCCACAGGTCGGGGACCTCACTCTCAACCGGGAGCGCATGAGCATCGACGGCGCCGAGGACATGATGCTCGTCGTGTTCCACCCGGAACCCGGATCCAGCGACGCGGACAAGCTGACGCTCCTGGCCTCCGCGGCCATGCCCTGCCCGGCTCCCCCCGCGGCCATGCCCTCCCCGCAGGAGACCGGCAGGCTCGCGTGACGGCGATCTGAATCATCGGAGCAGGCCAGGTCGAATGCCAGATGGAACAACGGCAAGCTGGAGCGCACGTACGACGTCGTCGACGCGCGGCGTCGTCCGGCGACGCCGTCGCCGAGGTCGAGCGACGAGGATGCCGGTGGGCCGCCAAGGCGCAGAGCGCGCATCGGCGGCCCACCGTCTCAGCCGTTGTCGATCAGGCTGGCGATCTCGTTGTAGATCAGGTGCGCCTTCGCGCCCTGGTTCGACGGACAACCGCCGAGGTGGTGCAGGGCGATCACGCGGTGGCTGGCGTTCAGCACGGGCGAACCCGAGTTGCCGCCGGAGGTGTCGCAGCTGTAACTGATGTTCCAGGTGTTGTAGTTCCCGTTCCGGACGGCGCAGGTAGCGCCGTTCTGGGTGTCCTCGTAGATCGACAGACGCTTCGCGCTGCCGTCGCCGTGCCCGGGGATATAGATCCGGGTGCCGTTGCTGGTAGCGGTAGTTGCCAGGTACAGCGTGCCGAATCCCTGGATGGCGGCGAAGTTGTTGACCGAGTACAGGGTGTAGTCCAGCTGGCTGGAGCCGCCGCTGCTCACCCTGTAGAGGGTGGCACCGCTGACCTTGGTGCCGGCGCCGGGATTCGCGCCGCCGCAGGTGGCGCACTGGTAGTTGAACTGCATCTCGCTGCCGCTCACGGCGGACTGCGTCGAGAAGCAGTGCTTGTTCGTCAGCATCCGATTGGTGTTGCCGACCCGCCAGGTGGTGCACAGTCCACCGCCGCTAATCAGCAGCCGCGCCACTGCCCTGCCGTGGGCGTACTCGGTGGGGTGGCTGTTCTGGTAGCAGACCACGTCCCGGCGGGCGTCGGTGCTGCACACGGACTGGGTGGAGAAGTTGTGCGCGGCGATTTCCGTGCGGTCGTATCCGCGCCAGAACCGGTCAATGGTGGCGGCGCTGCCGCGTGAGGGGCGGCTGCTGTGCAGTGTCACCACGGCGGTGTCACCCTCCACCGACATCGCCCAGAAACCCGGCTGCCCGTCGGTGGTGTAGTCCGAACCGGTCGCCCGGTTCAGGTGGCGGTCGTACCGGTAGCTCTCCTTGCCGTCGCGGCTCGACACGGTGACGTAGTCGCCATGGGCCAGTCGCAGTGAACTGAAGTGCACCTTGACGTAGGTGGCACCGGGGTGCTGAATGAGCTGTGTCCTGCCGTTCAGGGCGTAGGACAGGGAGCTGTCGACGGTGCGGAGTTCGCCGATCGTGGTCACACCCTCTGCCGAGAACTGGTTCGATTCCGGCGCCCGCTCGGATTGTGGCGCGAGAGGGGCAACCGAGTTCGCCTCGGCGGCGGGTACCGACAGTAGGCTCAGCCCAAGTGTGCAGGCAGCCAGCGCGACCGCCCCTGTTCGTAGGCGGCGCAGGGCATGTTTCATCTGTCGCTCCTTCTCAGGAATCAGCACCGAGACGTGCCTTCGGCCTTCATACCTGAGATCACGCAAGACATGTAATCCCATCTATGTCATAGCTGCCTGCTGCGCCGCTTCAACCGCCCGGCGACTGGTTGATCGTGAATGGCGTGCCCCAGCGGCCGCATCGATCTCACCGAGCCAGCCGTCCTGGTCAGTGTCGTTGTCGGCGCCCAGCACGACGGTGTACCACTGCGAGCCGCGTAGCCAAGTAAAGGCCGATCGCAGGCCGCGGCACCGCAGACCGAAGGCGGGCTCGAGCCCGAGCAGGCCGCCGCCGACGACGAGCGCAGACCGGCGCTACGTCGGGATCCCGGGCATGACTCGGGGTCATCGCCGCCCCGGCGCCGCGATCTCATCAACGCCGCTGCGGCGCCGGGTGCCGGCCCTTCGGGCGGGGCTGCCGCCATGCGTAGGAGGCCAGGAAGAACGCCGCACCGCCCCAAACCAGGCAGTAGGCGCCCAGCCCAGCAGTGCTGATCGACTCGTGCAGTCCGAAGTAGCCGATGAGGAACTGCACCGTCGGCAGCAGGAACTGAAGCATTCCGAGGACCGTCAGCGGCGTCCGGACGGCCGCGAAACCGAACAGGACCAGCGGCAACGCGGTGATCAGGCCAGTGCTGACGAACAACGCGGACCGGACGGGACTGTCCCCGAAGTGGCTGTGGTTGGTGACCGACAGGACAGCGAGGTACGCGGCGGCAGGAACGGTCAGCGCGGCCGTCTCCACGGCCAACGCCCGCCAGCTCGGCATTGCCGCCCACTTGCGAAACAAGCCGTAGACACCGAATGTGGCGGCAGGGCCGATCGCCACCCACGGTGGCCGTCCGGCGTCTATTCCCAGCCACACCACGCCCGCCGTGGCAAGTGCCACGCCGACCCACTGCGCGGCCGCCATCCGCTCCCGCAGCAACGCCAGGCCGAGAAGCGCGCTGAAGAGCGGGTTGATGTAGTAGCCGAGGGCCGCCTCGATCACCCGCCCACTATTGACCGCCCAGATGTAGAGGCCCCAGTTCGCACCCACGAAACAGCCGGCGCCGGCCAGCAGCGCCAATATCCGTGGCTGGCGGTGAATCGTCCGCAACCAGTTGAGGTCGCGCTGGATCGTCAACACGATGGTGACGAAGACCAGCGACCAGACGATGCGGTGGGCGAGGATCTCCAGAGCCGGCGCCGGTTCCAGTAGCGGCCAGTAGAGGGTAAGCAGGCCCCAGATGAAGTACGCCGCGGTTCCGGCCAGCACGCCCGTGCTGGTTCGACGTTCACCAGCCGGCACGGTCGACTCCGCCGGAGTTGCGACGCGGGTCATCCGGCGCTCCGTGCCGTCCCACGCCGGGTGAACCAGGCGGGCTGCCGCGCCCACATGCGCAGGTCCTGACTCGGGTGCACGCAGACGGCGCCGGTTTCGTCCCGATCCCACGCAAGAGCTGGGTGTCCTCCCGCGTGATCCGGACCGGGCGGTCGAGCAGTCCGGCGAGCTGATTGTTGTTCTCCAGTGGCGTGCGGCGCACCACGGGCCGTAGCCGCGTGGCCGTCTGCTGGATCAGCTCAGGGATCAGGGAGATCACCGGGGTTCGGCCACGGCGGCATCACCTACGCCCGAGGCGCCGACCGAGGATCTCCACCTGCCGGGATGCCGGTAGGCGCCGAGCACGCTGAGCAGCGTGCTCTTGCCCGCGCCGTTGGGCCGGATCAGTGCCCAGTGCTCCCCGGCACGAATCGTGACGCTGACACCGGAAAGCAGCAGGCGGCGCTCCCGCACGACGTCGATGTCCCGAGCCTCGATCACCGTGTCGCCCGGGTTCGCGTGCGGCGTCATCTTTGCGGCTCGGTGAGGAACACGCCGAGGGCCAGCGCCACCAAGGGGATCAGGCAGATGATGGTGAACACGCCCTGAGGACCCCATGTTTCCGCCGCCACACCGAGGACGGGCGCGAGGAGGCCGCCGATGCTCACGGCGAGCCCGAGCGTCACACCGGCAGCGGTGCCGGGCCGCGTCGGCAGATAGTCCTGGCCCAGCTTGACCAGCACGGCGAACGGGATGTTCAGGGCGATGCCGGCGAGCATGGCGAAGAGAAGTGGCGGGTACCCCCCGGGGGTGAGACGCAGGCCGACGAGCGCGGGAATGGCGGCGATCGCGCCCAACTGCACGGTGCGGACCATCCCGACGCGGTCGGCGATCCGGCCTCCCAGCAGTGTTCCGGCCACTCCGCCGACGAGGAAGCACGCCAGCGCGGCCCCGGCGAGGCTCTTGCCCGCGCCCAGATGGCGTATCCAGAACAGCTCGATGAAGGTGATCGCGCCGAAGAAGGCGACCGATCTGACGGTCTCGATGCAGGTCAGCAACAGGAAGGGGACCCAGCGGTCACGGCCGTTGTGCGAAACGCTGCGCGCTGCCGGCCGCTGTAGCCGATTCCTGTACAGCAGGAAACCCATGAGCACGGCCGGCGGGATGAAAAGCGCTGTCGCTCCGGTGCCCATGGCGATGAGTGCGGGAGTGGCCAGTACCGGTGCCAGAAAGAACCCGACACTGCCGCCGGCGGCAAAAATACTCATCGCTGTGGCGCTCTCACCCGCCGCCACCCGGGCCGACTTCCCGGCGGCCGGGTGGAACATCGCCACGCCGAGTCCCGACGCGCAGAGCAGAAGCCAGACCGCTACGTAACTACCCATGAGACCGGACAGGCCGAGCCCGATTCCGGCGAGCGTTACTCCGGCCCCAGCGAGCCAGTCGAGTCGGTAACGATCAACGGCGACGCCGATGAATGGCTGAGGAATAGAGCTGCCCAGGGTCGCGGCGAGCGTGAGACCGCCGGCGGCCATGTAGCTGTAGTGGCGGTCCAGCACGAAATACGGGACGCAGGCTGGCACGAGGCCCTGATACAGGTCGTCGACCGCGTGGGCCGCGCCCCACAGGCGCATCCGCCGCCACGCCGACGGTTGCTCGCTCAGCGGCAGCGTCGCCTCGGGGTTGGCCGAGTCCGCTCGGCTGCTTGTCTCCGTCACCATCAGCTCTTTCTCCACGGGTGCTGCAGGAAGATTGCCCGATCACCCCACTTGCGGACTATTGATATCCTGCCGACTTATGTCGCCAAGCAGCCAATTTGTGAACGGCCCCGCCCGGGTGCCCTTGGCCGACCGCGACCGGATCGACTGGCACCACCACGCGCGCCACCAGCTTGTCTGCCCGCGAAACGGCGTGCTTGGGGTGTCCACGCCGACGGGAATGTGGACAGTGCCGCCGGACCGGGCAGTATGGATTCCCGCCGGTGTCGCCCATGCCCATCGGGCCTACGGTCCCACCGACATGCGCGCGATCATGTTCGACCGCCCGCTGAACCCATTGGGCGTGGATCAGCCGACCGCACTGGCCGTCTCGCCGCTGCTGCGCGAGGTCATCGTCAGCCTCACCGACGGCGACGAGCTGACCGGTGACGAGCGGGACAACCTTGAGCGCGTGGCTCTTGACCAGCTGCGACGGGTGGACACGTTGCATCTGTGCCTGCCGTACCCGGCGGATCCCCGATTGCGGGATGTCGCGGAGATTCTGCTCGAGGATCCCACCGACCACCGCACCCTCGCCGAGCTGAGCATGGCCGTGGGCGCCGGCGCGCGCACCCTCAGCCGGCTGTTCCGGGAGCAAGCCGGAATGTCGTTCCCGCAATGGCGGACACAGCTGCGACTGCATCACTCGCTCAAGTTGATCGCCGACGGCGAGTCGGTGACCACGACCGCCGCGTCCAGCGGTTACAGCGGCCCCAGCGCGTTCATTCAGGCGTTCCGGGCCTATTTCGGGATCACGCCCGGCGAATACTGCCGGAGCCGGCAGAGCGGCGATTCTTCACCGCGCACGGGCTGAGTCGACCGTCAACATTTGCCAGCCTCCGGCACAATCACCGGACGTGACGACGGGACGTCGGTCGCATAATCGCTCTCGTCGATGTGGGCGATATTGACGCCAGGTCAGCAATGACCTCGCCCACCCGGCGCGTTCGCCGGCGACGATCCGGCGGCCCGCGCGAGGGCGCTCGAGCATCTGCGGGCGTAACGCTGCGTAGCACCCGGATCGCGGCTAGATGCGCGCGTTGGGGATAACCCTGAAGCTGGGGATGAGCTGGATGTCTGCTCGGTCCGGACGGGATGCGAGGCTGAACGCGTGGCTTCCCGTTCGACGTACACGTGGACAACCCTCGGCTGCCCGGCCGCTTGGTACGCACCTTGGACGCGTCGGTGTATCTGAAGACCGGCGAAAGCGCGGTGGAGTGTCACGGAACCAAGCTCACCCTGCGGCAGGTCGATGACATCCTCGTCCAGGTGGCGATTGTCACCGGGTTTCTCGGCTCGTACGTCCCGGACGCCTGCCAGTCCCTGAGCCGGCGCGACGCCCGCCCGCCGGTGACGCCCGTATGAGTTTGGTGTCGGCGTTCGCACCGATCTGGATCCTTACCGCGGTCGGCTACGCGGCCTGTCGTTGGGGTCTGCTGGGCGAGGCGGTGGCGTCGGTGCTCGGCCGGTTCGTGTTCCATCTTGCGATGCCGGCCGCCCTGTTCCTAGCCCTCTCCCGAATGCCGCTTTCCGGGTTCGACGGCCGCTCGCTGCTCGCCTTTGGGGTGAGCACTGCCGCGGTCGTCGGGTTCGGGTGGGTCGGCGCGAGCTGGCTGTTCGGTCGCAAGCCCGGCGAACGGCCGATCTGGGGCATGGCCGCCGGGTACGTGAACTCGGCGAACCTCGGCGTCCCGATCGCAACGCAGGTTCTCGGCAACGTGTCGTTCCTGGCGGAGGTGGTGCTGCTGCAGGTGCTGGTGGTGACGCCCGTGATCCTGGTCGCCCTGGACCGGCACAGCGACCCGGCCGGGCGGGTACGGGTCCGCCGTATCGCCTCCCTGCCGGTACGCAACCCTGTGATCCTGGCGTCGCTGCTCGGTGTCGCGTGCTCGGCCGCCGGCCTGCATCTGCCGTCGGCGGCCGGCGCGTCGCTCACCCTGCTGTCGGGCGCCGCGGTGCCGGCCGCCCTGGTCGCGCTCGGCGCGTCGCTGCACCGCAGAGGGCCGTCGCCGGCAGAGCCGGGCGAACTGGCCGGGCTGGCCGTGATCAGCGTGCTGAAGCTCGTCGCACAGCCGGTCATCGCGTACGCGGCCGGGCTGGCCTTGCACCTGTCCGCGCCGCAGTTGCTCGCCGTGGTGGTGTGCGCGGGCCTGCCGACAGCGCAGAACACGTTCATCTTCGGCCAGGAGTACGGCGTCGGCGAGGCGGTGGCCAACCGGGCGGTGGTGGTGACCACGGCACTGTCGCTGGCCACCCTGGCCGCGGTGGCGACGTTGCTCGGGTAGGTCCGTCAGCTGACTCGTCCGGCAATCATGGTGAGTCACGCCGACCATGGCGCCGGCGGACAGGTCTGCAGCCACGATCATCGCCTGATGATGCGGCGGGCGATCTCGATGGCGTCCTGGCCGTGCGGGTGTACGGACGGCTGGTGCGCCATGTTGGCCGCAGATGAGGGCAACGTCCTAACACTGCGAGAGGGGGCTCTGACGCGTCAGAGGGCGGCGATCGAGGTGGGAGCTCGTTCTTGCCGAGCCAGCGCACGTATCACGTTCAGGGAACCGTGTCGCCAGGCTGCGAGGCTGCTCAGCAGCTTGATCGCCGCTCCGGTCGCTGTCTCCGGCATCGCTGGCGTCGGCAAGCCGAGACTGACTGCCAGGTCGTCGATGTGCACGACCAGTTCCACCACCCGGGTCAGTAGGAAGTCATCGACCTGCAGACCCCAGTCGCCGAGGTCCACGATGCGGTCTGCTGGTTGTGCCGGCACCGTGGTCCGTAGCTCGCTCAACGCATCATCGACAACATCCGCCAGGTTCGTGGCGGTGGTCGACGCGGCTGCCTGCTCGCAGCGGCGTCGGATGCCGATGTTGTCAGCGCTGTCAACGCCTGACGTTACCCAGGCGTTGCCGGTGAAATGCTCCAGCACCGAGATAGCTGACGCTCCTGGCGCTGCGGCGAGGAAGGCGACGGTGCGGGTGAGCTGGTTGGCCAGATGACGGGCGAGGCCGCCGGTGGAGAAGTCGGGCAGCGCGCTGGGCATGGACCATCGCTCGATCAGCATCGGTTCGCGCAAGAGGGCTGCGGCGGTTTCAGCGACGTCCAGGAATGCAGGTCGGATCATCAAGTGCACGATATGCGGGTGGGGCGTCCGTTGTCAGTCCCGTGCTGCGCGACGCCGACCCCGACGACAAGCCGAGGTCATAAGCTCACGTTGTGTTTGCCGGCGACTGTCGCCCGCGCGTGTGGGGGGCGTGGCCATTCAGCCCGCATCGGGGCGCCGACCGCCCGATGATGTCTTGACCGACGTCTCACGCTTGGGAGGAACGGTCAAGGATGGTCGACCAGATACCAGGAACGGTCGTGCTCACCGGGGGGACCAGCGGGATCGGTGCGGCGGCAGCACGGCGCATCGCAACATCAGCCCGACGCCTGCTTCTGCACGGGCCGGAGCCACACGCGGCGGTGCAGCCGCTGCTCGACGAGCTGCGCAACGCCGGTCGAGCCGAGGTGGTTTACGCGCAGGCCGACTTCGACAGACTTGACGACGTCGTGGCTCTGTCCAGGACGGTGGCGAGCGCCACCGAGCAGGTCAACGTGCTCATCAACAACGCCGGTCGTCCCGGCGCCGAGAGCCGCCGGTGCAGCACGGACAGCTACGAAGCGACGCTGCAGACCAACTACCTGGCGGCCGTCCTGCTCACCGAACGACTCCTGCCGCTCATCCCCGCGACGGGCCGGGTGGTGCACGTGTCGTCCGCGACCCATCTCTCCACCCGTCTCGACCTGGACGACTTGCAATTCCAGCACGGCTACCAGCCGGCCGCCGCGTACGCCCGGTCCAAGCTCGCGCTGGTCGCCCACGCCGTCCGGCAGTCCCGGTACTACCGCCCCGGAATCGTCAGCGTTCACCCGGGAGTCGTCAACACCCGACTGTTGCACGCGATGTTCGACGTGCGGGGTGCGGATGCTGCACACGGGGCGGCAAACGTCATCCACGCCGCCTCCGATCCGGGCGTGCCCAGCGGGGTTTACCTGGACGAGAGAAGGATCGCCGAGCCGGCCGAACAGGTCCGCGTGGTGAACTTCCAAGACGGCCTCCACCAGCGCACCATGACCCTGCTTGCTCCCTGGCTCGACGACTCATCAGCTGAATCCCCTGCCTAGCCGCTGCATCGCCTGCGGACCGGCCGCGCCGGGCGGGAGGTGTGAAGCCATCTGGCTGGCCTGTCTTCTCTGTGTGGCGCGGGACCGCTCGCGAGCGCAGCTGGGTCCCCGCTGTGAAGGCGCAGCGCGCTCGCCGGGCGGTTACTGCTCGGTTCGTAGACGCGCCCGCCGGCGCGTCTGGGACGCCTCATCGGCGGAGGTTGTCGTGGGCGCGGCTCGTGCCCTTCGGGGCACGAGCCGCGTCATCACTGGTCGTCCCCTGCCACACCGCCGGCGCGACGGCCAGGCGCGCCGACGGTGCAGCCCTTAATCGGCGGATCAGACGACGTACCAGGGGCCGCCGACACCCCGCCGCTGGTAGCCGTGGTGGGTCCGCTCCGTGCGGGAGGACTCCATCACCGTGAAGGCGTGGTACTTCGCGAACGGCGTGGCGCCGGCCAGCCGCTCCTGCCACAGCTGGCCGTTCGACGTGACCTTGCTCAGCGTCTTGTCGGTGATGTAGTTGACCATCGAGTTCATGAAGTTCTCCGCGCCGACGAGGCGGTGCTCACGGCCCATGCCGTGGTGGAATCCCTCCAGCACATCCTTGGAAGCCATCTCTTTGAGAGCCTCGCCGGAGAAGTTCAGGAGGTCGTGCCAGTACTCGCGTACGGTCTCCACGTCCTCGCGGGTGCCCCAGCGGGTGATGTGACCGCCGATGAGCGCTTTGAAGTCGTAGGACAGGATGTCGTCGTGGGCCTGGTAGAACCCGCTGATGTTCTCCGAGAAGTCGGCGTGCATGAACGCCACCGACCCCGGGCTCACGATGTCGATCTTCGTGAGGACCTTCTGCTTCGGCGCCCAGACGTAGATGTTGCCGGGGCAGTGGTCGGCGCCCTTGTAGGACAGTTCGAGCTTGGTTCCGCCGACCTCGAGGGTCGCGTCGGTGTCGAACGTCTCGGTGGGCAGCGGGCGGTACTTGTCGGGGAAGCGGGCCAGCAGCTCGCGGGTGATGTCATGGGCGATGATCTTCACCTTGGGGCCGAACATCGACGCGGCGCCGATGTGGTCGGAGTGCCAGTGGCTGTAGATCAGGTGGGTGACCGGGGCGTCGGTGACCGACTCGATCGCGGCGAAGATGTTCTCGCCCAGCGGCGGGGGGGGCGTCGATCACGATGACGCCCTCGCCGGTGAGCATGAACGCCGACTCGTAGCCCGACGGGGTGGTCACCCAGTAGAAGCCGTCGCCCAGCTCCTCCTTGTGCCAGCCCTTGGCGTAGAAGGACGGGTCGTTGATGTGGTCGGGCATGAACTGCTGGGGTGACGGGGCGTGCTCGGCTGCCACGGCCTTCGGGAAGCCGAACTTCTTGGCGGCGTAGAAGTCGCCGTACTTTCCCACCATTTGTGCTGCTCCTGTTCTTGTCCTACGGCCGCCGCATGGTCGCGGGGCCGGCTCGGCGGCGTCACGGGCTTGTCGTGCGAGGCCGCGTCGGTGTCGCCGAAGACATGGGGACCGCGCCTGCCGATCGGCCGCGAGCCGGCCGGACCTGCTGACACGGACGGGTCCTGAATTGACCCGCTGCGGATCGCGTCGCTCGTGGAGAGCAAGTCGAGGGCCCCCTCATGTTTTGAAAGGTAGCACAACCTGAGGACCCCCTCATGTTCTGTGATGTGCTTCATGAGCTGCCCCGCTGCCCGCAGAACCAGCCCTCGACCGGAAGCCGAGGGCGGCCTCATCTTTGCTACGGTGATCGGGTGGCAAGGAGATCGGATTCGCCGCCGGGGTCGGCGCGGCCGCTGCGGCGGGACGCTCAACGCAACCGCGACGCGCTCCTGGCAGCAGCGTCAGACGCCTTCGCGCGTGAGGGCCTCAACGCGTCGCTCGAAGGGATCGCGCGCCAGGCTGGGCTCGCCATCGGTACGCTCTACCGGCATTTCCCCACCCGGCTGGACCTGGTGCAGCAGGCGTTCGAAGGCAAGCTGCAGACCTGGCTGGCGGCAGCGCAGGCGAGCGCATCCGCGTCCGACCCGTGGCAGGGCTTCTGTGGTTACCTCGAGACGCTGTGCGAGCTGCAAGCCGACGACAGCGGCATGAACGACCTAGCGTCGATGCACCTGCCGCTGCCGGACTTCGTCCACGGCAAGCTCACCCGGATCCGTGAACTCACCCAGACCATCGTCGACCGTGCCCACGAGCAGGGCAGCTTGCGCGCCGATGTGACGCGCCAGGATCTGGCGTTCGTCATGTGGGCACACAGCCGGGTCGCGGCCGCGACCCGTGAAGTGGCCCCCGATGCTTGGCGGCGCCACCTGTACCTGATGCTCGACGCCTTCGGCGCAGCCAACGCGAGCCCCCTGCCCGTCCCATCGATGACCCAGACCGAGGTCGACCGGGCGATGATGAACCTCGGCAGCGCCAACCCGCCTGCCGAGTGAGGTCGTGAGCCCGGAGCGCTGGGCGCTCGCGAGGGCGTCCCAGTTCGCGGCTCGGTTCAGGTTGGGCAGGGGCCGCCGGTGCCGAGCTGGGAGCGCCGGCTCGGGCCCATCTTGCCTGCCGGCCGAGTGGTCGCGTCGGCGCCCGGAGCGGCACGGTGAGGGCGGCACCCGCCGCGCCGGTACGACCGGTCAGGTCGCCTGAACCCGCGTCCGGTCGGTCTTCGGCGGCTGGCACATCCCACGACGTGGTCGATGGTCAACCTGTGCCTGCAGGCCAGGTAGCCGACTCCGGCGGTGCTGCCCAGACCGCCGACGCCGGCGTCGCCGCAGCGCCACCACCCGGGTCCGCGTCGTCGGCGCCGGGCGTGATGAACGTGCCGAACAGCAGTGCATGTTCGTAATCAGGCACCGCCCGTCTCCTCATCGGTGGTCGAGGCCGGCATGGAGGACAGCACTGCCGGTCGCCTGCCCACGGCTCCATCGACGGATGAGTGTCAAGAACCACAAATAGTTGTTGGACAAAGCTTCTCGCCTCTAGCTTAGTTGTTGACCAAACCATTTGTGGAACGGCGCATGTCCGGTCCCGGGCATTCCGCCGCCTAGCCAGGCACCCCACCCGCACCCGGCTCCCTAGACGCACCCGCCGGGACGAGGGGTTTTCCACCAGTCCGGAAGTAGGCACGACATGGCGAGCAAGTACGGCGACTTCTATCCGAGCAAGTGGGGCTTCCCGAAGGCAGTGGTCGAGGGCAACGCCCCGTCCCCGAACCAGTTCATGCCCGAGTACCTCAACGACCCGTCCTTCTACGAGAAGGGCTGGCACGCCGAGAACGTGGGCGACGGCGGCAACTTCTACTGGGTCACCAGCCCCGCCGGCTACGACGCGGGCTTCGTGGTGACCGGCGACGGCGTGATTGCGATCGACGCCCCGCCGGGACTGGGCGAGAACCTGCAGGCGGCGATCCGGTCAGTGACCAAGGAGCCGGTCACGCACCTGGTCTACAGCCACTGGCACTCCGACCACATCGGCGCGGCGTCCCAGTTCGGCCCCAAGGTGAAGATCATCGCGCATGACATCACCCGCGAGTTGCTGGCCCGCTTCCCCGACAAGTACCGTCCACTGCCGACCGAGACGTTCAGCAAGGACGCGACCCTCGAGGTGGGCGGCACCAAGCTGGAGCTGTCCTACAAGGGCGCCGACCACTGCCCGGGCAATATCTACATCTACGGGCCCGCGCAGAAGGTCCTCACGAAGATCGACATCGTGAGCCCCGGATCGGTGACGTTCGCGCACGCGGACGTGTCGGAGAACATCAGCGGGTTCTACCAGGCCCACGACGACATCCTGTCGTACGACTTCAAGGCCCTGATCGGTGGTCACATCTCCCGTTGGGGCACCCGCGAGGACGTGGAGGTCGTGCGTGAGTACTGGCACGACCTGCTGCACTTCTCCGAGGAGGCGCTGTGGGAGCTGAGCAACGCGGAGGCGCTGCAGGGGTTCGTCGTGGGTCTCGGCCGGGAGAACCAGATGGTCGGCGCCGAGAACTGGATCAACTCGATCGCTAACTACGCCACCGAGAAGACCCTCACCAAAACCACCTCCAACGGCCAGACCTGGCCCGAGCGGCTCGCGGGCGCCACGGTGTGGACCAAGTACCACGCCTGGACCGTCGCGGAGACCACCCGCACCGAGCGGACCCACCACGGCTACCAGGCCGAGGGCAACGACGGCCCGGCCTACATCGCCTGATCCCCGCCTCGGCGACGGCGAAGGGCCACCGGCCCCAAACGCCGCCAAGAGCGCTGACACGCACATCCGATGGGGAGGACTGCGGCTCGTGTCCGTCGCACGGCGGGCACGAGCCGCTCTTTCCCACGCACCGACGGCCGCGGCTCCCCACCTGACCCGCGGTCCCCACTCCGCATTCTGGTAGGCCCCGCATGGCTTCACATTTGGCAACCCGAACCTCGAACCCCCGGACCATCCTGCCGGTCGTCCTACTGGCCGCCTTCACCTTTGCGCTGTTCCAGTCGGTGCTCAACCCGGTGCTCCCGGCGTTGCAGGAAGACCTGCAGACGACACCGACCCTGGTCACCTGGACCATGACCGCCTTTCTGCTGTCGGCCTCGGTTGCCACGCCGGTGCTCGGCCGGCTCGGCGACCGCTACGGCAAGGACCGACTCCTGGTCGCCTCGTTGCTCACCCTCGCCGCAGGCTCGGTGATCTCGGCAGTGGCGCCCGGCATCGGCCTGATGATCGCGGGCCGGGTCATACAGGGCGTCGGCGGCGGCATCCTGCCCCTGGCGTTCGGCATCATCCGCGACGAGATCCCCGCTGCGAAGGTGCCGACCGCCATCGGCACGGCCTCGGCTCTCACCGCCGTGGGCGGTGGGGCCGGCATCGTGCTGTCCGGACCGCTGACCGAACTGCTCGGGATCCGGTCACTGTTCTGGATCCCCGCGGCACTGGCGCTGGCCACGGCCGCCGCCGCCTTCGCCGCCGTCCCACCGTCCCCGTCCCGCAACCCCAGCCCCATCAGCTGGTCCGCTACCGCGCTGTTGGCGATCTGGCTGGTCGCGCTGCTGGTACCGCTGACGCAGGCGACCGGATGGGGCTGGACCTCTGCCGCGGTGCTCGTGCCGCTCACGGCGGCCGTCCTGCTGGCCTACATCTGGGTCGGGGTAGAGAGCCGCTCCGACCGGCCGCTAATTGACATGAAGATGATGCGGACCACCGCCGTGTGGACTACCCACGTCGTATCTCTACTGTTCGGGGTCGGCCTGTTCACGGTCATGACCTTCCTACCGGTGTACCTCCAGACCCCGCCGGGCAGCGGTTACGGCTTCGGGTCCACCGCCACGCAGGCGGGGCTGCTGCTGCTGCCGCTGACCGTCACGATGTTCCTCGCCGGGCTCGTCGCGGCGCGGCTCGATCACCGGTTCGGGGCGCGCGCCGTGCTCATCGCCGCGTCCGGTCTGAACGTCGCCGCGATCACGATGCTCGTGTTCGGACACGGCAGCAGAGTCCTGGTGCTGTTCTCGCTTGCATTGCTGGGCCTCGCGGTCGGCACCGGATTCGCGACCATGTCGAACGTCATCGTGGCCGCGGTCCGTCCGGACCAGACCGGGGTCGCCAACGGCATTACCGCGAACGTGCGCACCGTCGGCGGTTCGCTCGGCGTCGCGGTGATGACCGCGATCCTCGGTGCCCACAGCTCAGCCGACGGCCCGCCCGCAGAAGCGGGCTACACATACAGCTTCGCCTTACTGGCCTTCGTCGGCGTCGCCGCTGTCGCCGTCGCCGCCCTGATCCCAGTGACCCGCCCCTTCCCAAGGACAGACAGGAACAGGCGATGAGCGAGAGCACCCATCGGACCGCGCGGCGCGTAGACCGCGTACACGACCGCATCGAGATCGGCGCCAACGAGCAGTCGGACAACCGGATGATCATTATCCCGCCAGGCCGTCCAGCGCTGACCGACCCATTCCTGGTGATGGGCGAGGAGCAGTTCAGCAGGCCCGGGTTCGACTGGCACCCGCACCGCGGCATGGAGACCATCACCATCGTCCTGGACGGCCTGCTGGAGCACGGGGACAACAAGGGCAACGCCGGCGTACTGGAACCCGGCGACGTGCAGTGGATGACCGCGGGTCACGGCATCATCCACCGCGAGGTGGCCGTACGCCACGAGTACGCCCACATCATCCAGCTCTGGCTCAACCTGCCCGCCGACCGCAAGCTCTCCCCCAGCCGCTACCAGGATCTGCGCGCGAGCGGCCACGCGGCGCACAGCCTGCCCGGCGCCTTCGTCCAGGTGATCTCCGGTCACGACGGCTCTGTGACCGGACCAGCGCGCAACCACTGGCCGGTACTGGGAATGCTGCTCACCCTGGATCCGCAAGCCGACCACCAACAGCTACTGCCGGCCGATCATCGCGCCTTCGCCTATGTCATCTCCGGCCGAGCCACCATCGGTAGCCGGATGGTGCGCGCCGGCCAGATCGCATGGTCCGACCCGGTAGGCGAGCCGAACGAGCCGACCACCCTGCGTCTCTCGGCCGCCGACAGCGATCGGCACACCAAAATCATGCTCTTCGCCGGGCGGCCAATCGGCCAGCCGGTCGCCGCGTCCGGACCTTTCGTCATGAACTCCCATGCCGAGATCGAGAAGGCCTACCGTGACCTGCGCGCCGGCGCCTTCGGAACCATTCCCCGGCTCACTTCGGGGAAATGAGCAGCGCACGACGGGATATCGCAGGTTCGAGGCAACATCATGCATGTTATGTGCAACAATCGATTTTCTGATCAACAGAATGCTTGGTAGCGTGGATACATGTCCGCCGACACGAACGTTTCCGTCCAGCAGGGCGACCGTCAGCGAGGTGTGAACTTTGGCTGGTCGCTCGGCATGGTCCTGCGCCGCTGGCAGGAGCACGTAGAGGAGACGCTGAAGAACCTGCCCCACGGCAGCCGCGGCTACCACATCCTGGCCGTTGTGGTGCACGAGGACGTGCCGACGCAGAAGGCACTGGCAACCCGCCTGGTGATCGACCGCAGCGTGTTGACCTACGTCATCGATGACCTGGAGGCGGCCGGGCTAATCGCGCGACAGCTCGACCCGCGCGACCGCCGTGCCCGCCGCATCGTCGCGACCGAACAGGGGCGCCAGGTGCTCGCCGACGCCGAGCAGCGAGTCGCCCACGCCGAGGACCACGTCCTCCGTGGCCTGCCCGCCGAGCAGCGTGCGGCATTTCGCGAGGCCGCCGAGCACGCCGCCGAGGCCATCGCCAGCACGTCACCGGGGACGGATCCGTGCCTGGCGGTCAGTAGCGTCCTCGAAGAGTCGACCGCCAACCCGTCCGGCACGCGCTGACCGGCCTGGCCCTATCCCCGGCCACCAGGGCAATTCGGTATCTGACGGATGACATCGACATGAGCTTTCGGCATTACCTCTGGAAGTCGCTCCACACGTTGATTTCGTCACCCTACAAATCGTTCGTAATGAGCGGGCCCCGCCGGTAGTCGAAGTACTGCCGCATCGTGTCGACGACCACCCTTCTGGCCACCAGGGACGCCTCGAACGCCGTGAACGCCGTGAACCGGATCGCCAGCACCACGAAGTCGGCGCCCCCGGTGGCGTCGGCCGCCCAACCACGCGGCTCGGCTCTCGGCGCCAGGACCGTCGCGATCAGTTCGATCGCCTCCGGATCGCCCGACGCCGCAATCGCCACCGGGTCTCCACGGCGATCCGTGCGATCACCGGGCCGGTATGCCCCGCGCCGAGCACCGCGATCCGCGATAACGACGTCGCAGTCACCCCTCCCCTGCACTCGCGCTGCCGGGGTAGGTGATGGCCGGGACGGCGAGTTCCTTACGGAGTACCGGGGCGACCTCCGTGGCCAGACGCTCAACGGAGGCAAGGATTTGCGCCTGGGGCATGCCGCCGAAGCCGACGTGCAGCAGCAGCCGGCTGATGCCGTACGCCTCGTGGTAAGCCGCAATCTTGTCGATCACTTCCTGGACGCTGCCGACGACGAGGGCGCCCTGCGGACCGGTGAAGGCATCGAACTTCTCCTGGCTGAGCACGAATCCGCGGCCCCGCTGGTGGTTGTTGTCACGGAAGCCGGCGGTGAAGTACGGGTACATTGCCCGCCGCGCCTCCGCACTGGTGCGGCCGACGTGGCCTTGCACGGACAGTCCGACCCGCAGGGTCGCCGGGTCGCGCCCGGCCTGCTCTGCCGCCCGTCGGTAGAGGTTGACGATGCCGGAGTGGCTGCCGACGGTGCCGAGCAGGACGCCGAGCATCAGGGGCAGCCCTTGGGCGCCGGTCTCCACTGCGGAGGTGGGGGTGCCGCCGACACCGACCCAGACCGGCAGCTTTTCCTGCAGTGCACGGGGTGCGATGTCGGCCTTGTTCAGCGGCGGGCGGAAGCGTCCACCCGGCCAGGTGAGTGGGTTCGTCTCGCGGATCCGCAGCAGCAGGTCGAGCTTCTCCCGAAACAGCTCCGAATAGTCGGCGAGGTCATAGCCGAAGAGCGGGAACGACTCGGTGTACGAGCCGCGCCCGGCGATGATCTCCGCACGGCCGCCGGAGAGCAGGTCGAGGGTGGCGAACTGCTCCCAGACGCGGACCGGGTCGTCGGAACTGAGGACGGTGACGGCACTGGTCAAGCGGATCCGCCTGGTGCGCTCGGCCATCGCCGCCAGCACCATCGGTGGCGCCGTCGCCACAAAATCCGAACGGTGGTGCTCGCCGACCCCAATGACGTCCAGACCCGCCTGGTCGGCGAGTTCGGCGAGTTCGATGACGCGGCGCAATTGCTGGCGCGGTTCGGGAAGCCGGCCGGTGGCCGGATCGGCGGTAAGTTCGCCGAACGTGATCAGACCGATCTCAAACGACATCGTCGGCCTCCTTTTCGGTGTGCCCGCCGGCCCCGGCTGGCGGGATCGGGAAGTTCCGGTTGAAGACGTTGTCCGGGTCGTAGCTGGCCTTGATGGCGCGCAGCCGGCCGAGGGTGGGCTCAGGCCAGGCGTCCAGGAGTCGAGCCGGATCGGTGTCGCTTTCGAAGCTGAGGTACATGCCGTCGAGGTGTGGGTACAGCTCGGCCCACAGCTTGTCGAGCTGGGGCCGGCGGTCCGGGACGGTGGCGGCGAGCACCGAGAAGTTCTGCGCCCGGTGCGGGTAGGCGGTGGCGTCGCGGGCGACGTCGTTGACCGCCCCGCCGACCGACCGGAACTGCATGATCATCACATCACCGGAATGGATCATGTTCTCCATCAGGTCGGCCGCCTGCGGTGTGACGTGGTGCAACAACCCGCTGTGCGTGTCCACCAGGCCCTGCCCCCGATGCTGGTTGCCGGGCGGTGCGACGATCGCCGGGTACGGCACGAGCTGTGCCTGCTGGTCGAGGATCGGCCCGATCTCCAGGAACGGGGTCAGGGCAGACTGCGCCGCCTCGACGTCGTCACCGGCGTAGACGAGGGTGACCTGGGCGGCCGGGGGGTTGCCACGGCGGCCGGGAAAGAGGGAGAGGAAGCTCGTCAGCTCCCGTGGCGCGTCCTCGACGAGCTGGCCCCACCGCCGCAGCAGTTGGGCGGTGTCGGTCGCGTCCGCGACAAGCTGGGCGTAGACGACGTTGTCGACCTCGTACGCCTCCAGCTCGAGCGCGGTGACCACACCGAAGTTCCCACCGGCGCCGCGGATGGCCCAGAACAGGTCGGGGTGACGCTCGTCGTCGACGCGGAGCAGGCGGCCATCCGCGGTGACGATCTCGGCGGCGACGACGTGGTCGATGGTCAGGCCGTGCTTGCGCGCCAGGTATCCGACGCCGGCGGTGGTGGCGAGACCACCGACGCCCACGTCTCCGTAGTCGCCCGAGCTCATGGCCAGGCCGTACCGGGCGAGCGTCTGGGCCACGTTCCCCCAGCGGGCACCCGGCTCCAGCCGCACCCGACGGGTCGCCCGGTCGAGCACCTCCACCTTGTTCATCCTCGACATGTCGATGACGACTCCCCCGTCGTTCGTCGACCGGCCGCTGATGCCGTGCCCGCCGCTGCGCACCGACAGGGGAACGTCCTGCGTCCGGGCGTACGACACGGCGTCGACCACCTCGGCGGCGTTCTGCGGGCGGATCACCAGGGCCGGCGATCCCTGCCGGCTGTAGGTGTGGCGTACCCGCTCGTACTCCTGGTCACCGGGCTCGACGGCCCTGGTGGCCAGCGACCGGGGCAGCGCGTCGTAGTCAAGGCCGGGGTGCCGCTCGGCCAGCGCGACGGTCGTGCGGACCGGTCCGGCGCCGACCTCACCCCCGGTGCGCTCCCTGGCGACCGCCTCCCGCAGCGCGGGGGCGATCTCCTGCCCGAGGGTCTGGATGAGGCGTGGGTCGTCGCGGCCGATCAGGAAGGTGCTGAACCCCTCCTCGAGGACCAGTGGGAGAAGCTGGTCGACCCACTGCTCGACAGGCCCTTGGAGGAAGCCGCGGCTGCGCGCCGAGACGTCGACGGTGAACAGATTGAGCAGCCGGCGGATCTCCCGGGGCTCGCGGCCCGCGGCGACGGCCGCCTCGTCGATGAGCCGGTTTGCCGTCACCCGATCCGGAGATCGCAGGTATTCCAGAGTCGGCAGCCAGCCGTTGGCCTTCTGGCCGGTCAGGGCCAGCATTTTCGGCTGGTACGCGCCGAGCCAGATGTCGATGTCATGTGCGGGCTTCGGGCCGCGCTGCATGCCGGGTACGGGGTAGTACTCCCCGTCCAGCCGCAACGGTCCGGTGGCGGTGTCGTCCCAGACACCGCGCAGGACGTCGATCGCCTCCCGCAGGGCCGTGACCCCCTGCCCTGGGGTCAGCCGACGAGCGCCCATGCCCTCGATCCCGTCCCAGAAGGCGCCGGCGCCGAGGCCCAGTTCGAAACGGCCGTGCGACAACCGGTCCAGGCTCGCCGCGGCCCGGGCCAGCACGGCCGGCGGGCGCAGCGGCAGGCTGAGGACGTTTCCCGAGATCCGGAGGCGTTCCGTGCGGGCGGCCACCCAGCTCAGCAGGGTCCAGGTGTCGAGGAAGTCCGCGTTGTACGGGTGGTCCTGGAAGGTCGCCAGGTCCAGCCCCGCCGCCTCGGTCAGCTCAGCCAGCGCCACCACCTGATCTGGGTCCTGCGCGCTCGGCGTCAGGAAGGTCCCGAACAAGAGTTCGTGCCCGTAATCAGACATTTTTGTCTATCCCCCAATGAGCCGTCGACAGCATACCGTTTGCTGCGAACATCTTATGCGCGACAACACGTGTTTGAGTCAGTTCATTCCCCCGGCCACCGGCTATGAGCGGCAGGCCTGCGAGTCGGCGATAGATGGCACGACGCCTGCCAAGCTGCCCTGAGACAGAGCCGTGCCGGGCGGGGAGTCATCCACATGGCCTGCGCTGACAAATCGTGTGTTGATCAACACACCGGCTGCTAGCGTGGGGCATATGTCCGAAACCAGCGATCCATGCGACCTACCGACAGACCGCCAGCGCGGTTCGAACTTCGGCTGGTCCCTGGGCCTGGTGCTGCGCCGCTGGCACGAGTACGTCGAGGAGGCGTTGAAGGATCTGCCGCACGGCAGCCGCGGCTACCACATCCTGGCCGTCGTCGTCCACGAAGAGGTGCCGACACAGGCCGCCTTGGCGACCCGCCTGGTGATCGACCGCAGCGTCCTGACGTACGTCATCGACGACCTGGAGAACGCCGGTCTCATCGAGCGGCGGTTGGATCCACGCGACCGGCGCGCCCGCCGGATCGTGGCCACCGAACGCGGGCGCCAGGCACTCGCCGAGGCCGAACGGCGGGTCGCCCACGCCGAGGACCACGTACTGGGCGGGCTACCCGAGGAGCAGCGCGGCGTCTTCCGCGACTTCGCCGAGCGCGCCGCCGAGGCGATCCACGCTGCCGCTCCGGGGATGGACCCCTGCGCCGCAGTTACCAGCGTCCTACCCCCGATGGAGCAGTCCGCCCCCTGACTCACACCCTCCGGGTAGCTGTAGCGCCCGCAGGACCGCCACGGCCACGCCCGCCCGCGGCCCAGCAGCACGCCGAAGTTCCCCCGACAGCGTGGAGGTCGGACCTAAAGCGAGAGACAGTCACCGGTGAGACGAAAAGACGGTTCGACTGGGAGTTCCGCGAGAGCGCAGTGCGGATCGTGCGGGAGACCGGCAAGCCGATCGCGCAGTGGTCTGGGCAATAACGACGACGCCCCGGGCAACTGGGTCGCGCAGGACCGGCGGGCTCGGGGCGAAGCCGCCGCCGGCCGTCTGGCCGAGGACGAACGCGCCGAACTGCGACGGGCTGGTCCAAGATCGGCGAGGAGTGGGCAGGCGGTAGCGTTGAGAGGTGACTGAGCCTGAACGGCTGAATGACCGTGAGCGACGCGCCTGGCACGGCTTTCTGACGATGCAGGAGGACGTTCGGCGTCACCTGAACCGCCAGTTGCTCAGCGAAGCGGGAATTTCCTTGGCGGATTTCGCCGTCCTTAGCGCTTTGCGTCGTTCGCCGGATCCGATGCGGGTTTTCGAACTGAGGGAAACCCTCAGATGGGAGAAGACCCGCCTCACCCATCAGATATCCCGCATGATCCGGCGAGGGTTGGTCGAACGCCAAAGTTGCGCCGAGGACGCTCGTGGTAATCGCATAGCTCTCACCAGCGAAGGGCGCTCGGTGATCGATACGGCCACCCCCCTGCACCTTCGTTACGTTCGCGAGCTCTTCCTCGACGTCCTCAGTCCTCGCCAACTCGACACGCTCGCCGTCGTGTCGGAGACCGTGCTCGACAACCTGAAGGACGACCCCTTCGAGGACTAACTCGCAGAGCGGCCGGAAGGGGGTCTCACCCTCCGGCTGCTCTGCGGACCAGCTCGCGGCGTTGTTGACTAGTCACCCTCGAACTCTGGATACGCGCAGCGGGAACGCATCAAACCGGCAGTGGAGCAGGGGTTGGGTTTCCCAGATTCACCCGTCC
Organism: Micromonospora sp. NPDC005171; assembly: GCF_040608575.1. Taxonomy (NCBI): domain Bacteria; kingdom Bacillati; phylum Actinomycetota; class Actinomycetes; order Micromonosporales; family Micromonosporaceae; genus Micromonospora; species Micromonospora sp. NPDC005171. Next base: position 11,272 of record NZ_JBEXIM010000007.1, on the reverse strand, counting down.
ACGTTGGCCTGTTTTCCGGGATACTTCGCCCCAAAACACCCCGTCGAGACAAGGGCGCGAGAGCCCCACTGGCAGAGCGGTCGATAACACCGGGCCCACAGTCCCGTTATCGAGCAGGGGTCCTGCGCGGCTACAGGGGTGATGTGTCGTCTACCACTTAAGGGTGACTCATCACCCTGCCGTGGCTAGGTTTGGTCCCGACACCACGTCCCGGCCCACCGGGGCTAGCGCCTACCACACCAACACCTAGGGGGAGAAGGGCCTCGAACATGTCCAAGCTCGCCGTCATCTACCACTCCGCGTTCGGCACCAGCACCCAGATCGCCAAGGCGATCGCCGGAGCGGCGGAGGCCGCTGGCGCGGAGGTGGGTGTCCGTAAGGCCGCCGAACTGGCGCACCGCAGGCCGCGATCGACTCGAACCCGCCCGCAGCCGCCCGTGACCCGGCCACCGCCGACGTGGCCGCTCCAAGCGTTGAGGACGCAAGGCCAGGGGTAATCGACCGCAGCGCGCGACCGGCACGAACCAGGCGGAACTGCTCGATCCGGACAGCCGTATCAGTTGTCACCGTCGCGGATGCGAAGAGATGACACGCCCATTGAAGAAAGGGAACCGCAATGCAAACGTGGCAAGTCGGCGCGGTCAAAGTTACCAAAGTCGTTGAATTGGAACGCACCGGCGGAACCGAGTTGATGCTTCCTCCAGCGACTCCGGACGCCGTCAAGGGAATCGACTGGCTCCAGCCTCACTTCATGACCCGTGACGGTCAACTGAAGACCAGCAACCACTCGCTCATCATTGAGACGCCAGCACGCCGGATCATCGTGGACACGTCGCTCGGCAACGACAAGAAGGACCGGCCCGTCAGCGCCTGGAACAATCTACGAACTCCGTTCCTCAGCGACCTGGCGGAGGCCGGATATCCGGCGGATTCCATCGACACCGTCCTGTTTACTCATCTCCACATGGATCACGTCGGCTGGAACACGCACCTCGTGGACGGCGTGTGGGTGCCCACCTTCACGAACTCCCGGCACCTCATGGTTCGGGAGGAGTACGACCATTGGCGCGCGAACGCCGAGACCGCGACCGACGGTATCCACCGCTCCTACGCGGCGGCTTTCGTCGACTCGGTCCAGCCAGTGGTCGAGGCAGGTCTCGTCGACCTGGTCAGCGACGACTACCAGGTCTGCGACGAGGTTCGGCTGATTTCCACGCCCGGACACACCGCCGGCCACACCAGCGTTGAGATCACCTCGGCGGGCGAACGGGCGATCATCACCGGCGACTGTATCCACCACCCCTGCCAGCTGACCCACCCGGAATGGACGTCCGCCGGCGACCTGGACGCCGAACAGGCGACCCACACCCGTCGGCAACTCCTCTCCTCCTTGGCCAACGACCAGGCGCTGCTCATCGGGACACACTTCGCCGGGCCCACGGCAGGACACGTGGTGCGCGATGGAAAAGCCTTCCGGCTCCAGGTGTGAAGTCCATGCGGCGGCCAGACGTCGATCGCCATGACCTGGTCGGCCCGCGACGGGGTCGGTGCCGACGGGCGAGCTCTCGGGCCCACGCATTACGTATGTAGCAAAACATTCACCCGCAGACCTTTGTTGCTCACATCATTTCCCCCGGAGGTTCGGCCAGGCCGGATCACCGCCCGAGCCACCACTCGGCACGGCGCATCTGCTGACCACGAGAGCCCCCGCACGGGGAACGGAACTCGCGGAAAGAGGACGTGCCATGCGGATTCAAGCAGCCGTGGCCGAAGAACCATCACAGCCGTTCGTCATCGAAGAGCTCGAACTGGACGAGCCACGGGCCGACGAAGTGCTGGTCAGTCTCGTCGCCGTCGGCGTGTGTCAGACCGACGCCCACGCCCGGAACGGACAGACCCCGGCACCACTGCCCATCGTTCTCGGCCACGAGGGGGCCGGCATCGTCGAACGGGTCGGAACCGGCGTCACCGATCTCCAGCCGGGCGACCATGTTGTCCTGTCGTATCAGTCGTGCGGGCAGTGCCGGCAATGCCTCAGCGGGCACCCCGCCTACTGCGCGCAGGCGATGGCTGCAAACTTCTCCGGCGCACGCATCGACGGCACCCGTGGCCTTCGCCGGACCGGAACGAGCGACGGCGTACACGGGCACTTCTTCGGCCAGTCGTCGTTCGCCACCCACGCGCTCACCACGCAACGCAACACCGTCAAGGTTCCAAAGGACGCACCGCTGGAGCTCCTCGGGCCCCTCGGGTGCGGCCTGCAGACCGGCGCCGGCACCGTACTGAACTCGTTCCAGGTGCCACAGGGCGCGACTCTCGCGATCCTCGGCGTCGGGGCGGTCGGGTTCGGTGCCCTGATGGCGGCGAGCGCGGCCGGCGTGGGGACAATCATCGCGGTCGACGTGAACCAGCGACGTCTCGCCCTGGCCGAGGAGCTGGGTGCCACCCACGTCGTCAACGCCAGTCAATCGAACGTGGCCGCCGAGATCAAGAGGATCACCGGCAGCGGCGTCGACTACGTCCTGGACACCACAGGCCGCGCCGACATGCTCGAGCAGGCGGTCGACGCACTGGCATCGATGGGTCAGGTTGGCCTCGTCGCCGGAGGAAACCGGGACGCCACCGTGCCAGCAGCCAAGCTCGCGCTCGGCAAGTCGGTCCGCGGGATCGTCCAGGGCGACTCGAGTCCCCAGCTGTTCATTCCGAAGCTCATCGAGCTGTACCAGTCCGGCCGGTTCCCGATCGACCGCCTGGTCCGGTTCTACGACTTCGACGATATCGATGCGGCGTTCGCCGATGCCGCCCGTGGCGACGTCGTCAAGCCGGTCCTGCGCATCGCGGATGCCGGGAGACAGGAATAGGAGATGAGGGCTGACACAAGGAGCAGCCAAGGGACGTCACGCAATTGGATAAGGCGTTGCCGGGTCCGGCAACCTGTTTGTCGGACTGAATGGATGTCAGACGAATCGAGCACGTCGGTCTTCGACGTGCCGGCCAGCTGGGCGCGCTGTACCGGGGCCGCTGAATCCGCCGAACGAAGCGACGCGGCCCAACCCAGCAAGGAACAGAACGGAGCACCAACCGTGCGACAGATCGACCAGATTTACCTCGACGGGAAGTTCGTGACACCCCACGGGACCGAGCTATTTCCCCTCTACAACCCATCGACAGAAGAGCTGATCGGGGAGGTACGCCTCGCGGACGAGACCGACGCCCAGGCTGCGGTCGCGGCCGCCAAGCGCGCCTTCGTCAGCTTCTCCAAGACCAGCAAACAGGAACGCATCGCCATCCTGAACCGCCTGAGCGCCTCGTTCACCGCGCGTCTCGACGACCTCAAGGCGGCCATGGTTGAGGAGTACGGCGCGGTACGCGGCATCGTCGACGGCCTCCTCCCCCTGGCGCCCGGGATGTTCGACGCGGCCGCCAAGCTCCTTGAGTCGTACGAGTTCAGCAAGACCCGCGGTACGACCACGGTGGTCATGGAACCGCTCGGCGTCGCCGCGGTGATCACTCCGTGGAACCTCAACGTCGTCTTCGTGGCGCAGAAGGTCGCGAACGCGATCGCCGCCGGAGTCACCGTCGTCGTCAAGCCCAGCGAACTCAGCGCGATCCAGACGCAGATCATGACCGAGGCCTTCGACGCGGCGGACGTACCCGCCGGCGTGATCAACATCGTCACCGGCCGCGGCGACGTGGTCGGCAACGTCCTGACGTCACACCCCGACGTCGCCAAGGTGGGCTTCACCGGGTCGACCGCGGCCGGACAGCAGATCATGCGCAACGCCGCCGACACCTTCAAGCGCCTCACGCTCGAACTCGGCGGGAAGGGTCCTACCATCCTGCTCGACGACGCCGACCTCGCCTCCGCCGTCTCCGCAGCGCTCACCTCCGGGTTCCTGAACAACGGCCAGACCTGCTTCGCCGGCACACGGATCCTCGCCCCGCGGAGCAGGCTCGACGAGGTCCACCAGGCCATCGAGTCCGCCATGTCCGCGTTCAAGGTCGGCGACCCACAGGACCCGGCGACGGGCGTCGGTCCGGTGGTCAGCCAGACGCAGTTCGACCGCGTCCAGAGCTACATCCGCCTCGGCCAGGAGGAAGGCGCACGACTGCTGACCGGCGGCGAAGGCCGGCCAGACGGCCTGGAGAAGGGCTGGTTCGTCAAGCCGACCATCTTCACCGGCGTCACCAACCAGATGCGCATCGCCCGCGAGGAGATCTTCGGCCCCGTTCTCGTCGTCATCCCCTTCGAGGACGACGACGAGGCGATCAACATCGCCAACGACACCCCCTACGGACTGCAGGCCCAGGTCTTCTCCAGCGATCCAGAGCGCGCGCAGCGCGTCGCCCGGCAGGTCGAGGCGGGCACCGTCCTCATCAACCGGGTCTTCGGTGACCCCGAGGCGCCATTCGGCGGAATCAAGCAGTCCGGCATCGGCCGCGAACACAGCATCTACGGACTGGAGGCGTACCTCGAACCGCACGCCATCACCGCCTAACTTCGGCGTCGGGCGTGGCGTGGGCATGAGGACGGCCACCGCGTTGATCATCGGCGGTTTGGGAGGACAACCGAAGATCGCGCGGTGGCCGCGTGCCACGGCGTAGACCCCGCCGGGTGGCAGGTCACCCTGGACGAGGCGGTGACGCCTGTCGCTGACCGGTTCGTGCGGCCAGAGCCCCGTCGGATCGCCGGGCAGTTCGTGAAAGGGCTGCTGTCGGGCGTGGAACGCAAGACCTACTGGGCCTTCGCGGAACAGGCGGGTCACAACCAGCGGAGTACGGCCAGCGGCCCCAAAGTCAGACGAAGCTGGGTTTGGTCAGTCGCCAGGCGGCACCGATGAGGCCGACATGCGAGAGCGTCAGGGGAGTGTTGCCCAGATGCGCACCGGTACGAGGGTCGATCTGCTCGGCGAAGAGCCCGAGGTCGTTCGCCCGGGCGGCGGTGCGTTCGAAGAGCGCAGTGGCACGTTCCATCTCGCCCGCCATCGCCAGGCACTCGACCAGCCAGAATGTGCACACCGCGAAGCCGGCCGGCTCGTCCGGCCAACGCCGGACCAGCCCGTCGGTCGTCAACTCCGCCTCGACCGCCTCGATAGTGGCCCGCATCCGGTGATCCGTGGCCGACACCATCCCCGTGAAGGGCAGGACCAGGACCGAGGCGTCCAGCTCCGACGAGCCGATCACGCCGGTGTACGCGCCCACCCGCTCGTTCCAGCCGTCGCGCAGCACAGCAGCCCGAATCTCGTCGCGGGCGGCGGCCCACCCCGCCGGGTCCGCGCTGTCGCCGAGCATCGGCGCGAGCTTGATCGCGCTGTCCAGCGCACCCCAGCACAGCGCCTTGGACGCCAGGTAGTGTCGCCCGGAGCCGCGCTCCTCCCACATGCCGGCGTCCGGCTCCCGCCAGCGGGTGGCCTGCTCGGCAAGGCCGACCAGCAGCGCCTTCAGCTCCTCCGACAACTCACCCAGATGGTGGCGGATGAGGTAGGCGCAGAGCAGCACTTCACCAGGCACGTCCTGCTGCCGCTGCCGCCAGGCGTCGTTGCCGATCCGCACGGGCCGACTGTCGGCGTACCCGCGTAGGTGGTCGAGGGAGTACTCGGAGAGGTCCCGCTCACCCATCACCCCGTACATGATCGGCACCGGTTCGTCGCCGCTGCGGCTGGCGGAGCGGGCGGCCCAGTCGAAGAGCCGGCCGGCCTCCTCGGGGCAGGCGGTCACCCAGAGCGCCCGCATCGTCAGGAAGAAGTCACGCAGCCAGGCGTACCGGTAGTCGTAGTTGCGTGAACCGCCGAGGTCCTCCGGCAGCGAGGCGGTGACGGCGGCGACCACCGCCCCGCTGCGCTGGTAAATCAAACCCTGGACGATCAGCCCGCTGCGCCGCACGAGGTCGGGGTAACGGCCAACGTAACGGTGCACCTGGTCGAACGCCCGCCAACTGTCGATGGTTTCGGCCAGCGAGGTCACCGGATCCAGCCGCCGCGGTGGCGGACCCCAGGCCGGCGCGTGCGCCAGGTCGAAAGGAAGCGTCTGGCCGGCGCGGACATCGAACTCGGCGTACGCCCGGCCACCGGTGCACTCCAACGGAACGGGACTGCGCAGAGTCAGGGCCAGCGGGCCCGCCTCGACCCGAACCTCACCGTCGTGCTGGTGCAGGTACGGGGTGATCAGCCCGTACTCCGGGCGGGGGACGAACTCGACGCGCATCCGCACGGTGCCGGTGAGCCCCTCCACGATCCGGGCCAGCACCATCGGCGGGTTGTGGTTCAGCGCATGGCCAGGCACTCCGGGCTCGGCAAGGAGGGCGTCGGTGACAGCGACGCTACCGCCGCTGGTGTGATGCACGGTCCGCAGCACCAACGTGCCGTCGACGTACGTCCGCTCGCTCCGGTGGTCCGACTCAGCCGTCGCGGGGTTGAGTGCCCAGTGCCCGGCGGCGGGATCGAGCACTCGGCCGAGCAGAGACGGGGCGTCGAACCGCCCGGGGCACCACCAGTCGATCGAACCGCCCCGGCTGACCAGCGCGGCGGACGCGCAGTCGGAGAGCAGGCCATAGTCGGCGATCGCGACGTCGGACACGGGAGCGGTTACCCGCACCCGCGCGGCTCACACTCCAACATCACTTGATCTCCCGGCTGGCGCGGTGACAGTGGGATCGCCGGGCTCGGGCTTGGAAGGTTCAGCCGGCGTCGACAAGCGCGCACCACCAATCGGGGAACTGGAGGCACAACCCCTTCGGTCTTCACTGGGAGGTCAAGGCGCACCGATCGGCCGCCTCACCGCAGTGTGGCCAGTACCAGATCCATGGTGCCTTCGAGCGGACACCGACCACTGCGCTACCCGGTGCCTGCGCCAACCGAATTACCAACGTTTGCGTGCCTCCCAGTTGGCCAACTGGTCAGGCTGGCGGATCATCTCGAAAGAGGTGCTCTTTCACACTTGGTCCCCAGCGGGTTGCAACGAGTGCGGGACGAGGGCGGGTCGGCTTGGGGACCCAGCCGTGTTGTCTGGTGTCGGGCGCAGGGCTGTCCCAGTCGGAGATCTGCAAAAAAGGATCCGTGTCGGGGCCAGGCTCATCGTCACACGACTCCCGGACAACCATCGCTGGGTAGAAGCGCGTCTCTTGAGCCACCCCGCAGTCATCCGTGCGGGAGGCGACCAAGGCGCCACAGTCTTCGCAAGCCACGGACGGGTTCCACCCCACCATGGACCAACAGCCCGTGCTGACAAGGTCATGGATGAAGCGTGTCCCACGTACGTCGCCGGGTGAGAGGACGAAGGTGCCGGTGACCTGATCACGGCCATACGTGGCCTCGTCGATTGCATAGGTGCCGGGGTCCAGGAGCGGCGGGTTCACGTGATGACAATCCAGGAGCGACCAGTGCGGTCCCGCCGGCAGCTCCACCATCCGGACCGGGACACTCAACGTGTTCCCGCAGCTCGCACACCGAAAGCCCTCCACTGCCGCAGTTTGACATTCGGGCCAGGCGAAGGCATCCGAGAATGAGAGATCAGGGCGTTCGCCTGGAGTCAACGCGACCGGGGCTCCGAGACGCAGCCCAGGGTCGGCGGCATGGGAGTGCGCTGTGTCCTGAGTGTTAGCGGTCGGTGTAAGCATGCCTGCGATGATCGTTGGGTCGGCACAGGAGAGGTCCTCATGATCGATTGGCTCGACGATGTCTGGGCTCGAGCACACGCCGTGCAGATCGTCGAAGGTGGTGAGGACAGCGGTCCTCTTGCCGGTCGTGACATTCTGGCCGAGCTCCCGGATGCCGGATCGATCGACACGGCGCGCGTGTTGACCACGACGGGCCGCTTCATCGGTGACATCTGTCGTTGTCACGGCGGGCCGACGATCGTGCTCCGCGATCTGGCGGGCGAGATGCTCACCAGCGCTGGTTTGCATGGCCACGGCTCCGTCAGTTGGGAGCGGTCGCGGTTCCGTAACGACCTCGTCGTCGCAGATCCCGGGGCGCTCCACCTGTTTCTGGCAGGGCTCGGTGTACCGGATCAGCTGACGTCATTCCTGGCGCCCTTGGCCGACCTGCTGCACCTGCAGGAGGGCCACCCGCAGTTCCGGCCCACCGGGCCAGAGGGCAAGCGGTACCTGATTGAGCGTGGGGTTCCTGGCGTGCTGCATCCCGTGTTGGTCGCCGCCACCGGTCAGCAATGCGGCGAGCTGTCCGATACGCACGACGACGATGTCCGTCGACGGCTCACCACCGCCACACCCGCAGCGACCGACAGGGCGGCGATCCTGCTGTCCTGGCTGGGCCGGCTCCCCATTCCAGCAGAGGCATTCTGGGGCGAAGGTGTTCTGGTGCGGCAGTTACTCGCCGACCTCGCGCTGCCCGACATCGCGACCGCAGCTGCCGAAACCCGCACCGGCGACGTCGCAACGGGTGTGGTCAACCTGGTCATGCACTCCGGCGACGACGGCACGCTGGCCACGGCCATCGGTCCGACGCTGCGTCAACTGTTCCCACCCGCACCAGCGCCAACGACCACACGCTAGCCGTCAACCATCCGGCCGGCGAACTGCTCGCGGACACAGGTTGCCTACCCGCCATTAAGTACGCGCAGACTTGCCCAGCAAAGGCGGCGCGGGCTGACTGCCGTCGTCACTCGCCCTGCCACCGACTGTCCGGCGTGCGCGACGGGTCGTGGCCCAGTCCATACCCGGCGTGAATTTCCACCGCGCTCACTCCTAGCGCGTCGAGCCCTCGGTTGAGCTCGCGGTGCGCCTGGAATTCCGCTGTCACGTACTGCTCGCCCTCGACCGCGGTCGCGGTCGCCCAGCCGCTGCGGCCCAGTGCTGTCATCGCCGTCTGCACCGCTACCCATGGGCGGTGCCCGGTGACGCCGACCAGCGCGTACACCCGGGTGATCGACACCGGCCTACTGACCTCGACAGGGCCGGGGCCGTCACAGGTCCGCCTGCCGACCCGTTCGGCGAGTGTTGTGGCCACCTCAACGGCGCGGTCCGCATCACTCTTCGGCACGTCGACCACAAGTGCCACCCGCACCGTCGCCTGTTCTCGCAACAAGGCCCGCAGTTCGTTGGGGAGTTCCTCCGCCTCGGCCCCGATCACCACCCCGCCATCGGTATCCGCCTCGGTGTCCTCCGCTGGGGCGGTAGCGATGTCACCGGCAGCGTCGATGTCGATCCAGGAACCGCTGTCTCGGAAACGAGCGGCCGCCTCGCGCCAGGCGAGATAGGCCGCTTCGGCACCGTCGCCCGACTCCGGCGGGGCCAGCTCATTGCCGGAAAGGAACCCGCGTACAAAGTACCGGGTCTGCTCGGAGCAGTCGTCGATCTCCCCCTTCGACACCCGGGTACGAATGCCGCGCTCCGCGCAGTAGGCGAGCATGCGGCCGGCGGACGTGTGCGGGTTGCCATCGAGAAGGTAGTGCCGTCCGCATTGCGCAGTGTCGAACCACAGTTGGGGGTCGACGTCGGGCGGTAAGGGGGGACGAGCAGGGGAACTCATGCCAAGACGGTAGGACGCACATGTCAGGGACGGTCGACAGCACGGACGAAATCAGCGGTAAGTTTGCTCACAGGGCCGGCAGAGCCATGTCCCCGGGGCAGCCGCACGGCCCCGTCGCGACTCACGGAAGCGTCCCCCAAGGAACGATCGCGGGCGTGAAACCTGTGTGCTGCTGGGAGATGAAGAAGTAGCCGCTACCGGCAACCGCCGTGCACGAAGGACTGCACAGCCCAGTAACGAGCGGCGGCCGTCGGCACCTGGCCGACCGAGAGAACCCACTCGTCGCCGAGTGTGCCGATAACGAGATCGCCGTTCTCGAACCGCAACACGAGACCAGCGCAATCCCCGCCACTGTCCTGGCCGACGATCACAGCGGCGTCGGTGAGCCGGGCGCCGATGAACCCGGACAGCACGTCCGGACGCCGCGCCGGGCCGACCCTGGTCTCTCCGTACTCGCCCATGTCGTAGGAACGGTACGGATCCTCCTTCGCGAGCAGGAGTTGGTCACCACGACCATGCAAACCGACCGGCAACGCGTTTCCAAAGAACAGCCACGCGTGCAGCAGGCTCTCAGCGTCCGGTTCACGCCGGCCCTCACACCAGTACCGGGCTTCCGTCACGGCCTCAAGCCGTCGGCCCACGATGCTCGTAAGCCACAACGCGACCATGCCGGGATCGCTGAAACCCACGTACGGCACCGATACTCGACGCGCAACGCCTGCCACACAGCGCGGGCAGTGGCCTCGTAGACGTCGCCCACACTGGTGTCGACCTCGGTGACGACAAGATTGGTGACCGTTACCCTCGCCGCCGCGGTGAGACCACGCAGAGCCCACCGAGCGCCCAGCTCAGCTTCCCGCCGGTGTTCGCCCGCCGCGACGGCAGTCACCTCTACGTCGAACCAGCTCGATGCTGCGACCTCGACGGTGACCTGGGCAAATCGCGAGGAGCGATTCGTCTGCCGCATGAGGCGGAAGGTCGTCACGGCTCTGGTGGTTCCAGGCAAGGTCCGGCCACGGCATGTCGGGGCCGAGCAAACCGAAACCCTCGGCAGACGGTGAGACCCAAGACAGGGTTATTCGCACGAGGTGGCTCACACCCCCGACTGCCACCTGACCAATCCGGAAACATCCGCTCCTCGACACGAGCGGACGCGGCTCTACCGCCTCTGGCGGGGGCCAGCGCTGACGCCTTCGGATCCGCCGAAGAGGTCTCCAGTCTTGAAGGGCCTGCTCAGGACGTTGCCCGTGGGATCGGTGTCTTGAATGACGGAAGTGCGGCGGACTCCAGCAAACTCACCCGCAACGCTCCACATCGATCTGAGCACACCTATAGGCGTGGCGCTAGGCGAACCGAGACGTCGGCCGGCGCCAGCCATACCGGGAGCAGCAACGCCTGACCACTTCGACCTCTACTGCGAGGTCACACCGCACCGCCCGACCGCATCACCACAGGTCAAAGCCCTCGTCTCTGTCCGGCGTCGATGAGCACTTCGCCAGGGAGACCACTTCGCCAACCTGCACCCAATCTGCTCCCAGTTGCAAGGCCGGGCCAACCAATGGCTCCTTACCGCCTTGACCTGCGAACACCGCCCCGCCAACACACATGGATGGTCGTCGACTCTGCGCAGAACAGCAGAGCACTCCGCGGGAAACAGGACGCCGCACCCGATCTGAGCTGGGCAAACGCGGAACCGCAGGTAGCGGTGGGTGCAGTTGAGGAACGTTCGCTGCCGTTGGGCGCAGTTCAAGCCCGTTCAGGGCACCCCATTGCTCCCGATCGGA
>NZ_JBEXIM010000006.1:0-212729 GCF_040608575.1 Micromonospora sp. NPDC005171 | reverse complement strand
GCGTCGTTCGACGACACCAACGGCGACGCCACCCGACACTCACTACGCGTCGGCGTCGTCAACGCACACGCCGGCAAGCGCACCAACCGCAACCGTGACCCGTAGTTACCGCCGAACGCCTCCGCGAACCCCGCGTAATCCACACCGACCCGCACCGCACCCGCGCTGACGTCCGGAGACACCGACAGCAACACACCATCGACCCCGGCCGCCTCGGCAGCCTTACGGTCAGCCACCCTCACCTTCAGGCTGCGCGGGCCCGCCTTCGCCGCCACCGACTCGGCCCACACGGGCGTACCAGCAGCACGCACCCGCGACGGCGACGCCGCACGAGCACCCGCTGCGGCAACCGGCAGCTCGATCTCAGCCGAAGCAGCCTTCGGCCACACCGTGCGCGTCGGCCGGAACGTCGACTTCGCGTCATCCGGCGGCGTCACAAACTTCGTCGGCAGCGGCTTCACACCCTTGACCGACCGCCCCGGCGATGTCGCTGGCGCCTTCGCCAACTCCGGCCCCTTGGGCTTGGCCAGCGCGGGCGCACCCGACAGCAGACTGGCGGCGAGTGACGCGGCCGCAACCACCGCGACCATACGTCTGGGACGTGTGAGCAGGCGTAATCCCCCGTGGACGGCCATGCGTACCTCAGCTCTGCGAGATGGGTTGGAGGCCACGCAGAGTGATAGGACGCGCACCCCCGTGGCGCGAACAATGTTTCATGCTTGATCACCGAAGAGGTCACGGAGTCATAACGATGATCGGCTCCCGATGCCATCAAACCCTTCTCACTGAGTGCTAAAGGGACAGCAGTAAGTGACCAGAGACGTTTCCCGGAGGCCGGAGTGACTGCTTCACTGTGGCCGCTCGATCGGACGCGGTCACGTGTCCACGTCACTAACGGGGAGAACTTCATATGATCAAGAGACGACTGCGCGTACGCGCCGTCGCGTCGGGTGCGGTGGCCGCTGTCGCCATCGCTGCGGCCGCCGTGCCGCTCGCCCTTCCGGCCGCCGCCGCGGCTCCCGCGAAGCCGAAACCCGCCGTTGAGCCGGCCGGCCCGCTCGGGGTGGACGCGGCCATGGCCCAGGCCAAGCGGACCGGTAAGCCGGTCGAGGCGAGCGCCGCCGGCACCTCGACGGAGACCCTTACCGCTCGCCCGGACGGTCAATTGCTGCTCAGCCAGAGCGCCATCCCGAACCGTAAGCGTGTCGGCAAGACCTGGAAGCCGCTGGACCCCACCCTGATCCGACGGGCCGACGGCACCATCACCGCGACCACCACCACGCATGACATCACGTTGTCCAGTGGTGGCACCGGACCGATGGCACACCTGGTCAGTGGGGACCGTTCGCTCACCCTGACCGCCCCCGTCGCCCTACCCAAGCCCACGCTCGCCGGTCCGACGGCGACGTATGCTGAGGTACTGCCCGGTGTGGACCTGACGGCGACCGTCAACGCCCAGGGTGGCTTCTCGCACGTCTTCGTGGTCAAGGACGCGAAGGCCGCGGCGAACCCGAAGCTGGCGACGCTTGAGCTGGCGACCGCTGCCAAGGGCTTCACGCTCGGCGCCGACGCGGCCGGAAACATCAGCGGGCAGGACCGGGCTGGCGACGCGGTCATCACCGCGCCCGCCCCGCTGATGTGGGACTCCTCGGCGGGAGGCGCCAGCGGACCGACAGCGCGCAGCGGCGCCGCGTCGACCAGCGCAGCTCCCGGCCGCGCGGCGCGTACCGCCGCCATCGGAGTCGCCATCGCCCCCGGCAAGCTCGGCCTCAAGCCAGACCGCAAGCTGCTCAGCGATGCCGCGACCGTCTACCCGGTCTACATCGACCCCAGCTTCAGTTGGAGCGCCACCGGTCCGCGGATGTCCGGCTGGGCCAGCATCTCCTACCAGCACCAGTCCACCAACTACTGGAACAACACCCCCGACCCGATCGGTCGGATGCAGGTGGGTAACTCCGGTGAGCAGCGCTCGAACACCCTGATCAACTTCCCGGTGCCCTACAGCGCTCTGAAGGGCGCCGAGATCAGCTCGGCCACCTTCAAGATCACCAACACCCTCTCGTGGTCCTGTACCGCGAAGCGGGTCAACGTCTACGCCCCGGACACCGTGCTCACCAAGTCCAACGCCACCTGGAACTTCTGGGAGACGCAGAGCAACACCCGGCTCGCGGCATCAGCGAGTTTCGCCCACGGCTACAGCGGCTGCGCGGCTGCCGGTGTCGCCTTCGACATCACCAGCCAGATCACTACCGACCTCGCGAACAACCGGACCGCCACCCGCACCCTACGGCTGGTCGGCGAGAACGAGGGCAGCGACGCCCAGAGCTGGAAGGAATTCCTCCAGACCAGCCCCACGCTGGAGATCCTGTACAACCACAAGCCGAACAAGCCGGCCGGCATGACCACCTCGCCGCGGACCGCCTGTGCCGGTGGATCGACCATCGGCGACAACCCGGTCTACCTCTACGCCCCGGTGTCCGACCCCAACGGCGGCACTCTCGGCGTGAGCTTCAAGCTCTGGAAGAGCGCCGACGCCTCGCAGACCGCGCTGGCGTCGTCCAACCCGAACCTGCTGACGTACTCCTCCGGCAGCACCGGGGTGTTGATCGTGCCGTCCGCCACGCTGCGCGCCGCCGCCGGAGGCGCGATCACCAACTTCTCCTGGAAGGTCCAGGCCACCGACTTCCGGACCGCCAGCGACTGGTCGGCGACCTGCACCTTCACCTTCGACCCCACCCGGACCGGCGCGCCGGAGATCAGTCAGCCGCAGGGTCAGTCGAAGATCGGCGAGGAGGCCAGCTTCGCCATCACGCCGCCGAGCACCGGCACCCAGCCGACCAGCTACAGCTACCAGCTCAACGGCCTGCCCCCGGTCACCATCTCCGCCACGGCCGGCGCCGCCACCGTCGTCGCGACGCCGACCCGGTTCACCAACACGCTCGCCGTGACCAGCCTCTCGGCGGGTGGGAACTTCGGCGAGACCGCCACCGTCACCTTCAACGCGGACCCCGCCGACACTGCTGCCGACGCGGACCTCACCGGTGACGGGGTCGCCGACCTGCTGACCATCGGCGCCCGCAACGGGCTGCCCTCAGGCCTCTGGCTCGGCACGGGCATGAACAGCGGCGCGGTGCGCACCACTGTGAACGACATCGGAGCGCGGGGCAACGGAGTCACCGGCAACGAGGACCCGTCCGACTTCAACGGCGGCCAGGCCATCTCCGGTCACTTCTTCGGGTCCGGCCTGCAGGACGTTCTCGTCTACTACACGGCGGGCGCCAACGCCGGCAACGGAACCATCCTGCGCGGCAGTGGCGACGGCTCGGTCATCCAGCCGTACAACAACCAGGTCAGCGTCTCCGGTGAGCTGCTGCTCGACGGCAACGGCAACGCGCCGCTGCAGTTGGCCAACGCCGGCGACGGTCGCGGCACCGGGTCCCTCCTGCCGGACCTGATCGGCACCAGCGGCGACGCCACGAACGGCTACTACCTCAACTATTACCCGATGGCCTTCGCGCCCGGCCTCTACTACTACAGCGCCAGCACCCAGACCCCGACGCCGACGGGCGGCATGGACTGGAACAACTGGACCATCACCACCACGCAGGTCAACGGCAGCACCTCGATGTTCCTGTGGAACAGCAGCACCGGGGCCCTGCACCTCTGGACGAACCTGGCCTACAACCAGGACACCAGCCAGCTCACCTACACGCCGTACACGCTCTCGACCAACTGGAACCGTGGCGCCGCGCTCAGCCTGCGGGCCGCCGACGTCAACTCCGACGACACCCCCGACCTGTGGACCGTCGGCGCCAACGGCTTGACCACTGCGTACCTGGTGACCGGCCTTGGCGGCACGCCCACCATCGCCACCCAGCAGGCGCAGGGTCTGGTCACCGCCAAGCACACCTGGCCGCTCAACGACGGCACTGCCGGAGCGACAGCGGCCACCGCCGCCGACACCTCCGGCGGCAGCACCCTCACCGGCACCGGCAACGCGTACTGGCACGAAGGCGACCTGTTCAGCCCCGACCTGCGGCTCAACAGCGACGCCACCGGCACGGGCGTGGACGCCAACGGCACCGGCAGCCTGGTCAGCGCCGCCAGCCCGGTGCTGATCGACACCACCAAGTCGTTCAGCGTCGCCGCCTGGGTGAAGCCCACCACCGCCGGCAAGATCATCATGTCCGAGGAGGGGTCACGCTCGGCCCGGTTCATCCTCTGGCAGGAGCAGAGCGACAACACCTGGCGCTTCGGGATGGCCCGCGCCGACGGCGACGCCTGGTCGTACGACCAAGCCGTCAGCGCACCCAACGCGCAGCTCGGGGTGTGGACGCACCTGGTGGCCACCTACAACCACACCACCAGCACGATGGCTCTCTACGTCAACAACAACCTCGCCGGCACGGCACAGCACGCCGCCGCCGTGTCCTGGCCCAGCACCGGTCGGTTCGTCATCGGCCACTACCGCTACAAGGGCGCACCGAGTTCGTACTACTCGGGCCAGATCAGCAACGTGCAGCACTGGGACCGGGCCCTGAACCCGGCCGAGGCCACCGCGCCGGGCAACTACGCCCAGACGCTCCTCGCGCCCAACGTCCGCGACGTCACCGGTGACGGCCGGGGCGACATGCTGATCCGCCAGAGCAACGGCGACGTGCTGCTGCGCCGCGGAACGAACCTGGACGGCACGCTGACGTTCGACGCCGGTGTGGTGGTCTGCGGACGGTGCGGGGGCTACGACTCGTTCAACATGGCCGATGTCAACAACGACGGCAAGTTGGACCTGTTCATGCGCCAGATCAGCACCGGCGACATGTACGTCTACCCGAACACGGTCGCCAGCGGAGATCCAATCTGGTCTGCCCGCCAGCTGGTCTGTGGCAAGTGCGTCAACTTCGGCACGTCCGACCTGGCCGATGTGAACCGCGACGGCAAGACCGACCTGTTCATCCGGGAGAACAGCACCGGGGACATGTACGCGTACCTGGGCAACGGCACTCCTGGCGGCGCCATCACCTGGAGTAATCGGATCCTGCTCTGCGCCTCCTGCGGTGGATACGACAACGTGCACATCGAGGACGCCAACAACGACGGCAAGCCGGACCTGGTCATGCGCAACGCCGGCACCGGCGACATGTGGGTCTACCCCAACACGGCCGCCAACGGAACCCCGGTGTGGGGCCCCCGTGTCCTGGTCTGCGGCATCTGCAAGGACTTCGACATGAGCAGCCTCGGCGATGTCACCAACGACGGGAAGATGGATCTGATGGTCCGTCGCAGGAGCAACGGCACCCTGAGCCTCTACCCGGGCAACGGCGCCCCCGGCACCGTCGCCTGGGCCGGACCCTCACTGCTGTAACCCGAAGTGCCGAAACCCCCGGGCACCGCGAACTGCGGCGCCCGGGGGTTTCGCCTGTACGGGCTCAGCCACTGGGAGTGGAGCGAGGAGCGCGGTCAAACCAGGCCGGCGTCGCGGAGCAACTGCCACAGGCCGGCGCCGTCCGGGGCGGAGAGCCACTTCTGCCCCACCGGCCCCGACGACGGGCGGCCGGCCGGGGCGGGCAGGGTGCCGGCCAGCACCGACTGGGTCGGGGAGAGTCGGCGGATCGCCACCCCGGCGACGTTCTCCGGGTGGGCGGCGGCGAACTCCCGGTAGATCTCCTGGTCGTGCTGGCCGTCGTCGCCGACCAGCAACCAGCGCACGTCGGGGAACTCCTTGGCCAGCCGGGCCAGGGTGACCCGCTTGTGTTCCATGCCGCTGCGGAACCAGCGGTCGGCGGTCGGGCCCCAGTCGGTGAGCAGCAGCGGCCCGGCCGGGTAGAGGTGCCGGGACAGGAATCGGGTCAGCGTGGGCGCCACGTTCCACGCACCGGTGGAGAGGTAGAAGACCGGCGCGCCGGGGTGCGCGGTGACCAGCCGCTCGTAGAGCACCGCCATGCCGGGCACGGCGTTGCGCGCGTGCTCGTCGAGGACGAACGTGTTCCAGGCGGCCAGCAGCGGCCGGGGCAGCGCGGTCACCATCACCGTGTCGTCGATGTCGGAGATGATGCCGAACTTGACGTCCGGGTCGAGGATGCGCACCGGGGCGTCGACCGGCTCGGCGTCCGGGACGCTGAGCCGGACCGTGCCCCACCCGGGCGGCAGGTCCGCCTCGACCAGCGTGTCGACGAAGCCGCTGCGGTCGGCCCGCGTCTCGTGGCACACCCCGCCGGCCTCGATGGTCACCGTGACGTGCTTGGCGGGCAGCGTGGTGAAGCTGCGCCAGCCGCGGACCTTGTCCAGCCGACCCCGCTGGCGGGTGTCCGGACGACCCAACAGCACCCGGCACATCACCCGCACCCAACCCGGCGCGCCATAGCCGGTGTACGCGACGATGTTGACCCGCCAGCCGGTGCGCCGCAGCCGGCGCTCGACGAGCTGGTGCACGGCGTCCTCGATCCGCGCAGCCCGGTGCAGGTTCGGAACGGCCAGTTGGCCGGCGGGAGTGGGTGGCACGCGCCAACCCTGCCACACGTCGACAGCCACGGCCACGCGAGCCAACCTCGGCTGCGCCGATCCGGCCCGCCCACCGCGGAGCCGATCCCGCCCTGCCCGGCTACGCGGATCCGCCTCGGCGGCCCGGCCGAACGTGAAACACTCCGGTCGGGACGACGACGGGGGCGTTGGTCGTGTCGCATCCAGAGCAGCACCGCGGGCGATGGCGTCCGCGACTCGACCGGCCGGCGCTCGTCGCGCTGCTGTTCGGGGTCGCCGGTGTCGTCTACCGGCTGATTCTGACGCTCTTCACAGTGCCGGTATCGAACAGCGACGAGGCGACATTCGGCCTCGCCGCCCTGCACATCGGGCAGGGCCGCGAACACCCGGTCTTCCTCTACGGCCAGCACTACATGGGGATGTTGGAGTCGTACCTGGCCGCTCCCCTGGTGGCGGTGTTCGGGCCGAGCTGGCCGGTGCTGCGGCTGCCGATGCTCGCGCTCTACGCGGTCTTCCTCTACCTGATCCACCGGTTGACCCGGCGGCTCGGCACCCCGTGGTTCGCCGCCTTCGTGGTGGGCCTGCTCGCGCTCGGGCCGGAGCGGGTGGTCCGCGACCAGCTCACCGTCGTCGGTGGGCGACCCGAGGTGAAGCCGGCGGTGCTGCTGATGCTGCTGATCACCCTGGGGTTGGCCGCCGGCACGGTCCATCTCCGACGGCTCGCGTTCGGCCTGTTCGGCCTGCTCGTCGGGTTGTCCGTCTGGTCGGACTGGCTGATCCTGCCGTACCTCGCGGTGGCCGGGCTGGCCCTGCTCTGGGCGATCCGGCGGGAACTGTTCGGCTGGGCCGGGCTGCTGCTGGTGGTGGGGGTGGTCATCGGCGTGGCCCCGATGATCGTCGACAACCTGCGGGCCGGCCCCGGTGAGGACTCGCTGTCGGTGTTCCGGGAGGTCAGCAGCAAGGCCGGGCCGCAGCCGCCGTGGTCCGACCGGATCCGGGGCGGCCTGCTGGAGGGGGTGCCGCTGGCGCACGGACTCTGCCCGGTGGACGGCTGCGGACGCTGGCAACAGTGGTTCGGCGTGCTGTACCCGGTGCTGCTGCTGGCCGGGGCGGCGCTCGCGGTGCTCGCCTACCGACACGCCGGGGCGTCGCGCGGGGAGCGGGTCGGGCCGGTCGTGCAGCTCGCGCTGGTCGCCGGCGCGGCGTTGACACTGCTGTCGTACGTGCGCAGCCCGCTCGCCGCGACCAGCCCGCTGGACAACGCCCGCTACCTGTCGGTGCTGCAACTGTCGCTGCCGGCGGTGCTCTGGCCGCTCTGGGTGGCGGCGCTGACCGCATGGCGGGGCACCAGCAGCGTGCTGGGGCGGTTCACCGGCGCGCTCTCCACCGCCGTGCTGGCGGCGCTGACCGTGACCATGCTGGTGATCACCGTGCTCTTCGCCGCCACCGGCACCGCGGCGTCGCGGACCGAGGAGCGCCAGGCCCGGGAATTGGCCGCCGCGCTGCGCGCCGACGGACCCCACGAGGTGTACGGGGACTACTGGACCTGCAACCGGTTGATCTTCAATACGGACGAGTCGGTGGTCTGCGGGGTGCTCGACGGGGACCTGTCCCCCGGGCAGAACCGCTACCGGCCGTACTGGCGGCAGGTGGGGCGGGCCGAGCGGCCGGGCTACGTGGTGGAGGTCGGCTCGCCGATGGACCAGCGGTTACGCCGGTTGCTCGCCGAGCGGGCCGACGTCACGCCGGTGCGGGAGGTCGGCGGTTATCGCGTGTACCACCCCGACACCCCGGTGCGGCCCTGGCGGTAGGGGCTGGTCGTACGCTGGCCGGGCCGGCGCGTGGGGTGCCGCCGTTTCGCCCGTCGAGGAGACCCATGCTCATCCTGCTGCCGCCCTCGGAAGGCAAGGCCGACGCCGGCACCGGACGCCGCTGGGCCGCGGACCGGCTCTCCCTGCCCGAGCTGAGCCCGGCCCGCGAGCGGGTGCTGGACGCCCTGGTGGCACTGAGCGCCGGGCCGGACGAGGAGGCCGCGCGGGCGGCCCTCGGTCTCAGCGAGGGTCAGCGGGGCGAGCTGCGGCGCAACGCCCGGCTGCGGGAGGCGGCCACCGCGCCGGCCGAGCGGCTCTACACCGGGGTGCTCTACGAGGCGCTGGACCTGGCCTCGTTGCCGGCCACCGCGCAACGGGCCGCCCGCCGGTCGATCCTGATCAGCTCCGGGCTGTGGGGCGCGGTCCGGTTGGCCGACCGGATCCCGCCGTACCGCTGCCCGATCGGCGCCCGCCTGCCCGACGTCGGGGCGCTGTCGACGTACTGGCGCAGGGAGCTGACCCCGGCGGTGGACGGCGCCGCCGGTCGCGGCCCGGTGCTCGACCTGCGCTCCGGCGCGTACGCGGCCACCTGGACGCCGCGCGGGGAGCTGGCCGAGCGGACGGTCACCGTGCGGGTTCTGCACGAGCGGGAGGTCGACGGCGTGCCGGTCCGTTCGGTGGTCAGCCACTTCAACAAGGCGACCAAGGGGCGGCTGGTCCGGGAGCTGCTCGTCGCCGGGGCCCGTCCGCGCACCGCCGCCGAGCTGGTGGGCACCCTACGGGAGTTGAAGCACACAGTGCTGGAGCAGGCCACCGCCGCGGGTCGGGTGCGGCAGGTGGATCTGGTGGTCACCGACCTGTAGCGGCGCGGCAGCCGCAAGATTTGCTCAAGGCTGGGGCGGAGCTGTTCCGTAACGGCGTGACAGGGGCCACGGTAGGGCAACCCAGACTCCGACAAGGGAGCCTCCGTTGACCCGCGAACCCGCCCTGCTCGACAGGCCCCACTCCCCGACGCCCCCGGCTCCGCTCGACTGGCTGACACTGGGCGACGCGTTCGAGGCTGCCTGCCTGCAACGTTGCACGCCGCCGCCGACCGCAGCCCGACCGACCGCCGCCCGACCGAGCGCGGTCCGTGCCGAGCACGCCCCCGGGGTGGAGTTCAACCGGGAGGACGCCGCGCAGCGGATGCGGCAACTGCTCGCCCGGCTGGACATCCCGGTCACCCACGAGGTGGCCGTCGGCGGCCTGCGCCGCCGCTACGAGCTGCACCGGCTGTGGGTGCCCCGGGAGCACCAAGGCGCGTACGCCCGGATGTTGGACGCGGGCTGGCGGCAGGGGCGGCGTGAGCTGCTCGGCGGGCCGCTGCCCGGCGCCTCGCCGGCCCGCCGGCGGTTGGTGACCCGGCTGGCGGAGGCGGCTTGGCGCTCGGCGCTGCTGGCCGCCGGGCGGCACGTCCGCCGGCACATCCTCGGTGTCCGGCTCACCGACCGGGAGTTGGCCGCGGTGCTGATCCGGGGCGCGGCGGTGCTCGACGTGCCGGCCCGGCTCCGCCCCGGCACCGGCTGCTTCCTGGTCAGCGTGGCCGACGGCCCGGACCGGCAGCGGATCCTGCGCAGCGCGGCGTTGGAGCCGGCGCGTGGTCCGGTGGCCGTACCGGCGACGGCGGCAGCGCGCGGGGGGATTGCGGCGTCTGCGCGGGGTGCGGTCGTGGCACCGGCACGTCGCACGGCCTGCTGATCGGGTTCCGACCCTCCGGACGTCGCCGGCCGGGGCTTGCGCGCACCCGCCCGACAGCGCACAGTGCACCGCGTGAGTCGTACCTCGTCCGGCCGCGCCGGCCTGGCCGCCCTGTCGACGGTGCTGCTGATCGCGAACCTGGCCGTCGCTGGTTGCCGGGACGCCCCGACCGAGCCGACGTCGATCCGGATCGCCACCGGCAGCCCCACAGCGGTCTACTACGCGTTCGGGCAGTCCCTGGCGGCCATCCTCAACCGGGAACTCCCCGACGTACGGGCCAGCGTGGTGATCACCGCCGCCTCGGCGGAGAACGTCCAGCTCGTCGGCTCCGGTGGGGCCGAGCTGGGCTTCACCCAGGCCGACGTGCTGCCGACCAGCACGACGGGAAGCCCCACGGTCAACGCCGTCGCCCGGGTGTACGACGACCAACTGCACCTGGTCACCACGAGCGGCGGTCCGGTCCGCACGGTCGCCGACCTGAGTGGCCGGCGAGTCTCCGTCGGCGCCCCCGGCTCGGGCACCGAGATCACCGCGACCCGACTGCTGGAGGTGGCCCGCCTCGGTGGCGACGAGGTGCGGCGCGAACGGCTCGGTCTGGACGACTCGGTGACGGCGCTGCGCTCCGGACGGATCGACGCGTTCTTCTTCTCCGGCGGGTTGCCCGTCCGGGGCATCGAGGAGCTGGCCAGGGCCAGCGCCATCCGGATCGTGGACCTCAGCGAGTTGACCGAGCCGCTGCGCTCGCGCTACGGCCAGGTCTACGTCTCCCGGGACATTCCCCGCTCGGTGTACGGGGTGGACGCGGTGACCACGGTGGCCGACCCGAACTATCTGATCGTCCGGGCCAACCTGCCGCAGCCGTTGGTCCGTGAGGTGACCCGGCTGCTGATGGAACGCCGGGCCGAGCTGGCCGCCGCCCATCCGGCGGCGGGACGGATGAGCCCCCGCTCGGCGATCGTCACCGCGCCGCTGTCGCTGCACCCGGGCGCGGCCGCCTGGTACCGCGCCACCAAACCGTGACGACCGGCCTCACCGCGCCGGACTGGTGCGCAGCTCGGCGGCCGGCTCCTCGTCCGCCGACTCCACCGCAAGGGCCGGCGTCGGGAACCACAGGGCGGCGACCAGCCCCCGCGACTCCCCCGGGCGCATGGTGAGCCGCCCGTCCGACGCGTCGACCAGCACGGCGGCGATGGTCAGGCCGAGCCCCGCGCCGTCCACGTTCTGCGCGTCCGGTGCCCGCCAGAACCGCTCCGTCGCCTGACCGAGCTGACTCTCGGTCATGCCGGGGCCGGAGTCGCGGACCTCCAGCGCCACCCCGCCGTCGCGGCGGGACACCGTCACCGTCACCGCCCCGCCCGCCCCGCTGAACTTCACCGCGTTGTCGATGAGCGCGTCCAGCGCCTGGTCGACGGCGGTCGGCACGGTCTGGGCGTACGCCGGGGCGTCGGTCGTGGCCAGCCGCAACGCGACCGACCGGTGCCGGGCCAGCGGCGCCCACGCGGCCACCCGGGAGGCGGCCACCGCGGCGGCGTCCACGGTGACGCGCTCGTTCTCCTCCCGTTCCGCCCGGGCGAGGGTGAGCAGCGCGTCGAGCACCAGCGCGAGCCGGTCGGTCTCCTCCAGGGCCAGCCGGTGCTCGGAACGACCGTCCGGGTCGGTGAGGCTGGGCCCCAACTCCTCCACCCGCAGTCGCAGCGCGGTGAGCGGGTTGCGCAGTTGGTGGCTGGCGTGCGCGACGAAGGCGCGCTGCCGGTCCATCACGTCGGAGACCACGTCGGCCATGTGGTTGAAGCTGGCCGCGAGGCGGCGCAGCTCCGGCGGCCCCTGCCGGTGCTGCACCCGGGCGCCCCGGTCGCCCTCGGCGATCTCGTGGGTGACCGCGTCCAGTTCGGTGACCGGGCGCAGCACCCAACCGGCCAGCCCGAACGCGGTGAGCACGCAGGCCAGCACGGCGAGCAGACCGGCCAGGGTGAGCAGCAGCCACCACGCGACGACGGCTCGGCGGATCGGGCCGGCCGGGGTCACGATCACCACCGCGCCGAGCACCTCACCTCCGTCGTTGATCGGCACCGCCACCACCACCGGGTCGGTCGTCCAGGGCCAGACCGACACCGGGGCGCTTGTCTGCTGCCCGGACAGCGCGACGTCCAGCACCGTCGCGGTCCCCGGGCTGGGCTGCCACCTCGGCGACGAGACAGTGATGTTCCGGTCCCGGTCGACGATCGCGGCGCCGATCGCGTACAGGTCGTCGTAGCTGGTCAGCTCCGACTCGATCGGGCCGGGCCCGCCGTCGCGCAACGCCGGCCCGGCCAGCGAGGCGAACCGGGTGGCGTCGGCGAGCCGGTCGGCGCGGACCCGCTCGGTCTCGCGGCTGGCCATGGTGGCGGCCAGTGGCGTCTCCAACGCGATGAGGACGAGGACCATCAGCAGCAGATAGCTGATCACCAGGCGACGGCGCACGTCAGCTCCTCACGCGTCGCGCAGCCGGTAGCCGACGCCGCGCACGGTCTCCACCAGGCGGGCGTCGCCGAGCTTGCCGCGCAGCGACCCGACGTGCACCTCGACGGTGTGCCGGTCGGCCCAGGTGGTGCCCCAGGCGTCGAGCAGGATCCGGTCGCGGGGCACCGCCACCCCGGGCTGGCGGGCCAGCGAGAGGAGCACGTCGAACTCCTTGCGGGTCAACGTGACGGCACGGCCGTCGACGGTGACCGTCCGGGCGGCGACGTCGATGCGGACCGGCCCGGCCTCGATGAGGTGCCGCTCGGGTGCGGCGTTCGCGGCGCGGCGCAGCACCGCCTCGATCCGGGCCTGCAACTCCACCATCGAGAACGGCTTGACCACGTAGTCGTCCGCGCCGAGACGCAGACCCAGCACCCGGTCACGTTCCTCACCCCGGGCGGTCACCGCGATGATGCCGAGCTGACTGCTACGCCGACGCAGCTCCCGGCACAGGTCGGTGCCGTCCCCGTCGGGCAGGGTCAGGTCGAGCAGCACCAGGTCGCAGGGGGCGGCAGAGAGCGCGGCGGCGACGGTGGCGGCGTGCTCGACCTCGTACCCCCGGCGGGTGAGGGCGGAGGACAGCGCAGCGGCCACCCGGCGGTCGTCCTCCACCAGCAGGATCCGCACCCGTGCCCCCGTCCTTCGCAGCGCTGTTCTGCGAATGGTGGCAGAAGCGCGCGCCGACCGGGAGGCCGCCCGCCCGCGCCGGGCGGACCACCGGCCGCTACAGGCCGAAGACGTCGTCGGCGGTGGCGTCCCGGACGCCGTCGGTGAACCCGCGGAAACCCGGGTCCTCGTGGCTGGCCGGCACGCTGGTGACGTTGACCCCGCTGGCCTGGGTGACCGCGTCGACCAGGGGCGGATAGTCGATCTCGGCGTCCTCGAAGGCGTCGTCGTCCGCCTCGGCCAAGTTGATCACGTGCTGTACGTCGTCGGACGGAGTGTCCGGGTCCTCGGCCCACTCGCCGCCGGCCCGGTAGCACTCGTCGTACAGCGCGCGCTGGCTGTCGGTCCAGTCATCGTCGTAGCTCTGCATCGCCCATCCCTCCGCGGCCCTTGACCTGAGCATGCCCGGCGGGAGGCGACGGGCGAGGCGGTACCGGCGAAAACCGGGCGGGCGCGCCGACTCCGGCCCCGTACGCTGCTGTGGTGATCTACAAACTGCTGTCGAGCGCGGAATGGGACGACGCGCTCGCCGCCGGTGTCTTCGCCGGCTCCGCCGTGGACCGGCAGGACGGTTTCATCCACCTCTCCGGCGGCGACCAGGTGGTGGAGACGGCCCGGCGGTACTTCACCGGGGCGACCGGGTTGACGCTGCTCAGCGTCGAGGAGGAGCGACTGGGCGACGCGCTGCGGTGGGAACCGTCGCGCGGCGGGCAGCTCTTCCCGCACCTGTACGGCCCGCTGCCGGTCGCGGCGGTGACGGTGGCGCGGGCGTTGCCGGCGGACCTTCCGGCCCCCGACGCGGTCGCCGCCCTGCTGGGCTGACCAGGTCGGGGCGGAACCGGTCGCGCCCGACCCGACAGTGTCGGGCCGGGCGCGGTGCCGTGCGGACGAGGCTCAGTGGCAGAGCCGGTCGATCTCCTCCTGGAACCGGTCCATCGGGTTCGCCTCGGCGGGGCCGAGCAGGTAGGTCTTCAGCTCCCGGCGGGCCTCGGTCATCGGGTCGTCGCCGGCCCGGGTGACCGACACGATCTTCTCCAGCTCGCCGCAGTCCTTGGAGAGCAGGTACGCGGCCCGCGCCGTCGGGTACTCGCGGCGGAAGTCGTCCTCCGACAGGCCGGCCGGGTTGGCCACCACGTACGGCCGCTGGCTCTGCACGAAGTCGGACACCACACTGGACACGTCGCTGATCAGCAGGTCGGTCTGGTTGAAGCAGTCGAACAGCGCCGGCGTGCGGCCGGTGACCACCAGGTGCGCGGTGCCGTCCAACCCGGACGCGTC
The DNA here is from genome assembly GCF_040608575.1 of Micromonospora sp. NPDC005171. Lineage (NCBI taxonomy): Bacteria > Bacillati > Actinomycetota > Actinomycetes > Micromonosporales > Micromonosporaceae > Micromonospora > Micromonospora sp. NPDC005171. Next base: position 198,261 of record NZ_JBEXIM010000006.1, on the reverse strand, counting down.
CGGGTTGCCGCCGGCGGCGCGGATCGCCGTGACGATCCGTTCGTGCACGGCCTTCGCCGCCTTGGACCGCGACCCGGTGAGCGGGTGCGGCTTGTAGATCAGACGGACCCGGGGGTTCGTGCCGAGCAGCCCCTTGACGATCCGCTCACCCATCAGCACCAGCGAGGTGTGGTACGGGTCGTCGTCGAGCCAGCCCTCCCAGGTGGGCGCGTAGAGCACTGTGAACGGCCGGTCCACCGACTCGGCGCCGAAGGTGTGCACGCCGGCGAGCTGCGGCCGGCCGATCTCGACGATGTCCGAGTCGAGCACCCCCACGCCAGCCCGCGCGTAGCGCTCCCGGCCGGCCAGGCCGGCGACCCACACCTCGTCGTACACCTTGCTGTAGGGGTTGACGCTGGCCTGCTTGTCGCTGTCGCCGTGCCCGACGAAGACGTGCTTCGTACCCGGCTCGCGGAGCATGTGGATGTTCGCGCCGACGTTGGCGGAGTAGAGCGCCGCGCGGATGCCGCCGAGGTCGAGGTTCATGAAGTCGACCCCGGCCGGTACGCAGATCACCGGCAGCCGGGTGTCGGCCAGCTCCAGGAAGGCTTCCCGGCTGCGCATCAGCACCACCGCGCGCTGCTGCAGCGCCTCGGTCGGGGCGAGCCACATGTTGGCCTGGTAGACGTCCTTGGCCGGGCCGGCGAAGTAGAGCGCCACCTCCGGCCGGTAGTTGTCCAGCCAGCGCTGCACCGCCGGCAGCAGCGGGCCCTGCCCGGCGCCTCGACCGCGGAGCCAGGTCAGCGCGATGATGGCGCCCACCAGACCGGTCGCCACGACCGCCACCACGCCGGCCAGGAAGAACGGCGTCGGATCGTGCTGCACGGCGGCGGCCACGCCGGCCGGCACCAGCAGCAGGTTGAGCAGGGGCATCCGGTCGCCGGCGACCGCCGCCGCCCAGGCGGGCGGTTGGGGGGCGCTGGACAGTGGACCCAGCTCGATGTTGCGCACCATGGCGGAGAGCGGGTTACGCCGCTCGATCATGGTGGAGAGCGCACCGGCGAAGACCGAAACGACCCACACCGCGGCCGGCAGGACCAGCAGCAGGGTCAGCTCGCCGTCGCTGAGCCGCACCTCGGCGACGACCAGCAACACGGCGGCGAGGTCCCGGGTCAGCTGCCGGTACGACCAGTGCAGGCCCACCTTCTCCAACAGCAGCTGCGACGGCGGTGACCAGCGGGCGACGGCGAACTCGCCGAGGATGGCGGCCAACCCGGCGACGGCGAACAGACCGATCCAACCGAATACGCCACCGACGAGCATGACCAGGTAGGCCAGAACCAGTAGCGCACTCTGGGCGGCCACTCCGAGGCGTCCTGTCAACGTGCCGAACAAACGAGTTCGCTCCCTACGAGATTTCGTTGCGGGCGGTGCCCGTGATGGACCGACGTCACTCCCCGTCGCACAGCGGCTCAGTCGCGGCCGGGTGCGTGTGACTGCGACCTTAACGCGAGGGGACAGCTCGGTGTCGCTCGGGTATCCGGCACCATTTCGGGCAAAGTTCCGCCCCGGGGCGCGCCCGACCCACCCCGGGTCGGGCGCTTTGGGTGGGTGAAGCGCTCAGCCGGCCCGCCGGAAGCAGGTCACCGCGCCGGGCGCCTTGCGCTTGGCGAACTCCTGGTAGCCCAGTTGCGGGGCGGTGTCGCGGGCGTACTGGTTGCCGTTGTAGACGCAGATGGTGCCCACGTCGAGGCGGTCCAGTGCCGGCTTCAACTCGGCTGGTCTCGGGCTGGCGGTGCCGTCCGCGAAGCCGGCGAGCAGCAGTCGGTCCTTGGCGAACTGGGAGCTGAGGTCGTACTCGACGAGGTAGAAGTCGCGGGGCAGGACAACCCGGACCTCGCTGGTGACGATCGGCGTGGTGCGCATGATCGTCTTCGGGGCGAGCAGCAGGCCCTGCGGGCGGTCCAGGTCCCTGATCCAGAACGCGATCGCCTGGCGCTGCTGCGGGAGCTTCCAGGTGGGGCGGTTGTGCACCTCGACCCAGCTCTGCGGCGACCACATCGGGGTGGCGAACAGGGCGAACGAGGCGACCAGCAGCACCGCGATCCCCCCGGACGCCGCCCGGCGCAGCGCCCGGGTCGGCGCCGGCACGCGGACGGTGCAGAGCAGACCGACAAGCGTCGGCAGGGCGAGCAGCCACGGCACGCGCCAGAGCACCACCGAGATGCCGCTCAACGCGCTCAGCACCTCCAGCACACCGGGCACGAACAAGACACTCAACGCCAGGGCGGCACCGGCGGCGAGCAGCGCGGGCGTACGCCGACGGGCGAGCAACGCCCCGCACCACAGCGCCAGACCGCTGATCACCCCGACCACGCCGAACAGCAGGGTCCGCCGGTAGGTGGACGCCGCGTCGAAGAAGGCGTCGTCCGCGCCGGTCGCGGTCATCCCGCCGAGCGCCAGGCGGGAGACCACAAGCGAACCGATCGGGTACGCGAGGGCGGCGACCGCCGCGACGACGGCCGCCTTCCACCGGCCGACCAGCAGCATGGCGAAACCGGCGGCGCCGACCAGCATCGGCAGGATGATCGCCGCGGTGTTGGTGAGCCCGATCGCGGTGATCGAGAGCGCCACGATGAGCAGCAGGCTGCGCCGCGAGCGGTTGTCGAACCACTCGGTCAGGTAGAGCCACATCAGCGGGATGACCGCCGAGACGAACATGCCCTTGCCCTCGTGCAGCCGGGGAAGGTGGAACGTGCCCAGTGCGGCGTCCCCGCCCGCGACGAGGTAGAGGTACGCGATCGCCACGGTGAAGGCGAGCACCGGACGGCGCGGGGCCCACCGGTGCGTCAGCCGCCACAGCGCCAGCGCCGCGAGCACCGCCATGATCGGCAGCAGCACGTACCAGAGGGCCGAGCTGGCGTGGATGCCGACGACGTTGGCGAACGCGCCGTCGAAGACCTCGATCGACGGGATGGGCGGCTGCGAGCCCATCGGCGGCAGCACGTTCTCGGAGAACAGGAAGTCGTTGAGCGGGATCAGGTCACGTTCGGCGATCCACACCGACTTGCCGACGTAGTAGACGTCGTCCGGGGTGTTGCGGGCCATGAAGAACGACGAGATGCCGACCAGGACCGATACGACAAGCGCGTACGCCGACTGCGCCGGGGTGGGCGCCGGAGCGACAGGGGTGGGCCTCGGGCCGCTCAGCCAGGCCTGGCGCACCAGCAGCAGCCCGCCGACCGCCGCGAGCAGGCCGGCCACGGCCGGGATCCACCAGGTGAGGTTGACGCTGGTGCCGGCCACACCGGCGGAGACGGCGGCCACCGCGGCGGCGACCAGAACCCCGATCAGCAGGCGACGGTCGGCGGCGGGCGGTGCGCTGACCGGCTCGTCCTGAGCCGCCGGGGCGCTGTCAGCCGGGGCGCTGTCAGCCGGGGCGCGGCGGCGGGCGCGCAGCACCGCCACGACCGCGAGCACCACACAGGCCAGCAGCCAGATCCGGAAGGTGACCGACGGACGCAGGTCACCCAGGAACGCCAGGTGATAGAGCACTGTGAAGAGCGCGAACGCGATCACCGCGCCGTCGGTGAGCACCGCCGGGGCGACGGCCACCAACGCGCGTACCCGGGACAGCCCGCCGCGAGGGTCGGCGGGCCGGGATGCCTGCCCAGGCCGCGGAGTCGGATCCGGTTCGGCGGGCGCTACGGCGATGCTGTCGACGTTGGCCACGGGCGTCCTTACTCGTCAGGCGGATGAGGGGCATCGGCACGGTGACGGCCGGGTGTCAAGGGGGCAGCGTAGCGGAATCGGGCAGCGAGACCGCTGCTGCCGGCGACCGAGTGTCGGAGGTCCGGTCAACCCGACATCGGCGCCGCCCGGGGGCGGGGTAGCACGCTGTCGGCCCCGAGCCCGGCCGCCACGGAGTCGACCAGGTTGTCGAGGTAACCGTCGGTGAGCGGGAGCCGGGCGATGGCGAGCCGCCAGTAGAGCGGCCCCACGATGAGGTCGATGGCGGCGTCCAGCTCGGTGTCGGCGGGCAGCTCGCCGCGCTGCACGGCACGGGTGACCAGACGACCGCCAATCTCCTGCTGACGGGCGTGCAGCACCTGACGCAGTGTGGCGTCGATGCTGGGGTTGCGGGCGGCCTCGGCCAGCAGGTCCGGGATGATCTGCGACGCCAGCGGGTGCCGGAGCGCGTGGGCCACCGCCTGGAACAGCAACGCGAGATCACCGCGCAGCGTGCCGGTGTCCAGGGCGGGGAGCTTGCCGTGTGCCGCAGCGGCGACGATCTCCAGCACCAGGTCGAGCTTCGAGCTCCAGCGTCGGTAGATCGCCGTCTTGCTGACGCCGGCCCGCCGCGCCACCGCCTCGATGGAGAGCCGGCCATAGCCGACCGCGGCGAGCTCCTGCATCAGCGCCCGGCGGATCGCCGTGGTGATCTCGTCGCGCAACACCGCCGCGCCGGCCGGCGCCCGCCTCTTTTCGGTGGTCATCGAGGGCTCTTATCGCAGGTCACGCGGGACAGCGTAGCGCAACGACGGTACGGTTGCGTCCCGACGTGTTTCGGACTACTGTCCTCGCAGCGACGAGGCGGCGCCCCGCGCACATTTCCCACTAGGATTCGATCGTCGCGAGCAACCCCCGTCTGCACGAAAGATCGGAGCGCCATTTCCATGGCCACCACCGCGCTGGTCGACCCCGACACGGGCCTGACCCAGGCGCAGCTGGCCGCTCGGCACGGGCTACGGGTCGCCGGTGAGCGACCCAGCCTCGTCGAGTACAGCCGCCGACTATGGGCCTACCGGCACTTCATCGCCGCGTACGCCAACGCCAAGCTCGTCGCCTCATACAGCAACGCCAAGCTGGGTCAGCTCTGGCAGGTGCTCACCCCGCTCACCAACGCGGCGGTCTATTACCTGATCTTCGGCGTGGTTCTGAGTCAGAACGAGATTCCGAACTACATCGCCTACCTGACCACCGGGTTGTTCATCTTCAACTTCACCCAGAGCGCGGTGCTGGCCGGCACCCAGTCAATCAGCAGCAACCTGGGGCTGATCCGGGCGCTGCACTTCCCCCGGGCCAGCCTGCCGCTGTCGACGACGATGACGCAGTTCCAGCAACTGCTGGCGTCGATGGTGGTCCTGATCGGCATCGTGCTGGCCACCGGCGAACCACTCACCTGGGAGTGGCTGCTGCTGGTGCCGGCCCTGTTCCTGCAGGCGGTGTTCAACGCCGGCGTGGTGCTGATGGTGGCCCGGCTGGGCTCCAAGTCGAGCGACCTGAAGCAGGTCATGCCGTTCATCATGCGCACCTGGATGTACGGCTCCGGCGTCCTCTACAGCGTCAGCCTCTTCGAGCGGCTGCCCAGCTGGGCGACGACCCTTGTGCAGTACAACCCGCTGCTGGTCTACATCGAGCTGGCCCGCTACACGCTGCTCGAGGAGGCACCGCTGCTCAACGAGTCGCTGGCCCAGCTCTGGCTGGTCGGCGCCGGGTGGGCGCTCGTGGCCGGCATCGGCGGTTTCATCTACTTCTGGCGCGGCGAACAGGAGTACGGCCGTGGTTGAGCACTTCGGCGCCCCCATCGAGGCGAGCGCGACGATGACCCGCACGCAGGAGCGCATCCCGACGGTGGTCGTGGACGACGCGCACATCATCTACCGGGTGCACCAGGGCGCCTCCGGTGGCACCACGCCGGTGGCCGCGCTGCGCCGGCTGGTCAAGCGCACCCACGCGCCGAACGTCCGGGAGGTACACGCGGTCAAGGGCGTCTCCTTCACCGCGTACCGGGGCGAGGCGATCGGGCTGATCGGCAGCAACGGCTCCGGAAAGTCCACCATCCTGCGGGCCATCGCCGGCCTGCTGCCGGTCAACCGGGGGGCCATCCACACCCAGGGGCAACCGTCGCTGCTGGGCGTCAACGCCGCCCTGCTCAACGACCTCTCCGGGGAGCGCAACGTCGTCCTCGGCTGCCTGGCCATGGGCATGCACCCCGATGACGTGGCCAAGCAGGCCGCGGGGATCATCGACTTCTCCGGGATCAACGAGCGGGGTGACTTCGCCAGCCTGCCGATGCGGACGTACTCGTCCGGCATGGCGGCCCGGCTGCGGTTCTCCATCGCCGCCGCCAAGAAGCACGACGTGCTGCTCATCGACGAGGCGCTCGCCACCGGCGACAAGGGCTTCCGCAAGCGCAGCGAGCAGCGGGTGCGGGAGCTACGGGAGGGCGCGGGAACGGTGTTCCTGGTCAGCCACCAGCTCTCCTCCGTACGGGACACCTGCGAACGGACGATCTGGCTGGAATCGGGCGTCATCCGGATGGATGGCCCCACCGACGAGGTCATCCGGGCGTACGAGGCGTACGCGAACAGCAAGTAGAGTTCCGGCGAACGTCCGGCATCGACACGGCACCCGAGGACCGCGTCGCCCGCGTTGGGGCGACGCGGTCCGCGCGTTAAGGTTCATTCCGTCGCCGCTCGGGCGGAACCTTCCGTTAACGCATCCCTGAGAGTGAGGATCCGGCAATGACGCAGGACCAGACCACTGGCCCGGACGCCGAAGCGGAGACCCCGACGCCGTGGCGGCCCTCGCGGACAGTGGCGGTCGTCCTGGCCGGAGGCACCGGGACCCGGCTCGGCCTCGGCATCCCGAAGCAGCTGCTCAAGATCGCCGGTAAGCCGATCATCGAGCACACCCTGGCGGTCTTCGAGGCGGCACCGGAGATCGACGAGATCATCGTGCTGATGGCCACCGGCCACGTCGACGACGCCCAGCAGATCGTCGAGAAGGCCGGCCTGCGCAAGGTCACCAAGGTGATCGAGGGCGGCGACACCCGCAACGCCACCACCCGGATCGCGCTGGACGCGGTCGGCCCGGAAGACTGCAACATCCTCTTCCACGATGCGGTGCGCCCGCTGCTCAGCGGCCGGATCGTGCGCGAGTGCGTCAACGCGCTCTGGAGCTACGCCGCCGTGGACGTGGCCATCCCCTCCGCGGACACCATCATCCAGGTCGACGACAACGACTGCATCACCGACATCCCGGTGCGCTCCCGGCTACGTCGGGGCCAGACCCCGCAGGCGTTCCGCTCCCCCACGATCCGGGCGGCGTACCGGATCGCCGAGGACGACCCGGACTTCGCCGCCACCGACGACTGCGGCGTGGTGCTGCGCTACCTTCCCGGCACCCCGATCAAGGTGATCGACGGTTCGGACGAGAACATCAAGGTCACCCACCCGGTCGACGTGCACCTGGCCGACAAGCTCTTCCAGCTCGCCGCGGCGCAGGCGCCCCGACTGACCGACCACCGCAGCTACAGCGAGGAGCTGACCGGCCGCACCATCGTGGTGTTCGGCGGCAGCTACGGCATCGGGCACGAGTTGACCGAGCTGGCCCGGCGCTACGGCGCCCAGGTGTTCCCGTTCAGCCGGTCCAGCACCGGCACCCACGTGGAGCGGGCCGAGGACGTCGAGGCCGCGCTGACGACCGCCTTCGAGGCCACCGGCCGGATCGACCACGTGGTGGTCACCGCCGGCATCCTGGAGAAGGGCGCCCTCGCCGAGATGGACGAGGAGACCATGGACCGGCTGCTCCAGGTCAACTTCGTCGGCCCGGTGACCATCGCCCGCCAGGCCCTGCCGTACCTCCAGCAGACCAAGGGCCAGCTGCTGCTCTACACCTCCAGCTCCTACACCCGGGGCCGGGCCCGCTACGCGCTCTACTCGGCCACCAAGGCCGCGCTGGTCAACCTCACGCAGGCGCTCGCCGACGAGTGGGCCGACGTGGGCGTGCGCGTCAACTGCATCAACCCGGAGCGCACCGCCACCCCGATGCGGACGAAGGCCTTCGGCGAGGAGCCGGAGCACACCCTGCTCGCCGCGGAGGCCGTCGCCCAGTCGTCGCTGGACGTGCTGATCTCCGACCTGACCGGTCAGGTGATCGACGTACGCCGGGCGCCCGGTGACGGGCCCACGCCGAGCGTGCCGGCCCAGGCCGGGTCGGGTCGGGTCGAGACGCCGGCCGGCGCGACGTCCGCCAACTGACGCCGACGGCTGCGGAACCACGAACGGAGCGACATGCGCGGCGACCTGGTCCGAAAGCTGGCCGCCCGGTGCCTGACCGCCGGGTTGGCAGTTCTGGCCTTTGTCGTGCTGGCACTCACCGGCGCCACCGGCTGGGGGCTGGCGTTGGCCGTCGCCGCGCTGGCCGCCTCGGCCGCTGAGCAGCGGATCCGGCCCGGCGCCGACCTGGTGGCGGAGACCGCGTTGATCGCCGCCGCGATCCTGGTCGGTTACTCCCGGCGGCTGGACGACGGGCTCGACCTCGCGCTGGTCGCCACCGGGCTGGTCCTGCTGGGGCTGGTGCTGCTGGTGGGGCCGCTGCGCACCGCCGGCAGTCTGGAGATCCGGGCGGCCAACCTGCCGGTACGCGCTTGGACGCCGCTGATCGCCGACCGGCTCGGCACGGCCCTGCTCGGGCTGCTCGCCGCCCTGGCGCTCGCCGCCGCGCTCGCCCTGCCGGCCGGTGTGGCGCTGGCCGCCAGTCTGCTGGTCGGGGCGGGCGCCGGTGCTGTCGCGCTGGACCTGGCCCGTCGGCGGTTCCGGCCGCGGGCCGGTGGTGGGTCGGTGGCCGCCGCGCTGCGCCGGCATCAGCCGGAGTTCCTGCTCTACTTCTCCGCGCCTCCCGGCTCGGAATACCAGGTCACCATGTGGCTGCCGTACCTGGAACGGATCGGCCGACCGTTCCTGGTCATGCTGCGCGAGCCGGAATTCCTGGCCCCGATCGCGGCGGCCACCGACGCGCCGGTGGTCTACTGCCCCACCCTGGGGGCGATGGACGAGGCGTTGGTGCCGAGCCTGCGGGCGGCGTTCTACGTCAACCACGGGGCGAAGAACAGCCACTGCGTTCGCTTCACCCAGCTCACCCACATTCAGCTGCACCACGGCGACAGCGACAAGGCGCCGAGCGCCAACCCGGTGTCGGGGATCTTCGACCGGATCTTCGTGGCCGGGCAGGCGGCGATCGACAGGTACGCCCGCGCCGGAGTGCAGATCCCGGCGGAGAAGTTCGTGGTGGTGGGTCGCCCTCAGGTCGAGTCGATCGAGGTACGCCCGGAGCCCGCGCGCGGGTTGGCGCACCCGACGGTGCTCTACACGCCGACCTGGACCGGGCACCACGCCGACGCCGACTACTGCTCGCTGCCGGTGGCCGAAGCGCTGCTGCGCGGACTGCTGGAGCGCGGCGCGACGGTGATCCTGCGGGCCCACCCGTACACCGCGCAGAACCCGGCGTCGGCCCGCCAGTTGGGTCGCCTGACCGAGCTGCTCGTCGCCGACCGGGCCCGCACCGGCCGCCAGCACGTGGTCGGCGCCGCGGCCCGGGAGCTGAGCCTGACCGAGTGCGTCAACTCCGCCGACGCGCTGGTCTCCGACGTCTCCGGCGTGATCTCGGATTTCCTCTACTCGGGGAAGCCGTACGCGGTCACCGACATGGGCGACGAGGGCGACCGGTTCGTGGAGCGGTTCCCGCTGGCCGGGTCGGGTTACGTGCTGCGTCGGGACATGTCCAACGTGGACGAGGTGCTGACCGCGCTGCTGGACACCGATCCGCTGGCCGAGGCCCGCTGGGCCACCCGCCGCCGTTACCTGGGTGACTTCCCGGCCGAGTCGTACGCCGAGGCGTTCCTGACCGCCGCCCGCCGGGAGCTGGCACCGGCTGAGGACCGCGTGTCCGAGGGGTCCGCGCAGCTCTCCCCGCTTGCCTGATCCGGGCCCGGAACGCCCGCGACGGGCCTCAGCGGTACGGGTCGAGCAGCGCCAACACCGCCGCCGGGTCCTCCACGTGCGCGTTGTGCCCGAGGCCGGGCAGCGTGGCGACCGGCACGCCGTACTCCTTGAGTTGTTCGTCGGTGACCAGCGGGTCGTTCTCCCCGCGGGCCAGCACCACCGGCACGTCGGTCGCCGCCAACAGCGCCGCCAGGTCGGGCTCGCCGACGGCGAAGGCGGTCGGGTCCATGGCGAGGCGCCACCGGCCGTCGACCTGGCGCAGCCCGGCGTCCACCACCGGATGGTCCGGCGGGACCAGGCCGGCCAGCCCGGCGACGCGCAGGTAACGGCGAGCCGCCTCGGTGCGGCTGGCGAACCAGCTCACCGGGCGGGCGGCGACCTCGGCGGCGCGGGCCAGCTCCGCAGGTGACCAGTGCGCCTTGATGCCCAGCCCGACCACCGCGTCCACAGGCGTTCCGGCGTCACGGGCGGCCAGCGCCAGGCCGACCACGCCACCCAGCGAGTGCCCGAGCACCACCAGTCGGTCGTCGGGGGCGAGGGCCTGCGCGATCTGCCGGGCGAGGCCCGCGAAGGAGTACGACGGCAGCGGCGGTGCCCAGCCGTGGCCGGCGAGGTCCGGGGCCAGCCATCGCCCGGGCCAGTGCTCTTCAAGGTACGGCGCCCAGGGCAACCACACGTCCCCGGTCGCCCCCATGCCGTGCAACAGGAGCAGGACCGGCCCACGGCCGGCGTGACCACCCGATTTCTCCACCACGGCCGCAGTCTCCCACGGTTCACGGCCCGGTACGAGAGCCGTCGATGGCGGCGTACCCGGGGCGCGCGGACAAAGGCCGCGGGCGCCGGCTCCTTGTGGGAGACGGCGCCCGCGGCGGTCAGCGTGCCCGGGTCAGGCGGAGTAGCCCCGGCTGGTGATCCAGTTGGCCAGGTCGATGGTGGTGATCCAGTACGACGGGTCGGCCGGGTTCGCCGAGTCGGCGATCCGCACGGTGCGACCGTTGTCCTTGTAGCCCACGACAGCGATGTAGTGCCCGCCGCCGTAGGAGTGCCAGCCACCGGCGGTGTCGGTGGCGTCCCCGACGACGTTGGCCACGACGCCCCGGCCGTCGGTGATCGCCTTCACCACGTCGGCCTGGAGCCGGTCCATCTGTGCCGGGCTGGGCGCGCCGGGGAACATCCGGGTCCGGTACGGGGAACCCTTCACCTCGGCGTTGAGCACCCGGGTGGTGTCCTCGGCCGAGTTGGTGCCCATCTCGGTGGTGCCCAGCTCGGTGCCGAGCTCCTCCTGAGTGCGGTCGATGCCGGCGGCGCTGAGCGCGTTCCGGGTGGCCGCCGGGCCGCAGTTGTAGTAGGTGTTCTGCGCCTCGTAGTCGTAGTCGAGCACCTTGGTCGCGGGCGGCTTCGGCCGCTCCGGCTTCCGGGTCAGGTCCGGGTTGGCCTTGGCGGCGGGTGCGGCGGCGCTGGTGGCCGGGGCGGCGGTGGTCGGCGCGGCGCTGGCCGAGGGGGACGCGTCCCGAACCTCGCCGCGGGAGGCGGCGACATCGCTGCGCAGCTCCGCGACGGTGGTCGCGGTGCGCTGGCCGGCCGGGGCGTCGTCTGCCGTGGTGAGCAGGGCGCCGGTGGTGGTGGCGATGGCGAGGGCCGCGGCGGAGGCGGCGACGATCTGGTACGGGCGCTCGGTGGCGAGGCGGCGGAGCTGACGCTGCAGGGTGTGCTTCACGGGGTCCTCCACGGATCGGGGGGAGAGCGGCACACCGGGGCCGGGCCGGTATCCGGGCAGGCGCCAGCGCGCGGACCGTGGTCTGCGGATGGTGAACCGCTCAGGGGAACGCCCGGCGCGGCCGGGCGGGGAAGGCGATGACCCGGGGGGTCAGCTCACCGTCACTGGACGAGTGAGCGGGTGCACCGCCACGCCGTGGAGGCGAGGGAACAACCGAGGGGTGGAAAGGTGCTGCACGAGGATGGGACTCCTTCCGACACCGCCTACCGGGTTAGCTGACGGATTCGGGCGGGAAGATCGCCCTACCGCGGGCCGTGGCTCGCGGATTCACCCCGGACTTACTGATGGGTCCCCGGTTCGTTGATCACGATTAAGCGGGTCGATGCGGCGTCGCGTCTTGCGATCGGTTACCGCACCGGACGGGACGACACTACTGGTCGCTCCACACCCCTGCCAAGCCAGCTTCACCTGCGTAAACCTCAATTGGCGCGCCAATTTCTGCGCGTATTGCCGATGATGTGACTCGATGGGACAACCGGTTACGGCGACGCCTATGGTCGACAACCGGACAGGCCGCGAAGAACGCGACCATAATCGCGGGAACAATGCCGCCGATCGCGTCGGCCGTCCGATTCCGCTATTGGGTGACCGGCCTCACATCACGGATCGGGCTCAACTCACCCGGGCCGGGCGCCACCGTGCCACCACGGCGGGTCGCATCGCCCCGGCCGCTGTCCGGCGCGCGGGCACCGGGGTCGGACGCAGCCGGGCTGCCGCCGCGTACGCCTCCTCGGCGAGGGTACGAGCCGACTCGGCGGCCAACTCGGCGTCGCGCCAGGCGGCCCGCTCCCGGCCGGCGGCCACCTGGTAGTCGGCCAGCCGCGCATCCCGGACCACCCGGCTGATCAGCACCTCCTGCTCGACCGGGTGTCGCCGGGGATCCCAGCCACGCCGGTGCCCGAACACGTCGCCGAACTGGGCCATGGTCAGGTCGCCCCGCCAGTACGCCGCCATCGCCGCCCGGTGCAGATAGCGTTCCCGGGCGGCGTACTCGGCGGGGGTGTGCGGGGTCTGCGGGGTGGGCAGCGCCCCGGCGCCCGCGAAGCGACGCGCGGCGGTGTCCGCCTCGTCGTACCCGATCCAGGCCCGCTCCAGCTGCTCCTGAGCGGTCAGCCAGGCGGCGCGCCGGCGCTTGGCGGTCGTCGCCGCGTTGGCTGCGGCGACGGCCACCTCCTCGGCGTAGCGGCGCATGTCGGCGGCCTCGGCGGCGGCCACCTCCCGGGCGGTGGGCGCGGCCGGGAGCGGATCGTCGGTGGGTCGGTCCCGTTCGGGGCGGGCGGCAAGCACTGTGAGGAGGCCCAGGGTCAGCAGGAACAGCGTCGACCAGATGGCGGCGGCCTGCGGCACCTCGGTCACGAACTGGTAGAAGACGACGGTCTCCATGGTCGGCACCTCGGGGAGAGAGCAGTGCGATGGGAGCCGCGCCGGCCAGCGGGCCACGGGGGGCCACGGGGCGGCGGGGTGGGAAGCGGTGGGTCGACTGGGCGCGGCGTCGGGGCGGTCGCCCCGGGTGGCTCAGCGTCGGGGTGGGGCCCGGGGAGCCTGACCGCTCGCACAGTCGACCAGGGGCAGCCGGTCAGACTCGGCCGCGCGGACCGGCAGCCCGCCGGCGGCGATGGTGCCCTGATCGCCGGGGAGCGTCACCGTCGCGTCGACCGACCAGGTCGCAACCTCGGCGGCCTCCGGCGGTAGCGCCGGACGCGCCGCGCTGTGCGCCCCCACCTGCCGGCAGGAGGCCGACAGCGGGCCGGCAGCGACGGAGGTCGGCACCACGCTCGACGTCGGCAGCGGGCTGGGCGTTGATCCGGCGGCCGTGGCCGGGCCTGCGCCGAGCGCCAGGGCCGCGACGACGGCGAGGCTGGTCAGCACCCGCGTCGCCCAGCGCGCCACCCACCACAACGGACAGGTGAACGCGACCGGAAGCACGGCACCAGGCTACCGTCGCGCCAACCATGGCGCACCGACCACGGGCGTGTCGGATCACGCCGCGCCGAGCCCGCTGACCAGGGTGGACGCTGTCAGCGCAGGTCGACGTACGGTGATCGACCGGCGGTCTGACCGACCTCGTCGGCAGCCCCACCGACGTCGCCGCGCGCGCTGCTCACGGGGTCTCGGGCATCGTCGTCGCCGGCGGCGCGTTGCCGCGGGACGGGCGCCGGACGGGCCGCACGGCGCGGCGCGAGCCGGCGCATCATCGGCGTCTCGACGAAGCGGTGCAGCAGCCCGGCGAGGATCAGGTTCGCCGCCAGGAAGCCGAGCACCACCGCCGGGCCACGCCAGCCCGCGAAGCCGATCCCCCAGGTTCCGCTCCAGCGCAGCACGCTCGTCATCACCAGCACGTGCACCAGGTAGAAGGCGAACGAGACCTCACCGAGCCAGACCAGCGGCCGGGACCGCCACGGCGAGCGCCGACCCCGCACGTCCGCGTCCGCGGCGGCCGTGATCACCAACAGGTACGCGACCGCGAGCAGGGTGGTCCACAGCTCGGCGCGGATCCACTGCGCGGCCGCCACCCAGGTGACCAGGAAGATCCCGCTGGCCACGGTCAGACCGGGACCGCGCCACAGCCCCCGGCGCATCAACTCGGCCGCCACCGCGCCCAACCAGAACTCCAGCGACCGTACCGGCGGGAAGATCTGGGTGAACCACCACCGACTCACCTCCGGCACCAGCTCCTGCGCCGGCCAGAGCGCGAGGATCAGCAGCGGCACCACCACGATCAGCGCCCAGAGCAGCTTCGGTCGGGCCCGGCGCAGCAACGGCAGCGCCAGCGGCAGACACAGGTAGAAGAAGAACTCGCAGGAGAGCGACCAGCTGACCGTGTTGATGCTGTAGAACCAGCCCGGCCGGGGGTCCCACGCCTGCAACAGCAGCAGGTTCTCCAGCGCTGCCGCCGGCAGCACCGGGTCGGCGAACCACCAGGCGACCACAAGCGTCGCCGCCCACAGCACCAGGTGGTTGGGGTAGATCTTGGCGATCCGCCGCCGCCAGAAGGTACGCCGGGAGTCGCCCGCACGGGCCGACCAGACCAGCACGAAACCGCTGAGGATGAAGAAGAACTGCACCCCGGAGAGGCCAAGGGTGAACAGCGCGTTCACCACTGCCTTGTAGTCCGGCTCGGCGATGATCCGCATGGTGCCCGCGTGGAAGCCGAAGACCAGCAGGGCGGCGATCCAGCGCAGCCCGGTCAGCGAGGGCAGCCGGGGCGGGGCGGGTGCGGGCCGGGCGGCCGACACCGCGGCGGCGCTCGTCATGCCGGGATCCCGACGCTCGGCAGGGTCACCAGCACGGTCGTCTCCTCCTCGGCGCGGCGTCGGACGGCACGACGGCGACGCCCACGACGGCCCGGCAGGGCCGCACCGAGGCACCCTACCGGGTCACTACCGGGTGAACCGGACGCGTCCCACCCGCCCCACCAGCCCGCGTGCCCCCGGGCCGGGGAACCGCCCGCCGGCCGGCGTTAACCTTCCGCTGGGCGGGAGTTCAGAGATTCCACCATCGGCGGCAACGTCAGGTTCCGGGGCCGGCCACCCGGGTCGTCGAAGGTGGCGGACGTGGTCAATGAGCCGACGCACGCACCGCTGCTGAGCATCGTCGTGCCCGTGTACGGCGTCGAGGCGTACCTGTACCAGTGCCTCGAGTCGATCCGGGCCGACATCCCGGCGGGCGAGTCGGACGCGGTCGAGCTGATCGCCGTCGACGACGCCTCTCCGGACGGCTGCGGCGACATGCTCCGCTCCTACGCTGTCGGCCGCGACGGCGTCCGCGTCGTGCACCTGAGCAGCAACGTCGGTCTGGGGCTGGCCCGCAACGCCGGGCTCGACGCGGCCACCGGCCGGTACGTGTGGTTCGTCGACAGCGACGACTGGTTGCCGCCGGGCACGATCGCGGCGGTGCTGGACCGGCTGCGCCAGCACCAGCCCGACGTGCTGATGCTCGACCACCTGCGGGTGCACGAGGACGGCCGGCGGGAGGTCGACGCGAGCAGCCCGCTGCTGCGCGGGATCACCGACGTCACCCGGCTGGCCGACCAGCCGCAGCTGCTGCGGGTGCAGCACACCGCCTGGAACAAGGTGGTCCGCCGGGCCTTCATGGACGAGCTGGAACTGCGGTTCTTCCCCGGCTGGTACGAGGACATCCCGTTCAGCCACCCGCTGCTGATCGGGGCCGAGAAGGTCTCCGTGCTGGACCGGGTCTGCTACCTGTACCGCCAGGGCCGGCAGGGCGCGATCACCTCGACCCGCAGCGGCCGGCACTTCGACGCCTTCGCCCAGTACGAGCGGCTGATGGACTGGGTCGCCCGCAAGCACCCGGACGAGCGGTTGCAGGCCGAGCTGTTCGAGCTGATGATCAGCCACTACCTGGTGGTGGTGGGCAACGACGGCCGGTTGCATCCACACCTGCGGCGCGACTTCTTCCACCGGGCCGCCGCGCACTACCGTCGCTACCTGCCCACCGGCGGCTACCCGCTGCCCCCTGGCGTGACCGGGCTCAAGCACCGCCTCGTCGGGCGGGGTGACTGGTTGGCGTACTCGGCGCTGCGCCAGGCCCACCGGGTCGCGGGCCGCCTGCGTCGGCCCGGCCCGGTGGGCGGCGCCGACGGCGGTTCGCTCACCGCCGACGAGGACCCGGGCCGAGCGGCGGACGCCGCGCCGGCGCACGACGGTGGGCTCACGCCGGAGCGACGCGACGCGCTGGCCGGTGGCCGGCTGCCGTGATCGACCCCACCACCGAGCACGCCGGGAGCCGGGGCGGCTCCCGGCGCCCCGGTTTTCCAGGTCGTCCGCCCGCCGGGTGGACGACGACAGCACCACCGCACCCCGGTGCGGGCGTACCTGAGCAGAGGTCGGAATGACGGCGACAATCAAGATCGGACCGCACGCGGTCGGTGCCGGGGAGCGACCGTTCGTGGTAGCCGAGATGTCGGGCAACCACAACGGCGATCTGAACCGGGCGCTGGCCATCGTCGACGCGGTGGCCGAGAGCGGAGCGCACGCGCTCAAGCTCCAGACGTACCGGCCGGACACCATCACCATCGACGTCGACACCCCGGCGTTTCGGATCTCCAGCGGGCACGAGCTGTGGGGCGGGGAGAACCTGTACCGCCTCTACGAGCGCGCGCACACCCCGTACGAGTGGCACGCCCCGATCTTCGCGCGGGCCCGCGAGCGTGGTCTGACCGTCTTCTCGTCGCCGTTCGACGCGACAGCCGTGGAGCTGCTGGAGTCGCTGGACGCGCCCGCGTACAAGATCGCTTCGTCGGAGCTTGTCGACCTGCCGCTGATCCGGCTGGTGGCCAGCACCGGCAAGCCGATGGTGATCTCCACCGGAATGGCGACGGTTGCCGAGATCGACGCCGCCGTGCGCACCGCCCGGGCTGGTGGCGCGGCGGGCATCGTCCTGCTGGCCTGCACCGCGTCCTACCCGGCGCCGCCGGCCGACAGCAACCTGCGGCGGTTGCCGGTGCTGGCCGGTGCGTTCGACGTGCCGGTGGGGCTCTCCGACCACACGCCCGGCATCGGGGTCGCGGTCGCCTCGGTGGCGCTCGGCGCCTGCTTCATCGAGAAGCACGTGACGCTGGACCGGGCCGACGGTGGCGTGGACTCGGACTTCTCCCTGAACCCGGCAGAGCTCACGGCCCTGGTCGCCGAGTCCGGCCGGGCATACGCGGCGCTGGGCGGCACCGCGATCGGCCCGACCCCCGCCGAGCGGGAGGGGTTGCGGTTCCGCCGGTCGCTCTTCGTGGTCGAGGACGTCCGGGCCGGCGACCCGGTGACCGCGCACAACGTCCGCTCGATCCGTCCCGCCGGCGGGCTGCCCCCGGTGGAGATCGACCGGGTCCTCGGCCGCACCTTCGCCACCGACGTCCCCCGCGGCACCCCGCTGAGCTGGGACCTGATCTAGCCCGCACCCCCGGCCCGCCCCGGCGATCTTGCAGTCACCGTCCCGACTGAAGGTGCGAAAGCCCCGATTCGGCGTCCGGAAGTGCGAGATCGCGGGGCGGGAGGATCGCCGGGGCGAACCCGACGGTGACCACCAGGTCGGCCACCCGGAGGGTCCGCCAGAGCGCCGATCCGTCGGCCGGCGTCCCCAGGCCGTGGCGCCGCCACCAGGCCGCCACCGGCACGTCAGCCAGCTTGCAGCAGCACTCCGCCCGGGTCCACCGGGCCCAGAAGTCACCCGCGCCGAACCGACGGGCCAGCGCCGGGGGCACCGGGGCGTCGGCGCGCTCCGCGTCGATGGCCACCCGCCAACCGGGCGCCGGTGGGCCGCACCAGCCGACGCACCGTCCGTCGTCCAGGTGGCTGCGGGTCACCGCGTCGGCCAGGTCGGCGGGGGCGCCGATGCGCAGGTGCCGCTCGGCGGTGGCGAGCAGCCCCGGCACCGGGCGCGGCACAGCGGCGCCGCCCGCCCCCGGCGACAGGGCCGGCCCGGTGAGGCCGATCGGCCGCGCTGGTTCCACCGGGAGCGGAACCGGCCGCAGGTCAGATGGCGGCGGCACCGTCCACCACGATGACCTGGCCGTTGATGTTGGTGTGCTCCCGCAGCAGCATCCGCACCACCGGAGTGACCTCCACCGGCTCGGTCAGGTGACCGGTCGGGGTGCGGCGCACGATCTGGTCGAGCTGGGTCGGACCGAGCACGGCGGACATCTCCGAGGCGAAGAAGCCGGGCGCGACCGAGTTGACAAGCATCCGGCCGCCCAGTTCGCGGGCGAGCGAGCGGGTGGCGGCGTCCATGCCGCCCTTGGTGGCCGAGTACGCGACGAGCCCGGGGAAACCGCGCTGCCCGCAGATCGAGGTGATGTTGACGATCCGCCCGCGCAACCCCTTGGCGAGCATCCGCCGGATCACCAGCCGGGTCAGCTGCAGCGGGGCCGTCAGGTTGGTCTCGATAATCCGGGCGATGTCCTCGGTGGCGGTGTGCGCGTGCAGGGAGTCCTGGCCCATGGCGGCGTTGTTGACGATGCCGTCGATCGGGCCGAGGCGCTGCTCCACCTCGCGGATGAAGCTCTGCGCGGCGCGCAGGTCGGTGACGTCCACCGAGCCGACGTGCACCCGGTCGGGGTGCTCGGCGGCGAGCTTCTCCAACTCCGGCGTGATGGTGCGGGCGAACGCGGCCACCCGTACGCCCGCGTCGAGCAGGTCGGCGACGATGGCCAGGCCCAGGCCGCGGGAACCGCCGGAGACGAGGACCACGGAGCTGGGCGGGACGAGCTGGGTGTCGGCGGGCTCAGACATCGCTCTTCAGGGTCTCCTTGACGGGAATGTCGGTCAGCACGCGAATACGGCGCGGCACCGCGTGTTCGGGAAGCCGGTCGGCGCACCAGCGGACCAGCGCGGCCTCGTCCGGGACACAGGTGTCGGCGGAGGCCGGGTCGGCGGGGGCGAGGACCACCTCGGCGACCACCATCCGCCCGAGCACCGGGGCGCGGCGTCCGGTCACCCGGGCCCAGGCCACCGCCGGATGCCCGGCCAGCACGCCGCGGACCACGCCGGCGGAGACCTTGCTGCCACCGACGTTGATCTCGTCGGAGTCCAGTCGGCCGGTGATCAGCACCCGCCCGTCGAGCACCTGCACCCGGTCGCCGGTGCGGATCGGGCCGGCGAGACCGGCCCCGTGGTACGGGGAGGTGACCACCAACTCGTCGTCGCGGACGGAGAGCGTCGGCCGGCCCGGGGTCTGCCGGTCCAGCCAGTCGACCGGGAACCCGGCCCGCCCGTCGTGCACCACAATGGAGGCCCCCACCTCGGAGGACGCGTAGATCCAGGAGATCCGGGCCGCCGGGAAGACCTCCCGCAGCTGGTCCAGGATTGCCTGGTCCACCGGCTCTCCGCCGAGGGTGACCTGGTGCAGCGGCACCCGGGCCAGCGCGTCGGCGTCGCGGTAGAGGGTGCGGCGCCAGAAGGTCGGGGTGCCGGAGGCCGCGTCGACGCCGTGCGCGGCCGCCACCGAGGGCCAGTCGTCCAACTCGTCGGGCTCGACCACCACCAGGTGCTGGCCGGGCTGGGTCAGCGACAGCGTGACCACCTGCCACCAGGCGTACGTGCCGGGAGCGTAGGGGCAGAGCCACGTCCGGTCGGGCTGGTCGGCCCGCACGGTGGTCAGCGTGTCGAGGGTGTGCCCGACCCGCTTCGGACGCCCGGTGGAGCCCGAGGTCAGCAGCCAGAGGCGGCCGGGCTCGGCGGCCCGCGGTCGGGCCGGTGCGCTCGGGTGCACGCCGTCGTCGTCGAGGACGCTGACGGTGAAACCGGCGTCCAGCAGCTCGGTGCGCATCGCCGCGTCGACCCGACTGGCGGTGCTGAGCAGCAGCTCGGTGCCGTGCACGGCGTGCTGCCGCGCCGCGGTGAGCGCGTGCACGGCGGTCCGGGCGAGCACCGCAGCCGGTTCGGCCAGGGTCGGCGTCGGCAGCGAGCGCCAGGTCAGCGCGGCGCCTCCGACGACGAGCCGGTTGTCGACACCGGCCGGCTCCGGGTGCCCGGGGGCGGGGGGGCGCGACATCGCGACGGTCACTGGTGTTGAAGCTCGACGAGGAAGTCGAGAACGTCCCCGACGGTGGCGATGCGACGCAGCCCGGGGGCGTCGAAGTTGAGCTCCTCCCCCGTCTCGTCCTCCACCCGCAGGGCCAGCTCGGAGAAGTCGAGCGACCGGAAGCCGATCTCCCGCAACTGCGCCGCGTCGTCCGCGGGCAGCTCCTTGTCCTGGTTCTTCAGCACCTGAGCCATGAGGTCGCGGATCTGCGCGCGACTCAATTCGTTCATGCGCCGCAGTCTACAACCCAACGAATGCATATCTGATTTCCCGGTAGGCCCGGGTAAGGTGCCGGGACCCGACATGAACGGCGAGGAAAGCGAGACGCACGTGTTACGCGAAGCGACGGCGGACGACGTTCATCTGATGTTGTCCTGGCGTAATCAGGAAACCAATCGACAGGTCAGCAAGACCAGTCACGAGATCACCCCCGAGGAGCACGCCCGGTGGTGGTCGGCAGTGCGCGACGACACGTCCCGGCGGGTGCTGGTCTACGTCCGCGACGACCTGCCCTGCGGGGTGGTCACGTTCTTCGACCTGCGACTGGACGATCCCCGCACCGGCGCGTGGGGCTTCTATCTGGACGCCGACGGGCTGGCCGGGCGGGGCGAGACGCTGCCCGCCTGGCTGGGGGTCATGCGGGAGGCCGTGGAGTACGCCTTCGACGGGCTGCACCTGGACCGACTCGACGGCGAGGTGCTCGGTCACAATACCGTCGTACGCCAGATGAACCGGCGTTTCCGATTCGTCGAGGGGACTCCCCGCCAGGAGTTGTCCGACGGCCGGGAAATCACCGTCATCCCGATTTCCCTGGCTCGGGCAGACCGCCGCCAGCGCTGATTGTCGGACAATTTTCCGCACTGGACCGGAACCATTAACCGACAGTGCTCCCGGTGGACATCCGCCGTTCACGAATAGCGGTGTCCACCGGGGCGTGTCAGGTCAGGCCCGCCGCCAGGCCGCCCAGTGCTGCTCCGGGTTGCCGCCGAGTCGGACGAAGCCGTACGCCGTGCCGTCCCAGTCGTCGGCCTGCCCGGGCGCCCAGCGGGCGAAGACGACCTGCGCCGCTGCCGGCGGCTGCTTGTCGCCGAACCACCGGACGTCGGTCCAGGTCACCTGGTGGCTGAGGTTGAACCGGAGGACGTAGTGCACGCCGGTCGAGGCCCACACCCGCTCGCCGGGGCGTACGCCGACGTCGGCCACCCGTGGTGTCGGTGCGGTGCTCTCGGCGGTGGGTCGCACGATCCGTTGGTCGATCACCTGCATGGTGACGAGGTTGGCCACCACGAGGGCACCGAGGATCGGCAGCCGCAGGCGGGGCACCCGGACCGCGGCGACGAGCAGCACACAACCGGCGATGCCGACCAGCGACCCGACCACCGGTCGCAGCTCCCGCCAGCCCCCGGTCAACGCCACCAGGTCCGGCGCGCTGAAACCGCCGTAGCGCAACCGGTGGCCCTGGCTGGCCACGTACGAGAGTCGGGCGGCGACGAGCGCGCCGCCGCCGACCAGCAGCGCCACCGCGACGGCCGCCCGGCGCAGCACCACCCGCCAGCCGGCGGTGAACAGCACCCCCAGCCCGACCAGCAGCCAGAACGGCGCCAGCATCTGCACGTAGCGGCCGTAGATCGCGTCCAGCGGCTTGCCGGTGATGCCGGACAGGATCACCGACGCGCCGCCGGCCACCCCGACGGTCACCACCAGCGCCACGCCCATCGTCCAGCGGGCCGCGTCGCCGTGGCGTGGACGCCACAGCTCGCGCACCGCACCGGCCCAGGCCACCCCGGCCATCCCGAACGTGATCACCACGAGGTACCAGAGTTGGGTGGTGACCGCCGCGCTTGTGCGGATCACACCTTGGGCGGAGGCGAGCGCCTCGAACGTACTGCCGCCCGGGGTGCTGCCCAGCAGGTAGACCTTGCCGCCGAGGTGGCGGATGACGGCCTCGTTGACGAGCGCCATGGCGAGCACCGGCAGCAGCGCCGCGAGCACCACGGGCGGGCTGATCCGGCGGCGGGCGAACAGCAGCAGCACCAGCCCGGCGTGCACCGCCACGATCACCAGGCCGCGCGAGTGCAGCAGGTGGAAACCGCCGACCAGCAGGCCGACGGTGGCGGCGGCGAGCGGGCCGGGCCGGGAGACCCAGCGGTGCACGGCGAGCAGCCAGGCGACCACGAGCGGCGCCATCACCGCGTCGATCATGGCGACGCCCGCGTAGAAGGCAGTGGCCGGCAGGGTCGCCGCCGCGACCGCGCCGAGCAGCGCGTACGAGCGGCGCAGCTGGAACAGCCGGCGCCCGAACAGGTACGCCAGCGGCAGCAGCGCCGAGTTCACCATCGCGTTGATCAGCTGGACGATCCGGTAGCTGTCGGTGAAGTCCCGGTCCCCGAGGAACGCCGGCGAGATCAACATCGGGTAGCCGACCCGGCGCAGCAGGTCGTTCTCGCTGCTGAAGCCCCCCGGGCCGCCGGCCAGCGCGCGGGCGGTGTTCAGGTAGCTGTCCTCGTCGGTGTGCGCGATCGGCAGCACGATGTGCCGGGACCACCACATCCGCCAGGCCACGCTGAGCACCCAACCGACGACCAGCAGCAGCGGCACCAACCAACGCCGGGCGGCCGGGCCGCTCGGCGTCCCGGCCACCGTCACCGGCCGCTCGATCACGTCACTACCGGGTGCCATCAACGCCTCCAGAATTGCCTGCCGGACCGAGCCCGTGCCGATCCGACGGCACGTCGGGCCGCGCCGGTGACGCCCGGGGTGGCCTGCTCGCACCGAGTTGGTGTGGATGTCGGGTGAACGCGGGGACTCGGCTGCGCGCAGGGCCGCCGGTCGTTCGCGCGGTCACTGTAACGGCCCGATCCGGCCAGGTCAGCCCACATTCCGGGCGGTCGGAAGTGTTCGCCTGCGCGGTGTCCGGCATTCACGGGAGCAGTGGTTGCGGTTCACCCGCGAGCGCCGGGGAGTTAACCCGCCATGGCTAGCGTGTCACCCCGGTCGGCCGGCCCAGGGCCGCTCGTTCATCCACGAACACGGGAGCACCACATTGAGTGAGTTGAATGGATCGTCCATTCTGATCACCGGGGGAACTGGTTCCTTCGGCAGGACGTTCCTCCGGCACATCCTCAACGAGGCCGACCCCGCCCGCGTGGTGGTGTTCTCCCGCGACGAGCTCAAGCAGTACGAGCTGCGCCAGCAACTCGGCGACGACCCGCGGCTGCGCTGGTTCATCGGCGACATCCGGGACCGGCACCGTCTCACCCGGGCCATGCACGGCGTGGACCACGTGGTGCACGCCGCCGCGCTGAAGCAGGTGGACACCGCGGAGTACAACCCGTCGGAGTACATCGCCACGAACATCACCGGCTCGCAGCACGTCGTCGACGCGGCGATCGAGGCCGGCGTCAAGAAGGTCATCGCGCTCTCCACCGACAAGGCGTCCAGCCCGATCAACCTGTACGGCGCGACGAAACTGGTCGGCGACAAGCTGTTCGTCTCGGCCAACCACTACGCCGCCCAGCACCCCACCCGGTTCGCCGTGGTGCGCTACGGCAACGTGGTGGGCAGCCGCGGCTCGGTCGTCCCGTTGTTCCGCCGGCTGGCCGCCGAGGGCAAGAGCCTGCCGATCACCGACAAGCGGATGACCCGCTTCTGGATCACGCTCGACCAGGCCGTGCAGTTCGTCATGGACTCGTTCGACCAGATGCAGGGCGGCGAACTGTTCGTGCCGCGGATCCCGAGCATGCGCATCCTCGACCTGGTCGAGGCCGTGGCCCCGGACGCCACCACCCACGAGATCGGGATCCGGCCGGGCGAGAAGCTGCACGAGGAGATGATCGCGCCCGACGACAGCCGGCGGACGCTGCGCGCCGACGGCCGGTTCATCGTCCAGCCGACCATCGCGACCTGGGGCTACCAGGCGCCGGTCGACTGCGACCCGGTGCCGGACGGTTTCGCCTACCAGTCGGACACCAACGACGAGTGGCTCACCGTCGAGCAGTTGCGCGACATGCTCGGCATCAACTGATGACGGGGATGCTCCCGTACGGCCGGCAGTCGATCAACGAGGACGACATCACCGCCGTCGCCGACGTGCTGCGCGGCGACTGGCTCACCACCGGTCCGCAGGTCGACGCCTTCGAGGCCGACCTCGCCCGGTGGACCGGCGGGGTCGGGGTCGCCGCCGTCTCCAACGGCACCGCTGCGCTGCACGTGGCGTACGCGGCCGCCGGGGTGCGGCCGGGTGACGAGGTGGTCGTCCCGCCGATGACGTTCGTGGCGACCGCCAGCAGCGCGGTCGCCCTCGGCGCGACGATCGTGTTCGCCGACGTCGACGACGAGACGTTCTGCCTCGACCCGGCGGCGGCCGCCGCCGCGGTCACCTCGCGGACGACCGTCGTCGCCGCTGTCGACTACGCCGGCCACCCGGCCGACTACGACGCGCTGCGCAAGTCGGTCGAGGGCAGCGACGCGCTGCTGCTCGCCGACGCGGCGCACTCGATCGGCGGGACGTACCACGGTCGGCCGGTGGGCTCGCTCGCCGACCTGACCACGTTCTCGTTCTTCCCCACGAAGAACCTGACCACCGCTGAGGGCGGCGCCGTCGCGGCGCTGGACCCGGAGATCCTGAAGCGGGCCCGCCGGTTCCGTGGCGTCGGGGTGGTCCGCGAACGCGACGACCTGCGCTTCCCGGACGAGGGTGGCTGGCACCAGGAGGTGCACGAGTTCGGGCTGAACTACCGGCTGCCGGACGTGCTCTGCGCCCTGGGCCGCAGCCAACTGCGTCGGCTCGGTGAGTTCACCGCCCGCCGCAGCGCCCTGGTGGCCCGCTACGACGAGGCGCTGGTCGACCTGGACGGCGTGCTGCTGCCGAACCGCAAGTCGTGGGCCGACCCGGCCTGGCACCTCTACCCGATCCGGGTGCTCGACGGGCGTCGCCGCGAGGTGTACGACCGGATGCGGGCCGCCGGCATCGGAGTCCAGGTCAACTACCTCCCGGTGCACTGGCACCCGGCCTTCGCCGACCTGGGCTACCGGCGCGGATCCTGCCCGGTGGCCGAGTCGTTCTACTCCCAGCAGCTGTCGCTGCCGCTCTACCCGGGGCTCAGCGACGCCGACCAGGACCGCGTCATCGACGCGCTGACCGCCGCGCTGCGGGTCGGCTCGGTGCGTTCCGCCGCCTGATGGGAACCTGATGCACCACGCCAACCACTTCTACGGCCACGCGCACGTGCTGGCCCGCTACGCCGGACTCGGCGACCGGCACCCACCCCGAATCAACGGGTACGTGCAGCACGGCTGGAACATCGGTGACGGCCTGGCCCCCGGCCACCCGTATGCCGAACGCACCCCCAGCCTGCTCTGGTCGGAGCAGACCCGCCGCCGGGCCTGGTCGGTGGGGCGACGCAACGTGGTCGTCATCGGCGCGCCGTTCAGCTACCTGCTTGCCATGCGGCCCGAGGAACCACCGGCCGAGGAGCGGGAGGGCACCATCTGGTACCCGTTCCACGGCTGGGAGGGACAACACGTCAAGGGCGACCACCGCAAACTGATCGCCCTCATCCGGGACACCGAACCCGGCCCGGTCACTGTCTGCCTCTACTGGCACGAGTACCGGATGCGCAACGTGCGTCGGCTCTACGAGCGCGCCGGGTTCCGGGTGATCTGCCACGGCTACCGGGGACACTGGTGGAAGGACACCGACCCGGAGTTCCTCGACCGGCAGCTCACCGAGCTGCGCCGTCACCGCCGGGTAGCATCCAACCGGCTGACCAGCGCGATCTTCTACGGCATCGCGGCGGGGTGCGAGCCGGCGGTCTACGGCGACCCGATGATCCTGTCCAACGAGGACCCGACCTTCGGCGGCACCGCCCGGATCCGGCGGCAGTGGCCGCAACTGCACGGCCCCACCGTCGACCTGCCCACCGCTGTCGAGATCGCCCGCGCCGAGCTGGGCACCGACCACCGCTGCACGCCGGCCGAGCTCCGCGAGCTGCTCGGTTGGGCGAACCTCCAGGAAGAAGAGGAAGACCGTGACGACTGAGACGGCACCCGCCGGCCGGATCACCCTGCCGGGCGGCGAGATGCTGGCCTGGTCGGACCTGCCGCAGGAACGGCTGGCAAACGGTGGGCCGCTCGCCGCGCTGGCCGCCCGCCTGGTGCCGCCCGGCGCCCGGGTCCTGCTGGCCGGTCCGCACGACCCGGCGCTGCTCGACCAGCTCACCCACGCCGAGGTGACCTGCCTGCTGCGCAGCCACCCGGACGCGGTGGCGCTGGCACACCGGGCCTCCCGTGTGGTGGTGGGTGGTCCGGCCGGGCTGCCCGACGACGAGACGTACGACGTGGTGATCGCGGCTGCCGGGCTGGACCCGGTGGAGTCGGTGGAGGGCACCCGGCTCGGCTGGGACGGCGTGCTGGCCCGACTCGTCGCCGTGCTGCGACCGGGTGGCGCGTTGCTGCTGCGCCTGGACAACCCGCTGGGCCTGCACCGGCTGGTCGACACCACCCCCTGGTACGCCCGCCGGGACGACTCCGCCTGGGTGATCGGCGGTGTACTCGACCGCGCCCACCCGGCCAACCGGGACCAGCTGCGCGAGCGGCTCAGCGCGGCGGGGCTGCGACCGGCCGCGTGCTGGGCCGCGTACCCCGAGGTCAACACCCCGACGGCGCTGCTGGACGCCGACCACCTCGACCGCGACGCGGGCTCCGGGCTGTTCGACGCGGTCCTGCACGGTGCCTGCGCCGGGGGTTTCACGAGCGCCACGGTGCTTCAGGACCCGGCCCGGCTGGCGGTGGACGCGCTGCACGCCGGGCGCGCCGCCGACCTCGCACCCGGGTGGCTGACGCTCGCCCACCGAACCGCCGACGCCGTCGACCCGACCAGGACGGCCACCTACCCGGACCTGCCGGTGGCCCTCCTGCAGACCGGACGCCCCGGGATCGGCGTGCTGGAGGTGCTGCACGGCCCGTCCGGCTGGCGCTGGGGGCTCATCCCGGCCACCGACACGACGACGCCGACCGGCGCGCCGTTCGCCAGCCGCGAGGCCGCGTACCGGGACGCGGACGCGCTGTCCGGGCCGGTGCCGTCCGGCCGACTGCTGCGTACCCTGCTGCTCGACGCGGCCCTGCGCCGCGACCTGGCCACCCTGCGCGCGCTGCTGCACGGGTACGCTGGCTGGCTCGCCGACCAGGCCGACACCGACGGCCGGATCGCCGGCGCGGCGGCGCTGGCCGGCACCGACAACGTGGTGGTCGACGGCGAGCGGTACGCGGTGCTCGACCCCAGCTGGCGGGCCACCGCCGCGCTCCCCGCCGACGTGGTGCTCGCCCGCGGGCTGTGGCGCTTCGCGGCGGGCCTGCTCACCGGCGGGTACGCCCACCCGTGGTCGTCCACTCTCGACGTCGCCGGCCTCACCGTGGTGCTCGGGGGACTCGCCGGCCACGACCTGGACCGGGCGACAGTCAGCGAAGCGGTCGAGGCGGAGGCGGCAATCGCCGCCGCCCTGCATGGCCTGGACGCCGGCGGCAGGCTCGACCTCGCCGCCGAACTGCACGCCGTCGCGCCGACCGACCCGCCGGTCGGCGGGCACAGCTACCAGCAGCTACGCGAGGCGTGGCTGCGCCAGCGCGAGGAACTCACCCGGCTTGCCGCGCTGACCGCGTGGACCGAGGAGTTGCTCACCTCGCGGGAACGAGCGCTACGCCGGGCCGAGACCACGATCAGCCTGCTCAGCGGGTCAATCAGCTACCGGGTGGGTAGGCTCGCCATCACCCCGGCCCGACTGGCCAAGCGGGGCGCCCGCGCCGCCAAACGCCGGGCCACCGCGGTGCTCGCCCCCAAGCAGGAGGAGCAGCAGTGACCGGCGTACCGCCGCCCGGGACCGCAGCGGGGCCACGGATCGTCGGCATCGTGCAGGCGCGCATGGGTTCGTCCCGGCTGCCCGGCAAGGTGCTCCGCCCGCTCGCCGGACGTTCCGTGCTGGGCCGGGTCGTACGCGCCGCCCGGGACAGCGGCGTCCTGGCCGACCTGGTGGTCTCCACCAGCACCGACGCGGTCGACGACGCGGTGGCCGTCGAGTGTGCGCGGCTGCAGGTGCCATGCCACCGCGGGCCGGTCGACGACGTGCTGGACCGATTCGTGGGGGCCCTCGCGGCGCACCCGGGGGACGCCGTCATGCGGTTCACCGCCGACTGCCCACTGCTCGACCCGGAGATCATCGCCCTGGTCGCCTCGGTGTACCGGGCGGTGCCCGGGCTGGACTACGCCAGCACGTCGATCGCCCGAACCCTGCCCCGAGGGCTGGACGTCGAGATCATCCGAGCGGAGACGCTGCGCACCCTGGGCCGGCTCGCCACCGACCACCACCGGGTGCACGTCACCTCGTACGCGTACACCCACCCGGAGCTGTTCCGGGTGCTCGGGGTGACGCTCACCCCGGACCGCTCCGCGCTGCGGCTGACCCTCGACACCGAGCAGGACTGGGCCCTGGTCAGCGCGATCATCGACCACTTCGGTGACGTCAGCGTGCCGCTAGCCAAGCTCGCCGACTGGCTCGACGGTCAACCCCGGCTGCGCGCGCTCAACGCCGACGTACGACAGAAGCACCTGGAGGAGTCCTGAGCACCCTGAGGGTCGGGTTGCGCTGCGACGCCGGCCCACGGCGCGGCGTCGGCCACCTCGTCCGCTGCCTGGCGCTCGCCGAGGAGTTCCTCGCCCGGGGCGCCGACGTCACAGTCTTCGGCACCGTCGAACGGCTCGACTGGGCGACCGCCGAGCTGGCAGCGCGGGGCATCCCGCTGCTCCCCGGCCCGGACTCGGCGGCCGACCTGGTCGCGGCGGCCCGCCGACACGAGCTGGACGTGCTGGTCCTCGACTCCTACGAACTGGACCCGGCCGGGGCCGGCGCCCTACGCGCCGCCGGCGTCTACACCCTCGCCATCATCGACGGCGACACGCGGGGCCAGGTCGCGGACCTCTACCTCGACCAGAACTTCGGCGCGGAGCTGCCGGGCGCCGAGGTGGGGCTGCCGGGCCGGTTGCTCGCCGGGAGCGGGTACGCCCTGCTGCGCGACACCGTGATCAGCGCCCGGCCGCCGGTCGCCCCGCCCGCCACGGAGGTCAGCCGCCCCCGGGTGCTGGCCTTCTTCGGCGGCACCGACGCTGTCGGCGCGGCCCCGGTCCTGACCCGGGTGCTGGTGGCCACCGGCCACCCGATGGACCTCACGGTCATCGTCGGGCGACCCGAGATCGAGGCGGAGGTCGACGATGTCACCCCCGGCCGGGGGCAGATCATCCGCCCGGTCCCGCCCACCACCTCACTACCGGCACTGATCACCGAAGCCGACCTGGTGGTCAGCGCCGCCGGCACGTCCACCTGGGAACTCTGCTGCCTCGGCGCACCCAGCGCACTGGTCTGCGTGGTCGACAACCAGCGTGAGTCGTACACCCGGGTGGTGCGGCACGGCCTGGCCGCCGGCCTCGGCGAGCTGCCGGAGCTGACCGCCGGTGGCGTCGCCGGACGAGCCGCCCGAGCGGCTGCGGCGCGGACCCTGCACGGGCTGCTCAGCTCGCCGCAGCGGCGCGCGACCCTCGCCGCGCGCGCCTGGTCCACCGTCGACGGGCGGGGCCGGGCGCGGGTGGTGGACGCGGTGTTCGACGCCGTACGCGCCGCCGCCGTCACCTGCTGACCGCGGCAGGCCACTGTCACATTCACAGCTAGCACGGGTGTACGAAAGTGCTGCTAGGGTGGCTGCATGACGCAGGCCGCCTACCAGCCGTCGATGCTCGACCTGGCCGACGCCGGGCCGACCCTGGGGCCGCTGCCCGGCCAGATCCGCCGGCACCAGCTCAGCCGGGGCGCCTGGGTCGACCACCTCGCCGGCTGGGTGCGCGGCTCCGACACCGTCCTCGACACGCTGCTCACCGAGGTGCCCTGGCGTGCGGAGCGGCGCACCATGTATGACGCCGAGGTCGACGTGCCCCGCCTGCTCTGCTGGTACGACGGCGCGAGGCAACTCCCCCACCCCGTGCTCACCGCCGCGCGGGCCGCGCTCACCAGTTACTACGCGCCCGAGTTGGGCGAGCCCTTCGTCACCGCCGGCATGTGCCTCTACCGCTCCGGGCGCGACAGCGTGGCCTGGCACGGCGACACCATCGGCCGCTCGGCGCACACCGACACGATCGTCGCGATCGTGTCCTTCGGAGCACCCCGACCGCTTCTGCTACGCCCACGCGGCGGCGGCGAGAGCCTGCGCTTCCCGGTGGGCCACGGTGACCTGATCGTCATGGGCGGCTCCTGCCAACGCACCTGGGAACACGCCATCCCCAAAACCACCCGCCCGGTAGGCCCCCGAGTGAGCGTCCAGTTCCGCCCCCACAACGTCGCCTGACTTATTACTAGGACGGAACCAGACGTTCGAGGCGGCGGCGGACCTCCTCGGCTGCGGGGTCGCCAACGTCCTCGTAAATCCGCGCGGCCAGGCGCCAAGCGGCAGCGGCCGCGTCCCGGTCGCCCATCCCCTCCCGGGTGTCCCCGAGTCGGATGAGGGTCTCCGCCTCGTGATACCGGTCCGCGGAGTCGCGAAAGAGTTGGATCGCCTGCTCGTAGCAGTCGGCCGCGCGGTCGCGGTCACCGAGGCGGTCGTAGGCGAACCCGAGGCTGTCGAGCGTCGCGGCCTGACCGTTGCGGTCGTCGGTCCGTCGTTGCTGATCGAGGGCCTCGGTGCAGCTGGCGATGGCCTGGACATAATCGCCGGTGGTGGCGAGCAGCCAACCGATCGCGTTGAGCGTCCGGGCCTCGCCCGCGTGATTGCCGACCAGCCGGTAGAGCCGCAGCGCCTCGCGACCATGTGCGAGCGCCTCGTCGAGCCGGCCGTCCAGGTAGCAGAGTTCGCAGTAGTTGTGCAGCGTCTGGGCCTGGCCGATCGGGTCGCCGAGACGTTCGTGCAGCTCAAGCGCGCGCTTGAGCCGGTACTCGGCAGTGGTCTGGTCGCCGAGTCGGGTCAGCGCGCGGGAGACCAGCCGGTTGGCGACGGCCTGACCGGGGAGGTCGTCGATCTTCTCTGCGGCCCCCAGCGCTACCTCTTGGATGGCGAGCTGGTCCTGCCAGAGGCCGCGCGGCGCCAGGAAGGTGTTCAGCGCCCACGCGATCTGCCAGGCGTACGTTTCGAAGCCGTTCTCGGCGGCCTGTCGAACCACCCGCACCAGGACCCGATGCTCCGCCGTGAACCAGGCGAGCGCGCCGTCGTGATCGGTCACCGGCCGCCTGGCGGGTACGGGCAGCGGCGGCACCGGCTCGATCCGGGGCCACTGCGGCTGGAGCAGCAGGGCGGCCGGATAGGCGGCGTGCAGGTAGTGGTCGTACAGGCGCTGTCGGGCTGCGACGTGTTCGTCGCCGCGCTCCGACGACTGGGCGAGCTCGGCCGCATAGGCGCGCAGCAGATCGTGGAAGGCGAACCGGCCGGGCGCGTACTCCGCCAGCAGATTGAGCCTGGTCAATTCGCGTAGGATCGGCGTGACGGCCGCGGCCGACACACCGGCGAGCGCCGAGGCCGCGGCGGCGGTCAGGTCCGGGCCTGGATGCAGCCCCAGCAGGGTGAACAGCCGGGCCGCGTCCGCCCCCAGGGCCAGGAACGACCACGAGAAGACGCGCCGGACGTCGCCGTCGGCCAACGCGTCCAGCCTCGCCTCGGCCGAGTGCAGTTCGGCGGCGATCGCGCTGAGCGGAAACGTGGGATGGGTCGCGACGCGGGCCGCCACTATCGACAGTGCCAGCGGGAGCCGGCCTGCGGCCTCGATGATGTCGGCCACCGCCACCGACTCGGAGGCGAGCCGGCTGGCCCCGAGACGTCTGGCGAGCAGGCTCATCGACTCCTCCGCCGTGAGCACGTCCAGTGTCAACGGCGTGGCACACTCGGCGGCGATCAGGCCGCCGAGCCGGTCACGGCTGGTGACCACGACCATGCAGCGGCCTGCACCCGGCAGCAGGGCGCGCACCTGGGCGGAGTCGCGAGCGTTGTCGAGCACCAGGAGCATCCGGCGGGACGCCAGCAGGCCGCGGTAGAGACCGGTCCGGGCCTCCATGTCGGAGGGTATCCGGGCGTGGGGCACGCCGAGCGCTTCGAGGAAGCCGGACAGGGCGTCGGGCGGGGACACCGTGCCGGCTTCGTCGTAGCCGCGAAGGTTCACATAGAGCTGGCCGTCCGGAAAGTGGTCGGCAACCCGGTGCGCCCAGTGCAGCGCCAGGGCCGTCTTGCCGACTCCGGCCATGCCGGACACCACAGAGATGGCCACGTTCGTCGGCCCCTCAGCCCCGCCGTGCAGAAGCCCATCGAGGCCCGCCAACTCGACGCTGCGTCCGACGAACTCCGGCACCGCCCGCGGCAGTTGCTCGGGGCGCTGAATGAGCGGCTCCCCTGCCGTGTCCGGCGCCGGCCGGTCCGGCCCCGTTGGCGGTGGCGCCGCCAGCCCCGGGCGGTGATGCAGGATGTCGTCGTACAGCGTGACGAGCTCGGGTGCGGGATCGAGGCCGGTCTCCTCCGCCAGCGTCTGTCGGGCCTGCCGGAAGGCTTCCAGCGCGCCGGCCACGTCTCCGATGCGGTACAGGCCCACCATCAGTTGGCCCCACGCCCGCTGCCGCAGCGGGTGCCGGTCGAGCAGACCACGCAACCGGTGCACGACGTCGGCCGACCCGCCGAGGGCCAGCACCGCCTCGGCGTAGTCCTCCTCGACGAGCAGCCGGCGCTCCTCCAACTGCGCTCTACGCCGAGCCAGCGTCGAGCGCAGCGGCAGGTCGGACAGCGGTGCACCACGCCACAGGCGCACCGCGGCGGAGAGTTCGGCCTCGGCCCGGTCCGGGTCGGAAGCGGCGAGCGCCTCACGGCCCCGCGCCGCCGCCGCGTCGAACAGGTCCAGGTCCCGTTCGTCTGGGCCCACCCGCAGCAGATAGCCGCCGGCCGCTGCGGTTATCCCGTCCCAGGTCGCCCCACCGCCCAGCGACCGCCGCAACCCGCGCACGTAGGTGCGCAGGTTCGCGGCGGCCGACGCCGGCTCTTCGTCGCCCCACAGCACCGCTGCCAACTCGTTGGTGCCGACGACCTCATTCGGGCGCAGCAGCAGGGTCGCCAGCAGAAGACGCTGCTTCACCGAGCCCAGTGGAATCGACCGGCCGTCGTGGTACACCCGGAACGGGCCAAGGAGTTCGAAACGCAACCAGGCACCTCGCATGTGGGCGCTGCCATGTGCCGCCACGCGTACAGCACCCGGATAGCGCGGGCGAGTAAATGAGCTGTGCGTGAGTTGTGCGGCGGTTGTACCGGCCCCACCGTACCTTCTCCATGGGGGGCCCGGGAGCGGTGAGGACGGCTCTACCGTCCTCACCGCCCCATCCAAAAGCACCAATCGCCAGACCTGATTGCACGACGATGGCGCGAAGCCAGACGGGACCGTCTGTCCACACCTGACATGCGGCGAACTCGCCTCGTCGTGCCAGGTCTGACACTGCCGGCTGGCGCAACGCCCCAGCACCGTTGCCCCCCTCAAGAATCCCGACCAGAGGAGATACATGTCGTCGCACCGCTCCACCCGCCGCGTCCTCAAGAGAGTCGCGGTGCCCGCCATCGGCGCGGCACTGGCCATCGGCGTCAACGTCACCATCGCCACGCCGGCCGCGGCCAGCGGCTCCTACACGGGCCGGGCGTTCGTCCATGGCACCGGCGCGGTGTCTGACGACTTCGACGACGAAGGCGTCACCAACGTCACCACGCACCGCAGCTCGAACGTTGCCTGTCTCTGGCAGACCATTCTCTGGGCGAATGGCTACCTTCCCTCGTCCGGGGTCGACGGCGTCTTCGGCGACCAGACCGATGCCGCGACGAGGAACTTCCAGCGCGACAAGGGCCTCTCAGCGGATGGCTCCGCAGGCCGGAACAGCTGGACGAAGGCCGGCGACAAGCTGGTGCAGCACGACAACCAGAACGGGTGGCTGTACGTGGTGTACCACGGGGCGACGGGTTCCCGGAGCCCGTACGGCTCGCACCAATTCGTCCTACAGCGTTCGCCCGACGGGAACTACCGGTTCTACCCGCCTCAGGGCAGCGGCCCCTACTGGGCCGCCTACAACTCCCGCACCTGCTGACCTCGCCCAACCCGGCGGTCTGACCAACCGAGCGTCATCTCGAATGGCCCGACCCCCACGCGGTGACCAGCGACTCGCAAGGTAGGTCCGGACGCGACGGGACCGGTTGTCCGGGCCAACCTTGCGATTCTCCGGCCTGATCGCCATTGATCCAGCGGCGACCGGGCGCCGTACTAGAG
Organism: Micromonospora sp. NPDC005171; assembly: GCF_040608575.1. Lineage (NCBI taxonomy): Bacteria > Bacillati > Actinomycetota > Actinomycetes > Micromonosporales > Micromonosporaceae > Micromonospora > Micromonospora sp. NPDC005171. The sequence continues at coordinate 163,874 of NZ_JBEXIM010000006.1, read as the reverse complement.
GAGGCCGGCGAGTTTGTAGAGGACCAGGGAGCCGGCTACCGCGACGTTCAGGCTGTGGCCGTGGCCGACCATGGGAATCTCCACCGCCGCGTCCAGCTGGTCGAGCGCCTCGGGCGGGATGCCGGTCGCCTCGTGGCCCAACAGCACCACGGTGCGCCCCCGAGCGGCGGGCAGATCACCGAGCCGGACGGCCTCGTCGGCCAGTTCCACCCCGAGGACCCGGCTGCCGGCGGCCCGTTCGGCGGCCAGCCAACGCAGCGGACTGCCGACCCGGTGAACGCAGCCCGGCCGACGCAGCGTGTTGCCCCGGGCCAGGGCCTCGTCCACCCAACGGAACGGTGGCACGGCGAGGCAGGCGCCGACCGCGTCGCACGTACGTAACAGGGTGCCCAGGTTCGCGCCGTGCATCGGCCAGAGTGGGGCGGCGATCAGGTGACCCCAGCAGCGGTGTGGCCGGGGACGGCGGGCGGCGCGTAGCTCACGCCTCGGCCGGACCCGGATGGCGGCGCTCACGCCGCGGCGGCGACTCCGCCGGACAGAGAAGAAATCATGTTGAGGGGTGCTTCGCGGTGCACCCGGACCCTCACCGACAACAGAGGGCCCCACCATACCGCGCCGGCGTGCACCCCCACTGCCCATGATTGTGCTCGATCCAGGATCGAGTGGTATCACCGCGTCGGGGGAAACCACTACTTCCAGGATCGAGCACGATCATGCGGCGGGCAGGACGTGCGTACCCCCGGGGCACGCGGTTGGGTCAGTCGCGTTCGATCAGGTGGCCCACCACCGTTGGGCCGAGCATCACCGCGAAGCCACTGCCGTCGCGGCGCGGGTCCGCCGCCGGCAGCTCCACCGGGTCGCCGGTGGCGGTCGCGCCGACCGGTCGCGGGCCCACCCAGGCAACGGCCACGTCCGTCTCACCCTTGAGGAAGCGGTGCGCGCGCACGCCGCCGGTCGCCCGGCCCTTCGCCGGGTACGCCTTGAACGGCGTCACCTTGACCGTCGCGCCGGTCGAGGTGACCACCATCGGCTCGCCGTGCCCCGGGTCGTCGGTGCGCACCGCGCCGAAGAACGCGACCCGCGCCCCGGCCGGCAGGTTGATGCCGGCCATACCGCCACCCTTGAGGCCCTGCGGCCGGACCAACGCGGCGGGGAAGCGCAACAGCGACGCCTCCGAGGTGACGAAGGTGAGCGTCTCGGTGCCGTCGGTCAACCAGGTCGCCCCGACCACCTCGTCACCGTCGCGCAGACCGATCACCTCGAATTCGTCGGAGCGCACCGGCCAATCCGGCGCGCAGATCTTCACCGCGCCCAGCCGGGTGCCCAGCGCCAGCCCCGGTGAGCCCTCCGCCTGCCCGCCGAGCGGGGCCAGGCCGACGACGGTCTCCCCCGCCGCCAACGGCACCAGCTCGGCCGCTGACATGCCGCCGCGCAGTGACACAGTGCCCGCCTGCTCGGGCAGCACCGGCAGCGGCAGGACGTCGACCTTGAACGCCCGGCCGGCGCTGGTCAACAGCAGCACCCGACCACGGGCGGTGGAGTGCGCGATGGCGCGTACCGTGTCGTGCTTGACCCGGCCGTTGCGTCGGCGCCCCTCGGAGCTCTCCTCCGACTCGGCCGCGGTCCGGGCGACCAGCCCGGTCGCGGAGAGGATCACCTGGCACGGGTCGTCGGCGACCTCCAGCGGGCCGGCCGGCGCGGACGCGGCCAGCACCTCCTTCAGGTCACCGTCGACAAGCGTCGTACGACGTTCGGTGCCGAACTGCTTGACCACGGCCGCCAGCTCGTCGGAAACCACCTTCCGGAGCACCCGCTCGTCGTCGAGGATCTTGCTCAGCTCGGCGATCTCGGCGCGCAGCCGTTCCTGCTCGGCCTCCAGCTCGATCCGGTCGAACTTGGTCAGGCGGCGCAACGGAGTGTCCAGGATGTAGGTGGCCTGGATGTCGGAAAGGCCGAACCGGCTCATCAGCCCGTCCTTCGCGGCCTGCGCGTCGTCGCTGCCCCGGATCAGCCGGACCACCTCGTCGATGTCCAGCAGCGCGATCAGCAGACCGTCAACCAGGTGCAGCCGCTCCTGACGCTTGCGCCGACGGTACGAGGTGCGCCGGGTGACCACCTCGTACCGGTGGGCGAGGAAGACCTCCAGCAGTGCCTTGAGGCCCAGGGTGCGCGGCTGCCCGTCGACCAGGACCAGGTTGTTGACGCCGAACGACTGCTCCAGCGGGGTCAGCCGGTAAAGGTCGGCGAGCAACGCCTGCGGGTTGACCCCGACCTTGCACTCGACGACGAGCCGGGTGCCGCTCTCCCGGTCGGTGAGGTCCTTGACGTCGGCGATGCCGGTCAGCCGCTTGGTCTTGGTGACCTCGTTGGTGATCGCGGCGATGACCTTCTCGGCGCCGACGCCGTAGGGCAACTCGACGACTGTGATCGCCTGACGGCCCCGGCTGCCCTCGATCGGGCCTATCTCCACCTTGCCGCGCATCCGCACCACGCCACGCCCGGTCTCGTACGCCCGGCGCACCTCGTCCAGGCCGAGCAGCACCCCACCGGTGGGCAGGTCGGGGCCGGGGACGAACTCCATGAGTTTGTCCAGGGTGACGTCCGAGTGGTTGATCAGCCAGCGGGCTGCGGAGACGACCTCCGCCAGGTTGTGCGGGATCATGTTGGTGGCCATCCCGACAGCGATCCCGGACGCGCCGTTGACCAGCAGGTTGGGGAAGGCCGCCGGCAGCACGGTCGGCTGGGTCAGCGAGCCGTCGTAGTTGGGCTCGACGTCGACGGTGTCCTCACCCAGCTCACCGACGAGCAGCATGGCCTCGCGGGACATCCGCGCCTCGGTGTAACGCGAGGCGGCCGGCCCGTCGTCCGGAGAGCCAAAGTTTCCATGCCCGTCGATGAGCGGCACGTTGAGGGAGAAGTCCTGCGCGAGGCGGACCATCGCGTCGTAGATCGCCGTGTCGCCGTGTGGATGGTACTTACCCATGCAGTTGTGAACGACATAGCCCTCGGCGACGAACGCGTGCTCGTCACTGCCGACCTGGATGTCGTACGTGACGTCGGGCGAAACCGGCTCAACCGAAGTGACCCGCAGGAACGCACTGCCGATCAACGCGTCCAGTCGAGCAGCGAGCGGCGAGCCAACGCGGTGGAGTTTGTTGATCCAACCGTCTCGTACCGCCCGCGCCAACTGGAACGACCGGTCCGCGAGCGGGACGCCATTGCGGTCCTTGCCATACCGCACCTTCGGGCCACCGCTCGCCGAGAGCGGGTCACGGAACGCCTGTCCGTCCTGGTCCCGGAACCACCCGCCGCCCTGATGTGCTGCCGTGAACTCCGCGATGACCGGACCGTACGGCAACCGGTCGTTGCCCTGCTTGCCGCTGTACTCGTAGCCGATCTCGGCGACCCGCTGCAAGCCGTCGTGCTTGTATCCGATCCGCACCCAGGGCAGCAACAACCGGGCAAGGTCTGCGGCGTCCCGCCCGCTGACCGAGAGACCGAAGAGCGGGTTACCCGCGGAGGCGCGACCGCTGACCCAGTGGTGCCCGTGCAGCCCCAGGTCGGCAAGCATGGCGTAGACCTGCCGCACCAGCACCTCGCTCGTGCTGACGAAGACAATCTCCCTGAAGCGCTTACGGACGTAGCCGTCTCCGTCGAAGAAGCCGGCGAGGAACGGCGTCCACGCCGACCGGTTCGCGATGATGTCGCTCGGCACGTACTTGTCCCGGCTGAGCGGACGTGTGGCCTCAAGCAGCCCCTCGTGCCGGCTGAAGGTCAGAATGTGCTGGTCGCGATGGAGGGGATTGCGTGCCTCGCGCTTACCTCGGGAGACGTTCAATCCACTGGCGATGGCCCAGCCGTGAGCGACATCCAGCGGCTCGACGTCACACAGGTGGATCCGGACCCGGCCGTCCGCTTCGCGAGACCGATGGACCGGGAAGCCCTCAGCCACCAGCAGCCCACGCACATAGTCGTAGACGTCACCTACAGGCGTCGACACCGCACTGCGGCGGCTCCCGTACGCCAGCGCCAACTGCCCCGCGAGATCCTGAGCCTCCACCCATCGAACTGAGAGGTCATCGGCGACCACGCGGAAGCGCTGGCCCGGGGTTACGAGCATCGTGTGCCCGTTGCTCCAGGTCACGCGCACGAGTTCGGAGGTCGGATTCCGATAAGCAGCAGTCACCGGTACGGGGACTCCGTCGCCGTCCAGCACGAGGTCCCCGACTTCGATCTCCTCAATGGCCCGCAAACCGTCGGGCGTCGAGACGAGTGTGCCGGCAACGAAGCAGTCGCCGACAATTCGGGCAGACTTCACGTGCCCGCGGTCCGGGCGGTAGCCCTGCTCGTACATTGACCAGAGGATGCGCCGGTGCACCGGCTTGAGGCCGTCGCGGGCGTCGGGCAGTGCGCGGGAGTGGATGACCGAGAACGCGTACTCCAGATAGGAGTCGGAGACCTCGGTGACCAGCGGGTTGTCGAACACCCGCGCGCCGGCCTGGTCGAACGAGGAGAGGTCGACCTTGTTTTCCTTACGGCGTGCCATGACTCAGCTCTCCACTCGGACGATGCACTTGCTCATGCGTCGATCGCATCCCGGTCGACGCGGTCGGCGGAGTCGATGAGCCAGTTGCGGCGCGGCTCGACCTTCTCGCCCATCAGCAGTTCGAGGATGCGTTCGGCGGCGTCGACGTCGTCGAGGGTGATCCGGCGGACGGCACGGGTGGCCGGGTTCATCGTGGTGTCCCACAACTCGTCGGCGTCCATCTCACCGAGACCCTTGAACCGTGGGATGGGGGTGACGATCTGCTTGCCGGCCTTCTCCAGCTTGCGGACCGTCGTCTCCATCTCGGCCTGGGTGTAGGTGTAGACGGTCTGCGGGTTGCGCCCCTTGGTGGTGATCTTGTGTAGGGGCGGCATCGCGGCGTAGAGCCGACCGGCCTCGATCAGCGGCCGCATGTACCTGGCGAACAGGGTGATCAGCAGCGTACGGATGTGGGCGCCGTCCACGTCGGCGTCGGCCATGATCAGCACGCGGCCGTAACGCAGCGCGGAGAGGTCGAAGGTGCGCCCCGAGCCGGCGCCGAGGACCTGCACGATGGCCGCGCACTCGGCATTGTCCAGAACCTGCTGGAGGTTGGCCTTCTGCACATTGAGGATCTTGCCCCGGATCGGCAGCAACGCCTGGTATTCCGAGGAACGGGCCATCCGGCTCGTTCCGAGGGCGCTGTCGCCCTCGACGATGAACAGCTCGCTGCGGTCGATGCCGGTGGCCCGGCAGTCGACAAGCTTCGGCGGCATGGACGCGCCCTCCAGGGCGGTCTTGCGCCGGGCGGCGTCCTTCTGTTGCTTCTGGGTGAGTCGCACCCGGGCGGCGTCGACGATCTTCTGCAGGACGGTGCGCGCCTCGGCCTTGGTGCGCCGGTCCTCCAGCCAGGCCTTGATGTGCGCGTCGACCAGGGACTGGAGAACCTTTGTGATGCCGGTGGTGGAGAGCTCGTCCTTGGTCTGCGAGGTGAACTGCGGCTCGGGGATCCGCACGTGCACCACAGCGGTCATCCCCTCCAGGACGTCGTCCAGGGTGGGTGGCTCCTCCTTGGCCTTGAGCAGGCCGCGGGTGTTGCGGATCGCGTCGGCGAGCGCCCGGACCAGGGCCCGCTCGAAGCCCTTGCGGTGGGTGCCGCCGTGCGCGTTGCGGATGGTGTTGGTGAAGCATTCGACGGTGCGCTCGTAACCGGTGCCCCACCGGAACGCCACCTCGACCTCGGCGCGCCGCTGCACGTTGGACTGCATGACGCCGTTGGCGTCGGCGGCGTTCTCCCGGTAGGTGCCCTCGCCGTTGACCAGCAGGGTGCCGGAGACCGGCCGGTCGCCGGCCGGGGCGAGGAACTCCACCATGTCGCTGAGCCCGTTGGGGTAGTGGAACCGCTCCTCGGCGGGCGCCTCGCCGGTCAGGTCGCGCAGCAGGTAGGTCACGCCGGGGACCAGGAACGCGGTGTTGCGCAGCTTCATCCGGACGGCGTCGACGTCGAGCGCCGCCCCGGTCTCGAAGTAGCGGGCGTCGTGCCACCAGCGGATCGAGGTGCCGGTGCGGTGGCCGCCCTTCATGGCGCCGGCCACCTGGAGCCCGGGACCGGCGGTGAAGGGGGCGTCCGGCCCGTCGCCGTCGAAGATGCCCGGGACGCCGTGCCGGAACGACATCGCGTGGATCTTGCCGGCCCGGCGGACGGTCACGTCGAAGCGGCGGGACAGCGCGTTGACCGCCGACGCGCCGACGCCGTGCAGGCCACCGGAGGTCTTGTAGCCGGAGCCGCCGAACTTGCCGCCGGCGTGCAGCCGGGTCAGCACCAGCTCGACGCCGGAGATGCCGGACTTGGCGTGCACGTCGGTGGGGATGCCCCGGCCGTCGTCGTCGACCTGCACCGAGCCGTCGGCGTGCAGGATCACCTCGACGTGGCTGGCGTGGCCGGCGACACCCTCGTCGGTGGAGTTGTCGAGGATCTCGTTGACGAGGTGACCCACGCCACGGCTGTCGGTGGAACCGATGTACATGCCGGGACGCTTGCGGACAGCGTCCAGCCCCTCAAGGTGGGTGAGGTCATCGGCCCCGTACAGGGTGTCAGGCTCTGCGGTCAACTGGTCGTACTCCCCGGTCTCGGCGGTGTGCTGCCGGTCACCGGCGACATCAGCCGGCGTGGCGCGCCGCAGCGAGCCTAGCCCGAGGCTAGGACAACCACCGGAGGACCTACGCGACCCGCCGCGCGCGGCCCTCCGGACGTGAGCCAACGAACAGCCGGCGGGTGATCATGGGACCACGCAGAGACACCCCCGCCGGTACGCTGACGCGTGATCGCGGCCGGTGGAGCGCGGGCGGCACGCCGGTCCGGGTCGAGGAGATCAGGAGGCGGTCGAGATGGACGCGACGATTCGCGACGCCCTGCGGCGCTCCCTCGGCACGCGGGCCCGACGGTGGCTGCTGGTGGGCACTCTGGTGGCCGGGCTGCTGACCGCCGTGGCGCTGGTCGCGGCGGCGGATCCCGCCGACCGTGCCTTCGCCGAGCTCTCCGGCACCGTGCAGAGCCTGATGTCGGTCGGGACGCCGCTCTTCGGCATCCTGCTGGTCCGCGACCTGCGCCAGGCGCCGGTCCGCCTCCCGGTCCTGCCCACAGTGCTCGCGGTGGGGCTGCCGGCGGTCGTCATCGGCGTGGTCGGTGTGCTGATCTGCGCCGCGACGCTGATGCTCACCCCGGCCGACGTCGCCGACGAGCCGTGGCGGTTCGCCGGGACGGTCGCGGTGGGCAGCGTGCTGGTGCAGATCGTCGCCGGCCTGGTGGGCACCGGGCTGGGGCTGTTGCTGCGCTCGACGGTGGTCGCGTTCCTGGCCACGATCATCCTGCCGCTGGGGCTGTTCGCGCTGCTGAGCGGCGTGGAGTCCGCGCAGCCGTGGCTCACCCCGTTCGGGGGCGTGCGCAACCTGCTCTCAGGTGAGATGAGCGCGCTGCGGTGGGTGCAATGGCTGTGCGTACTCCTGATCTGGGGTGTCGGCCTGAACGCCGTGGGCGCGGCCCTGCTGCACCGCCGCGACCGCCCGGCCGGTCACTGACTCCCCGCGCCCGACGGGCGCGGGTGGACGGCTTGGACAACCCGGAGCGCGGGTCCACTCTCGACGCGGTAGCGCGGCATGCCTACGGGCGCATGTCCTTCGTCGAACGAATCTGTTACGGGCCATTGACGCCCGTCGTACCAGGGTGATCTGATCGCGGCCTCAGAGAATCTTTCATCTTTCGATGGATGGGGGCCCCATGCCCAGGTTCCGGCGTACCGCGCTCGCCGCGGGACTAACGATCGCCATAGCCGCGTTGTCGACCGCCGTCGCGCTGCCCGCACCCGCGTCCGCCGCGCTGCCCACCGCCGCGGTGGCACTCGGCGACAGCTTCATCAGTGGCGAGGGCGCCGGGGCGTACACCCCGGTGGTCGACGTCAACGGCGTCAGCCAGGGCTTCCCCGGTTGGACGGCGGCGAACAACAACGCGTTCTTCTGCCACCGTTCGGCGAACGCCTCGCTCAACCAGGCCAACCTGCCGGGCATCCAGAACCGGTTCAACCTCGCCTGCTCCGGCGGCCAGCCACACGACATCGCCAACGCCTCCCAGGCGCGGACCAACGGCCGTACGGTGGCCTCACAGCTGAGCCAGCTGCGCGCCGTCGCGCAAACCCAGGACATCGACCTGGTGCTTGTCGGCCTCGGCTCCAACAACAGCTCGTTCACCTTCGGCAGCGTCGCGGAGAAGTGCGCCAACAGGTTCATCGCCGACGCGTGGACCGGCTGGTGGGAGTTCTGGGCGTACCTGAACGGGCCGGTGGAGCAGAAGCCGTGCAGCGACGCCGACCTGGCCACCGCGGCGCAGCTCAGCGCCGCGACCGCGGAGACCACAGCGGCCGTACGCCAGATCCTGACCACCCTCGACCAGGTGGACGCGGACGGGCAGCACCGAGTGGTGTTCCAGGACTACACGAACCCGCTGCCGCTGGACCTGAACCCGCAGTTCCACGAGGAGGACAGCCGGGACGACACCCGGGACAAGTTCCGTGACCTGGGTGCCGAGCGGTACGCGGCCGGGTGCCCGATCCACCGGGCCAGCCTGGCCCCGGGGCACCGCTTCTCCCAGGGTCTGGGCAGCATCGTGAAGTCCACCAGGGACACCCTGGCCGCCGAGTTCCCCGCCGACGACCTGGTGTACCTGAACGTGCAGCAGGCCTTCAACGGCGCCCGGCTCTGCGAGCAGACCAGCAGCCCGAGCGGCGCCCTCGCCACTCCGATCCGGCTTCAGGACGGCGCGACCGGCACCTTCGTCACCAGCCTCGCCGGCAAGGACAAGATCGCCATCCAGCGGATCGCCAACACCTGCGTGAGCTACTTCCAGACCTGCCAGGAGTCGTGGCACCCGAACGCCACCGGGCACCAGGTGCTCGGCCAGTGCCTGAGCGGCGCGGCCTCGACCAGTGCCCGTTCGGTGGTCTGCGTGCGGGCCAGCAACGGGGCCATCTCGGTCTCCTGACCGCAGCGTGCTTCGGAGGGCTCCGCCGGCCGGTGGGGCCCTCCGTCGCATCCGTCGAGCGCGCAGCGTGGCCGCCCACCGCGGTCGCCGACCTGGCCGCCTGCTGCTACCCATCGGTAACCTCAGGCCGTAGGCTGGGCCGGTGAACGGGGAACCGGAGTACGCGCAGGAGTTCGTCGAGGTCGACGGTGGCCGACTGGGTGTGCAGGTCTATCCGGAGCCGGCCGGGGTGCTGGGCGCGCCGACGGTCGTGATCTGGCCCGCGATGGGGGTCCGGGCCCGGTACTACCGGCCCTTTGCCGCCGCTTTGCGCGCCGCCGGTCTGGCCGTGGTCGTGGCCGACCTGCGCGGCACCGGGGCGAGCACACCCGCGCCGAGTCGGGCGGATCGGCACGGTTACGCCGAACTGGCCGACGACGTGGGCGCCGTCCTGGCCGCCCTCAAACCCCGACTGGACGGACGCCCCCGACTGCTTCTCGGGCACTCGCTGGGCGGACAGGCCGCGCTGCTGCACCTCGCCCTGCACGGCAGCGGCGAAGTGGACGGGTTGGCGCTGGTCGCGGTCGGCATCCCGTACTGGCGGACCTACCCGGGCCGGCGCGGCCTCGGCGTGCTGCCCTACACCCAGGGCATCGCCGCCACTGCGGCGCTGCTCGGGGTCTGGCCGGGCTGGGGCTTCGGCGGGCGGCAGGCGCGCGGCGTGATCCGCGACTGGGCGTACACGGCGCGGACCGGCCGATTCCCCCGGCTCGACGGCACGGACACCGAGGTTGCCGTCCGCGCGGTGCGGACCCCGGTGCTGGCCGTCAGTGTGGACGACGACCAGTTCACCCCGCACGAGACCATGGACCAACTCTGCGCGAAGCTCACCGGCGCGCCGGTGACCCGGGAGCGGTACACAGTGGCGCAGGCCGGGGCGGCGCTGGACCACTTCACCTGGGTCCGCGCGAGTGCCCCGCTGGCGCGGCGGATCGCCGGTTTCGCCAACGACCTGCCGCCCCGCTGAGCCGTACCGATCGGTCCGTGGGCGACTGTCGGCTCACTCGTCCTGGTCCAGCGGCACCAGTTCGCCGTCCCGCTCCACCTGGATCTCGGCATGCTCCTTACGGGGCGCGACCTCGGCGGTGTTCCGGTGTGGGTCATTGTCGGGGTGCATGAGCACCGCGTCTGTTTTGGGGGTCTTCTCCCGGCTCTCGTCCGGCTGCGACATCGCGTTCCCCTCTCGTCGGCGTCGCTCGGGATCTACCCGCCACCGGGCGAACGACTCCTGCTCGGGCCAGGCCGACCCGCCGACGCCACGGATGTCCGGCTGCTGCCCACCAGGGTGCGGTTCTGCCTGCCTGGGGCGGGGTTAACCGCCCGACCGGCGGGTAAGCCGCACCGCCCGACACGGCGGAAGGGGATCACATGTCCGAACGGCACACCGCACTGCGCTCGATGCACGATCTGGGCCTGGCGGCCTGGTTTGGCGGCTCCCTCATGGGTGCCTTCGGCGTCAACGGCGCGGCGGCGAAAATCAGCGACTCGACTCAGCGACTCCCGGTCGCCTCGGCCGGATGGTCCAAGTGGACTCCGGTCAACGCGGCCGCGATCGGCGCCCACCTGGCCGGCGCCGTCGGCGAGCTGGTCACCGAGAGCCCACGGGTGGCGGCCCAGTCCGGCGTCGCCCGGGCCAGCGCCATCAAGACCGCGTTGACCATCGGCGCGCTGGCGGTCACCGGCTACAGCCGGTTGGTCGGCATGCGGCTGGAGAAGGCCGGCGGCCCGTCGGTGAGCGGCGCCACCGAGCCGAACCACCAGACCCCGGCCAGTGTGGCCTCGTCGCAGCGGCAGATGAAGCTGCTCCAGTGGGCCATTCCGGCGCTGACCGGAACCCTTGTCGTGGTCACCGCGTACATGGGTGAGCAGCAGAAGCCCGGCCAGGTGTTCCGCGGGATGCTCGGTCGCACCGGTGGGATGAAGGCCGCCTCGAAGAGCATGATCAAGATGGCGGGAATGAGCAACGGCAAGCGGCCGATGGCGATGGCCGGACGCTGAACGTCGGGCCGGCCGGCGTCCCGCCGCCACCTCGACGGCGGGGCGCTGGCCGGCCCTGCGCGCGCACCGGCGTGACGACGGATCCCGCGCGCGCAGCGGCGTGCCGGCGACCTGTCGTGCGCCGCGCCCGGGCGGGCAGTCCCGGCCCGAGGACGGCACATCGTCCGCCGGTGGCGGCGGACCGACGAGCGGGGTGGCCATGACGGCGCACAAGGGACGCAGCGGTGACAACGACCGGCTGGAGCCGGAGGCGACCAAGCCGTGGGGCACCGGCGACGGCTTCGACGCCGACGCGCCCTGGGGCACTGACGACGACTCACCGATGGACGAGGGCAGCGAGGAGACCGCGGTGCCCGAGGGGCGGCGCGGAGAGCGGCGCGCGGGTGCCCCGGCGGGCCGGTCGGACCCGGCGGGACGACACGGCTTCGGGTCGGTCGAGCCGACCCGGACGACGATGGCCGGACCGGGTGCCCCACCCGATCCCGCCCCCAGCGGCCGGAGCTTCCCCGACGACGCCGACGTCGGCGAGTCGACCCAGGACGCCCTACGCAGCCGGGGACGGCGGTCCTGAGCTGACCGGCAACCGGCCGGGTGGCCGGTGCCGCGATCAGCCGGTCGCCGGGACGGCCCGCTCGACGACCATCGTCTCGGCGAGCAGTTGCGCCAGCCGGGTGGCGTCGCGCTGGGCCTGCCCGGCGCAGCAGTTGTTGAACAGCACGTGCAGTTCGTCGGGGAGATCGGCAAACTCGGCCAGCAGTCCGGCCCAGTGCCGGAGCTCGTCCTCGGCGTACGCGTACCGGAACTTCTCCTGCTTGTCGCCCCCGCCCCAGGCGTCGCTGTGGCCGTGGAACCGGACGATCGCCGGCTCCGCGGTCATGGTCAGGATCGGCGGCACCGACGACGGGTGCCCCTGCGGCATGTCGACGCAGACCACTGACAGGTCGTGGGCGCGGAGCAGGTCGAGAGTGTCGGTCGCGCCGGCATCGTCCAACCAGGAGCCGTGTCGCAACTCCACTCCGACCCGCCACGGCCGCAAGCGTTGCGCCAGCTCGACGATCCGGCGTTCGGCCGCCGGGCTGCGCACCAGCCACGGGGGGAACTGCAACATCACCACACCGAGCTTGCCGGCCGCCGCGATCGGGTCGAGGGCCGCGCGGAAACGGGCCCACAGCTCGTCGTACGCCGGTTCCGGCAGGTCGCGGCGGCGGATCCGGCTCGGGCCGGTGGCCGGACGCAGATCCCGGGGCAGCACGGCGACCGGTGTCGGGTGACCGGTGAACAGGCTGAACGCCTTGACGTCGAAGGTGAAGTCGTCAGGTGTGGCGTCCACCCAGCCCTGGGTCGTCTCCGGCACCGGGATGGCGTAATAGGACGTGTCCACCTCGACCAACGGAAACTGGCTGGCGTAGAAGCCCAGTCGACGGGCCGGTGTGCTGGCCGAGCGTGGGTACCACCCGGAGCGCAGCAGGGACTGGTCCGCCCAGGACGACGTACCCACCTTAATCACACCCATGTCATTCAGTGGACCGCCACCGGCCCGGATCGGCAACCGCTGGGCGCGCTTTCCGGCAGCCTGGCGTGGTGCCCGGAAAGTGTCGGTGCCTCGCCCTACGGTGGCGGCATGACCAACACTGAGCGGCTCACCGGTGAGCGCACCGACCTCCTGCAGGCGCTTCGCCGGCACCGCGGTTTCCTCCTGCAGACCGTCGACGGGCTCACCGACGAGCAGGCCGCCAGCCGCCCCACGGCCAGTGGCCTCTGCCTCGGCGGCCTGATCAAGCACGTGGCCGGCGTCGAGCACCGGTGGATGCTCTTCGCCGTGGGCGGCGCGGAGGCGATGAGCCGCGAGGAGGTCGACTGGGTCGGTCAGTTCCAGATGACACCGGGCGAGACCCTTGCCGGGCTGGTCGCGCGCTTCCGGGAGGTGGCCGACCAGACCGACGAAATGGTCGCCACCCTCGACCTGGACGCGGCGCACCCGCTGCCGCAGGCCCCCTGGTTCGAGCCGGGGGCGAGCTGGACGGTCCGCCGGGTGCTGCTGCACCTCATCGCCGAGACGTCCCAGCACGCCGGGCACGCCGACATCCTGCGGGAGTCCATCGACGGCGCCAAGACCATGGGCTGACGCCGGCGCCCGCCGTCGCCGGTCACCGGCGGGGCGGCTCAGCGCAGGCGGCGCCGGCGCTCGGTGGTCCGGTCTCGCGCGTAGGCGTCGGAGCGACCCCAACGGCCCGGGATGTCCAGCAGTTCCAGCCGACCGAACCCCTCCGGCACCGCCGGGTTCACCAGCAGATTGTCGCCGGTGGGTCGCAGGCCCAGCATGGTGCCGAGCAGCATCAGCAGGGCTCCCGACGACCATGCCTGCGGGCGGCAACTCGTGGCCAGTTGGACGGGGAAGGTCGTCAGGCTGCGGTCGTAGCCGGCGATCACCTCGGCCACCTCACCACCGAGCGTCCGCGCCATGTCGAAGACGCCGGCCGCGATCAGGGCCGCCTGCGCGTCGAGGCGGTAGCGACGCAACCCGGCGACGATCAGCGAGTTGTCCGACGGCCACACCGCGCCCAGATGGGCGCCCACCGGGTTGTACGTGCGCTGCCCCGTGGCAAACGTGCGCACTCCCCAACCGCTGAACAGTCGCGGCCCGACCAGGTGCTCGCCGATCGCTTCCGCGCGGTCGTCCGCGACGATCCCACTCCAGAGCAGATGCCCGATGTTGGAGGTCAGCGCGTCGACCGGTTCGCCGTACGGGTCGAGCGCCAACGCGTAGTACTCCAGGTGCGGCAACCAGAAGTCCCGGTTGAAGCGCTCCTTCAGCGCTGCCGCCTCCCGTTCCAACCGTTCGGCGTACGCGGGGTCGCCCCAGAACTCCCGGGCCAGCCGGGCGCCACGCCGCTTCGCGTCGTACGCGTAGCCCTGCAACTCGCAGGTGGCCCGGGGCAGGGCGGGTTGTCGACCGTGGGCGTCGACGATGGCGTCCGGGGAGTCCTTCCAGCACTGGTTGATCGTGCCGTCGCGCTCGTTGCGGCGCTGGTAGCGCAGGTAGCCGTCCCCGGTCAGGTCGCCGTAATCGTCGATCCAGTCCAGCGCCATCCGGGCCGGTTGGCGCAGCTCGCGGACCAGGTCCGCGTCACCGGACCAGCGCTCGTACTCGTCGAGCAGGACGACGAAGAGCGGGGTGGTGTCGGCCGCCCCGTAGTACAACCCGCTCAACCGGTCCCGGAACGCCCCCGCCTCGCCGTAACGGAGGTGGGCCAGGATCTTGCCGGGCTCCTCGTCCAGCGCGTCGTCGAGCTGGCCGCCCTGCATGAGCGCCAGCATCCGCAGCGTCGCCGGGGCCAGTTCGGGGGTGAACGCGATCGTCTGGAGGCAGGTGATGAGGGCGTCCCGCCCGCACAGCCCCATCGCCCACGGCAGCCCACCGATCGGCACCCGACCGCGGTACGACAACGGCTGGTACCGCAGGGCGGCCAGGTCGGCGAGGCTGCCCTGGTAGAGCTCCTCCAGGCCGCGACGTTCGGCCACCAGCTGCGGCGCCCGGTCCAGCCACTGCGCCAGGTCCTCGCGCATTCCCGTCCGCACGGTCTGCTGGTGCGGCTCCAGGTCGGCCCGGAGGTCCCGACCCTCCTCGCCGCCCATCGTCATGCTGACGTGCAGGTCGGTCTCCCACTTCCCATCGGGAGCGATGCGGACCCGGAACGTCATCCCCTTCTCGTCCACCTCGGCGGGGACGGTGCTGCTCACTGTGGTCTCACGGATGAACCGGTCCCGCTGATAGCGCAGCACGAGGCGGTGGCGCGCCGAGTCGGCGGTGACCTCGACAGCCCGCTGCCGGAGCCGCCCGACCTCGACGATGTCGGTGAAGTCGTTGGCCATCTCCACCCGGACGGTGTATTCGGCGGGCTGCGACGAGTGGTTGAGCACTGTGATGTTCTCGTGGAAACAGTCGTGCACCGAGCGGTGCCTGATGATCGACACGTCGGCGTCGACGTAGTGGCTCGCCGCGCCGGGGACCAGGAAGAACCGGGTCTCGAAGTAGGTGAGGTCGTCGCGGGAGAGCGCGTTGATCCGTTCACCGTCGATCCTGAGCACCCAGTGGGACAGGAACCGGGTGTCGTACGCGAAGAGTCCGGCCGGGACCTGCGGTTCGGCCTCGATGTCGCCCTGGGCGTCGCTGATGGCGAACACGTTGCCCGCGATGACGTGCACCAGTTCCTGCTTCACGACCGCTCATCCCGAGCGGTCGTCGCACCCCGACCGACAAGCGCGGCCCGGCCCAGGTCATGCGGATGGCGGGCGCCGTCCGGCCCGGCGAAGATCCGCCGCAGCAGCATCAGCAGTTGCATGTTGCCCTGCACTGTCAACTCGTTGCGCAGCAGGCCCGCGCCCGGGTGCAGCTCGCCGCGGGCGATCCGGTCGAAGACCCCCCGGTCGGCCCGCACCACCAGTTCGGCGTCGTCGGCCGAGCGGGTCACCCGGACGTGTTGGTCGGCGACGGTCAGGTACCAGTGGTCGGTGCTGCCGTCGTCGCAGAAATCGAGCCGCAGCGTCCCCGCGGTGGTCTCCGGCAGGTCGGGCCGCCGACCGGTGTCCAACTGTCGCAGGTACTGCTCCGCCGTCGCGCCCATCGAGTCCCCTCCCCCGTCCTCCCGCAGGATCACCCGCGCCGGGGTGAGCCCGGCTCACCCGAGAGGGGTGAGGTGCCGGATCCTGCGCTGGCGACGGTCCGTTTGCCGGGCGACGAGGTGGGCAGGCCGGTGGCGGCGGTCAGCCTGCCCCGATCAGGCCGCGCACGTAGGCGGCCTGGCCCACGTGTTGCAGGTCGTCCTCGACGACGCTCACCAACCGGACGCCGAGGGTGACCGGCGGGTCCCACGCCTCGTCGACCACGCGGTCCAGGTCCGCAGGGCCCAGGCCGGCCAGGAAGCTTCCGGAACGCGCAGCGACCGCCTCGTAGTAGTCGATCAGCGCCTGCGCGCTCTCCGGCCGCACCGCCGCGACCTGAGCGGGTGAGTGCCCGTAGCCGGTGTCGTCCGGGTCGGCGGCGAGCCCGAACCGGCCCGCCCAGTCGCCGCTCACCCAGATCTGGTCGGCGTCGAGCAGGCCGGCGACGTGGTGGTCCTGCACCCGGGTGAGGTGCCAGACCAGCCAGCCGACCGTGTTGGCGCCCGGACCGGGCTGGTGGCGCAGTTGCTCAGGGCTGAGGCCGTCGACGGCCGCGCGGACGAGATCGGGCAGCCGGTCGTACGCCTCGGTCAGCAGGTCACTCACATCCACGGGTACGCCTTCCTTGTCGGTTTCCGACCAGGTACCGCCGGATCCGGGTGCGCAAACCTCGGCCGCTACGGTGATCAAATGGTCGCCGCGGTGGAGTTGTACCTGGACCCGGACGCGACCCGCAGGATCCGGGTGCTCTGGGACGCGCTGGAGGCCGAGGGCGTGCAGAGCATGCGCTCGCTGCTGGAACAGCGCCACCGTCCACACGTCTCGCTCCTGGTGGCGCCCCGGTTCGACCCGGAGCAGGTCGCCGAGGCGCTACAGGGGACGGTGGTGGCCGCCCCGCTGCGGCTCGACTTCCAGCACGCCGGCCAGTTCGTCGGTCGGGTGCTCTGGCTCGGCCCGGCGCCCACCCCGGAGTTGCTGGCGCACCATCGGCTGGTGCACGACCGGCTCGCCGCCGCCGGCATCCCCCTCGCCGAGCACTACCAGCCGGGGCGGTGGGTGCCGCACTGCACGCTCTCCATGCGGGTGCCGAACACGCTCATGGCCGCCGCCGTACGCCGCTGTCTGGAGGTGTTGCCGCTGGCCGCGACGGTGGTCGGCGCGGCGCTCACCGACCACGCGCGCGGCATCGCCCACCCGCTGCCTTGACCGGCCCTCGACCGGCGACGCGTAATGTCCGGTTTGGCGGGCGTCAGTCGGAAACCCGAAAACAAGCGGTGCGGATGTGGCCGGGCGTGGGATGGTTCGAGTGGCCGTCGTACCGGTGGTGGGCTGCTCGCAGGCGGTCGCCCGGCCGGTGGCGCGGGGTCACCCCGCACCGCCACGGCGGCTTCGACGAGGAGAGGCAGGGCCCATGCAGGCTCAGCGCAGGCCACCGCGCACGGAGCGGAGCCAGACCCGGGACGACCGGACCGGCGGCGGGATGACCGGGGCGGCCACGCCACTGACGATCTGGGCGGCCGCCGTACTGCTCGGCCGGATCGGTGCCGGCGACGACGACGTCGAGGACGAGCGACACATCCTGCGCGGCATCGAGTGACTGTCGGCCGGGCGGCTCAGAGCCAGCCCCGCCGCTTGAAGATCACGTAGAGGGTGCCGCAGACCAGCAGCATCAACAGCAGCGCGAAGAGGTAGCCGAAGCGCCAGTTCAGCTCCGGCATGTGGACGAAGTTCATGCCGTACACGGTGCCGATGAGCGTGGGAGCGAAGAGGATCGCCGCCCAGGAGGACACCTTCTTCAGCTCCTCGTTCTGGCTGTAGCTGGCCGCTGTGAGGCTGCGCATCTCCTCGTTCTGCTGCTGCGAGACGAGCGTGGCGTTGACGGTGAGGATGTTCTGCAACAGGTGCCGGAAGCCGTCCACCCGCTCCACCACCTGGGTCAGGTGGTCGGTCACGTCGCGCAGGTAACGACGCAGCTCCTCGTCGGCGCTCGCGGTGCCGGTGCCGTCGGCCAGCGCGTCGAGCACGCTGAGCAGGGGCCGGGCGGCCCGCTGGAACTGGATGACCTCGCGGCTGAGGCCGTAGATGCGGCGGCTGGCGTTCGGGTCGCCACCGAACACCTGGGTCTCGATCTCGTCGATGTCGTTCTCCAGTCCGGCCACCACCGGCGCGTACCCGTCGACGACCTGGTCGAGGATCGCGTACAGGACCGCCTCCGGCCCCCGGGCGAGCATCTGCACCTCGGTCTCCAGCCGCCGCCGCACCGCGGCCAGGTCGGGTGCCTCACCGTGTCGAACGGTGACCACGAAGCCCGGCCCGATGAACAGGTGCAGCTCGGAGAACTCGACATCCTCCCGCAGGTCGTTGTAGCGGGCGGCGCGCAGCACCACGAACAGGGTGTGCCCGTACCGCTCCAGCTTGGGCCGCTGGTGGGCGTTGATGGCGTCCTCGACCGCCAGGTCGTGCAGCCGAAACTCGCGGGCCAGTGAGGTGACCTGCTCGATGTCGGGCCGGTACAACCCGATCCAGGCCATCGCGTCGTCCTGCTCCTGCAGGCAGCGGTACGTCTCGGCGAGGCCGGACGGCGAGGCGAACCGGTGCCCCCGGAGGTAGACAGCGCTGTCCACCAGGCCGCCGTGGGACTCGGCGGGCGACTCCGTGGGCGGCGGCACACCGACCCTCGTCTCGTACTCGTCGAGTTGGCGGCCGAAGCCACCACCCGGGCGGAAGCGACGGCCGCCGACCATGCCCTGTCCCCTCCCCCGGTGCCGTCCGGTCCAGCCCGGGGCGCTGCTTCCCCCCTGTCCCGGGCCCTGAAACCCGCGGTGGCGTCGGCTGGGTTCCGCGCACCGGCGGACGGGGACGGCCCGTCGGGCGGATACTCACGGTGACCGTGGGCGGGATGACGGGGGACGCGCCGGTGAAGGTCGACAGACGCACCGGCCGGTTGCGGGGGTGGTTGCTCGACGCCGGCTCGGACCAGGCCGTGCAGCACCCGGGGCCGCACGGGCGCCCACCGGAGCACCGGCACCACCCGTGGTGGAAGGTGATGTGCCTGACCGGTGTCGACTACTTCTCCACACTGGGTTACCAGCCGGGCATCGCGGCGCTGGCCGCCGGGGCTCTCTCACCGGTGGCGACCCTGGTGCTGGTGCTGGTGACCCTGCTGGGCGCACTGCCGGTCTACCGGCGGGTGGCGGTGGAGAGCCCGCACGGTGAGGGCTCCATCGCGATGCTGGTACGCCTGCTGGGCTACTGGCCGGGCAAGTTGCTGGTGCTGGTGCTGCTCGGTTTCGCGGCCACCGACTTCATCATCACCATCACCCTCTCGGCCGCCGACGCGACGGCGCACATCGACGAGAACCCGTTCTGGCCGAGCGGGCTCCAGGGGCACGAGGTGCTTGTCACGCTGCTGCTCGTGTCGCTGCTGGGCGCGGTGTTCCTCAAGGGATTCACCCAGGCCATCGGGATCGCCGTCGTCCTGGTCGCGATCTACCTGACGCTGAACGCGGTGGTGGTGGCCGACGCGCTGTGGCGGGTGGTGACGCATCCGAGCGCGGTCGGCGACTGGACCACCATGCTGACCACCGGGCACGGCGATCCGTGGTTGGTGGTCGGGCTGTCGCTGCTGGTCTTTCCGAAGCTGGCGTTGGGTCTGTCCGGCTTCGAGACCGGGGTGGCGGTCATGCCGAGCGTACGGGGTGACCCGCAGGACTCGGAGGCCCGACCGCTGGGCCGGATCCGTGGCGCGCGCCGGCTGCTCACCACCGCTGCGCTGATCATGAGCGCCTTCCTGATCACCAGCAGCGTGACGACCACCGTGCTCATTCCGCCGGAGGCCTTCCAGCCGGGTGGGCCGGCGAACGGGCGGGCGTTGGCCTACCTGGCGCACGCCCACCTCGGCGAGGTGTTCGGCACCATCTACGACCTGTCCACCATCGGGATCCTCTGGTTCGCCGGGGCGTCGGCGATGGCTGGTCTGCTCAACCTCGTGCCGCGCTACCTGCCCCGCTACGGCATGGCGCCGACCTGGGCGCGAGCCGTCCGGCCGCTGGTGCTGGTCTTCACCGCGGTGGCGTTCCTGATCACGATCGTCTTCGAGGCCAGCGTGGACGCGCAGGGCGGCGCGTACGCCACCGGGGTGTTGGTGTTGATCACCTCGGCCGCGACGGCGGTGACGCTCGCGGCGCTGCGGCAGCGTCAGCGCGGTCGCACCATCGCGTTCGGAGTCATCGCGGTGATCTTCGTCTACACCACGCTGGCGAACGTGGTGGAGCGCCCGAGTGGCGTCAAGATCGCGGCCTGTTTCATCGGCGGGATCATCCTGGTGTCGGTGCTGTCCCGGCTGATGCGGGCCTACGAGCTGCGCGTCGACCACGTCGAGCTGGACCCCGCCGCAGCCCGGATGATCGACGAACGCGCCGGACGGCGGATCCGCCTGATCGCGCACGAGCCCGACCGACGCGACGAGGCGGAGTACCGCGCCAAGCTGGCCCAGACCATGGCGGACAACGACTTCCCCGACGACAGTGACGTCATCTTCGTCGAGGTCAAGGTCACCGACCCGTCCGACTTCGAGACCGAGCTGCTGGTCTGCGGCGGTGTGGCCGACGGCCGCTTCCCGGTGCTCAGCCTGGCCAGCTCGTCGGTGCCCACAGCGCTCGCCGCCCTGCTGCTGGAGATCCGCGACCGCAGCCGTCGGCGCCCGCACATCTACTTCGAGTGGTCCGAGGGCGGCCCGGTTCGCAACTTCCTGCGCTACCTGGCGTTCGGACAGGGCGCGATCGCCTCGGTGACCCGGGAGATCCTGCGCCGGCAGGAGCCCGACCCGCACCGTCGACCGCACGTGCACGCCGGCTGACCTGGGAACCGGCAAGCCGTCGCGCACGGTGAGCGTGGTCATAACGACTGGACGGGTGACCCGTTGGTGCTGCTAGCCTCGGCGCAGGTCATGAGTGCCAGCGCGAAGCCCCGGCTCGCTGGCCGGCAACCCTCCTCCGCGGTGGGGTGCCCCGGGTGAAGACCAGGCATCGGCACGACGTCGGTGCAAGCGTGGCCTGGCACCCAGGTCAGCACAGACCCGGGAGAACCATGCGCATCCTCAGCACCGCCCCACCGACCGACGTCGCGGACTTCCGCACCGGTCGACCCTCGCCCGCGCTGACCCGGCGACGGCACGTGGACATGATGCGAATGTGCAGCGCCGCCTGTCGTCGCGGCATCGCGCTCTAGCACAACCCTTCCCGAACTCCTTCCCACCGGTACGCCCATCGGGCGCGCCGTCGGTGGCGCACGCCCGTGCGCGCCGAGACACCACCCTTCGGAGACACCCGTGCGATTTCTTCCTGCCCTGACCCGCGCCGCCGCCCTGGGCGCGGCCACGATCCTCGCCGCCGCCGCCCTCACCGCCTGCGGCGACGACAGCTCGTCCGACGCCACCACCAACCCGTACGGCCTGGCCCAGCCGGGCGTGCTGCGCGCCGGCACGCTGACCGACGCGCCGCCGAACGTGTACCTCAAGGACGGCACGTTCACCGGCTTCGACAACGACCTGCTGGCCGCCGTGGCCGGCAAGCTCGGCCTCACTGTCGAGTTCGTCGGCACCGACTTCTCGGCGCTGCTCAGCCAGGTAAACAACCACAAGTTCGACGTCGGCAGCTCCTCGATCACCATCACCGAGGCCCGGAAGAAGACAGTCGACTTCGGCAACGGCTACGACTTCGGCTACTTCGGCCTGGACGTTCCGGCCGGCTCGCCGATCACCAGCTTCGACCAGCTCGCCGGCAAGCGCGTCGTGGTGGTGCAGGGCACCGTCCAGGACGACTACGCCACCGGCAAGCAGCTCAACCCGGTGCGGGTGCCGGACTACAACGGCGCGATCAACCAGCTCAAGGCGGGCACCGCCGACGCGTGGATCGCCCCGGCGGAGATCGGTGAGAAGTCGGCCACCGACAGCAACGGCAAGATCACCGTGGCGGCCAAGCAGCTCAGCCCGGCACCGACCGCGTACGCCGTGGCAAAGGGCAGCGACAAGCTGCGCGAGGCGCTGAACAAGGGCCTCGACGAGGTCATCGCCGATGGCACCTGGAGCCGGTTGCAGGCGCAGTACTACCCGGGTCGGCCGATCCCGGCGGACTTCACGCCGGGCAGCGGCACGGTGCGGGCCCCGTCCGCGTCGGCCACGCCGGCAGGGCCGGCTACGCCGACGGGGCCGTCGGCGTCCACGTCGGCCGCGTCCTGAGCCGGTGACGAGCGAGCAGGGCGGTAGGAGGAGCGACCGATGGATCCGTTGAGCACCCTGTGGGAGACCTTCTTCGACTGGGACGCGATGCGCGAGGCGCTGCCCGAGATGCTGACCGTCGGGTTGCCCAACACGCTGATCCTGGCGGTCTCCGCCGCCCTGCTCGGCTCGGTGCTGGGTCTGCTGCTGGCCGTCGCCGGGATCTCGCGCAGCCGCTGGTTGCGCTGGCCGGCGCGGGTCTACACCGACGTGTTCCGGGGGCTGCCGGCCGCGGCGACGATCCTGCTGATCGGCGTCGGACTGGCTCCGCTGGGCATGCAGGTCTGGGGGCCGGATCCGTACCCGTTGGGCATCCTGGCGCTGTCGCTCATCGCCGCCGCGTACATCGGGGAGATCTTCCGCTCGGGCATCCAGTCGGTGGAGGCCGCCCAGTTGGAGGGCGCTCGGGCGCTCGGCTTCTCCTGGGCCGACGCGATGCGGCTGGTGATCGTCCCGCAGGGCATCCGGCGGGTGCTGCCGGCCTGGGTGAACCAGCTCATCGCGCTCATCAAGGACTCCAGCCTGGTCTACTTCCTCGGCCTGGTGGCCAGCCAGCGGGAGCTGTTCCGGATCGGGCAGGACTACGCGGCCACCACCGGCAACGAGTCGGCGCTGCTGCTGGCGGGGCTCTGCTACCTGGCGTTGACCGTCCCGCTGACGCACGTCGTCAACGGGATCGACCGGCGGCTGCGCAACGGTCGGCCGGCCACCGTGTCGACCGAAGAGGACGACGACACCGCGTCGTACGCCGCCCCGGAAGGAGATCGGCGATGACCAGCACCACGACGACCTCGGTCAGCCTCGACGTACGCGACGTGCACCTCGCCTTCGGACCGAACCGGGTGTTGCGCGGCGTCGACCTCTCGGTGCCGCGCGGGGCGACGGCCTGCGTCATCGGCCCGTCCGGGTCGGGCAAGTCCACGTTGCTGCGCACCATCAACCGGCTGATCGAACCGGACCGGGGCGACGTGCTGCTGGACGGGCGCAGCGTGCGGGACGACGACCCGGACGCGCTGCGGCAGCGGGTGGGCATGGTGTTCCAGCAGTTCAACCTCTTCCCGCACATGAGCGTGCTGCGCAACGTCACGCTGGCGCTGCGCCGGCTGCGCAAGCTCGGCGCGGACGAGGCGGAGACCGTGGCCCGGGCGCAGTTGGAGCTGGTGGGGCTGGCCGGCAAGGCGAATTCCCGACCGGCGCAGCTTTCCGGTGGTCAGCAGCAGCGGGTGGCGATCGCCCGTGCGCTGGCGCTGCGGCCCGAGGTGATGCTCTTCGACGAGGCGACCTCGGCGCTCGACCCGGAGTTGGTCAAGGGCGTCCTGGGGGTGATGGCCGACCTGTCCGCCGCCGGGATGACCATGGTGGTGGTGACCCACGAGATGGGCTTCGCCCGGCAGGTCGCCGACATCGTGGCCTTCATGGACCGAGGTGTGGTGCTGGAGGCCGGCCCGCCGGAGTCCATCTTCGAGCGGGCCGAGCATCCGCGGCTGCGCCGGTTCCTCGACCAGGTGCTCTGAGCCGCACCGTTCGGCCGCAGTCACTCGTTGGGCCCGCGCCCCAGCAGCCGGATCTCCTCGTTGTCCAGCGCGGCCTGGAGTTCCTGCAGCACCAGGTCGTCGATCTCCCGGCTGTCGCGCAACCGGGTGACCTCCCGCCTCTTGTGGGCGAGGACACCGAGGCGCAGTCGGCGTTCCAGCCGGCGCTCCTCGGCGGTGTTCCCACAGCTCTCGTCGAGGTCCTCCAGATGCCGCCGGTACTCGGCCTCCAGCCGACGCACCGAGTCATCCTGGGCACCGACCTCCGCGGCGACCTGCGGGAGGGCCGCCAGGCCCACCTCGGCGGCCCGCCGCCGGGCGTGCTGGGCCTCGTCCACGCGTTCCGGGTCGCCGCGCAGCCCGGCCCAGCGCACGACCAACGGCAGAGTGGTGCCCTGCAGGAGCATGATCAGCACGATCACCAGTGCGGTGACGAAGATGATCAGATCGCGTTCGACAACCGGTCGACCGCCGACCGTCACCGTCGGGACGGCCAGGGCGGCGGCCAGCGACACCGCGCCCCGGAAACCGGACCAGCCCGCGACGGTCCCCACCCGCCAGGTCGACGGCCCCTGGCTCGGATCCATGATGCGGCGCCGCCGCAGCCTCGCGGCCTGCGCGGTCAGATAGACGAAGATCAGCCGGGTGCCGATCACGACCACTGTCACCACCACCACGATCAGCAGAGCCCGCCCCGCCGAAGTGCTGGTGATGCCCCGGACCGCGCGGGGAATCTGCGTGCCGAGCAGAACGAACAATCCGCCGTTGATCAGGAAGGTGGACAGGTCCCAGAACGCGAACGCCAGCACCCGGGACCGGGCGCGGATCACCCGTGGGCCGGCGTAGGCCAGCACCAGGCCGGCGACCACCACCGCCAACACACCACTGGCGTGCACCGAGTCGGCGAGCAGGAAGGCGCCGAACGGCGTCAGCACACTGAGCGCGCCCTCGCGCAGCGGATCGTCCAGCCGCTTGCGGACCAGCACCACGGCGGTCCCCACCAGCAGACCGGCGATCACACCGCCGGCGCTGGCGCCGACGAACTCCTCGCTGACGCCGAGCACGCCCGGCTCGGCGCTCTGACTGAGCAGACCCACGGCCACCGCGAAGACCACAAGCGCGGTGCCGTCGTTGATCAAGCTCTCCGCGTGCAGGGTGGTGAGCAGCTTCCGGGGCAGCCGCTTGGCCAGGCCGGTGACTGCGGCAGCGTCGGTCGGCGCGAGGACAGCGCCGAGCACCCAGGCGGCGGCGGGGTTCACCCCGAACGCCTGCGCGGCGAACGACACCGTGACCATGGTGAGCACCACCAGCACCACGGCGAGCAGCCCGATCACCGGCAGGTTGGCCCGGATCTCCCGCAGGCTGATGGTGAGACTCTCCCGGTACAGGATCGCCGGCAGGAAGATCAGCAGGACCAGATCCGGTTCCAGGGTGACCTCGGACAGCGGCGGCGTGAACCCGAGCAGCACGCCCAACGCGATGAGCAGGACCGGCGGGGCCACCCGGTACCGACCGCCAAGGGTGGTGCCGACGAGGACGGTGACGCCGAGCACCACGATCAGGACGAGCGCCTCCACGCGTACCCCCTCCGACCATGGCCGACGGTGGACGCGCCGGTGGTTCCATCTGACCGCACCGGCCAGTGGGTTCCAGCGGAAACCGGCAAGTCACCGTGGCCGTGGGCGAGGGGTCAGGCGGTGGCGCGGGCGGTCACCGCACGGGCCGTACGACGGTGTTCGGCCGCCTCCTCGTGCCGGCCCAGCGCGGCGGCCAGGTCGGCGAGGTGCCCGGCCACCGGACCGACGGTGAGCACCCCGCTGCCGGCGGCCAGCTCGTCGGCGGCCGGCAGCAGCTCGGCGTGGACCCGGGTCATCGTGGCCCGGTCGTCGAGGGCGCGCGCCGCCCGACCGACGAGGCAGAGCCGTACCTCACGCAACAGATCGTGCGGCCCCTCGGGAAGCGCCCGCAGCGCGGCCGTGGCAGCCTCCCGGTCGTCGGCGGCGAGCAGCAGCAACGGTCGGACCCACGGTTCGTACGGACCCCAGTCCAGCTCCGCCCAGTCGTCCGCGCCGAGCCCGGTGATCAGCCGGTCGGCAGCGCCGGGTTCGGTGGTCGACAGGTCGGCGTCGACGGTGTCGGCCAGCCGCAGGCCGAGCAGGGCCAGTGGGAGCAGCCCCTGGGTCAGCCCCGGCATGCCGTCGGCGCTCACGAGGTCGGCAGCCGAACGGTACGCCCGTGCCGCCGCGTCCGAGTCGCCGTCGAGTGCCAGACGCAGCGCGGCGTACCACCGGGTGAAGACGTCGACCAACGGCAGCTCGTACCGCTCGGCGAGGCGGTCGGCGGCGCGCGCGTGCGCGTCGGCGCCGGGCCGGTCGGCCAGCGCGCAGCTGGCCTGGACCAGGACGAGATGGCCGAGCACCTCGAAGGTCACCAGGTGGTGCCGGGCTGCCAGGTCGACCAGTTCGGCGCCGATGCGGGCCCGCGCGTCGGCCAGACCGACGCGGTGGAAGGCGTGCATGAAGCGGGCGTTGAGCGCGAAGGCCAGCAGCCCGGGATCGTCGATGCCGCGGGCGATCGTCTCGGCCTCGTCGGCGGCGCGGCGGCCACGATCGGTGCTGGTGCCACGCAGCTCCAACGCGAGGGTGCTCAGCAGCCGGCTGCGCTGGGCCGTACGAGTCGGGCCGAGCGCGGTCAGGGCGTGTTCGGCGGCTCGGACGATGTGCCCGGAGAGCACGTCGTCGTCGTTGCGCGTCCAACTGGCCGGAACGTCGAAACCGGCCAGCGCATCCTGGATCAGCAGGGGATCGCCGGTGGACTCGGCGGCGGTGATCGCCTCGGCGCGCCGTCGCCGCGCCTCGGCCAGCCGGCCGGTCACGGCCAGCGCCCGCCCGAGGCCGAGCAGCGCGGTCACCCGCCCGTGCGGCTCGACCCCGCCAGCGCGGTCGTACGCGTCGATCGCCTGACCCCACAGCCGGGCCGCCTCGTGCGGGTTGCCGCCCCGTTCGGCCCGCTCGGCCGCCACCCGGGCGTACGTCGAGGCCTCGGCGGCGGCGACCGGCCCACCGGCGTGCAGCAGGTGGTATGCGAGGGCAGCCGGCTCGACGGGTTCCCGCCGTCGCAGCACCTCGGCGACGGCCGCGTGCCAGGCGGAGCGGCGCGGCGCGGACAGGTCGGCGTAGAGCGTGTCGCGGACCAGGATGTGGGTGAAGCGCAGCCGCCCGTCGGACTCCCGCTCGGTGAGGAACCCGGCCGTCAGGGCGCGGTCCACAGCGTCCAGCGCTGCCGTCGGGTCACCGGTCAACGCGCCCAGCACGTCCGGGGCGAGGTCCCGGCCGAGCACTGCCGCCTGCCGCAGCACGGTACGGGTGGGGGCGGGCAGCTGCGCCAACCGGTGCCGGATCACGTCGCGTACCCCGGGCGGCACGGCGGCCAGCCCCGCCTCCCCCACAGCCGCGTAGAGCTGGGCCAGTTCGCGGACGAAGAACGGGTTGCCGCCGCTGCGCTGATGGATCGACCGGGCGGTGGCCGGGTCCAGGTCCGTCCCGACGACGGCGCCGGCCAGCTCACCGGTCGCCGAGGCGGGCAGGCCGGCAAGGTACTCCCGGACCGGTTCCAGCCCGGCGGCGCGGCCCAGGGTGGCGGTCAGCTCCGGGCTGATCTCCGTGGCCCGGTAGGTGCCGAGGATCAGCACCGGGCCGCTGGCCGGCTGCGGGCCGGTGAGCAGTGCGGTCAACAGGTCGAGGGTGTCACCGTCGGCGCGGTGCAGGTCGTCGAGGACCAGCAGGACCGGCGCCCGGTCGGCGACCGCCGAGAGCAGCGACGCCACCGCACGGTGCCGGCGGAACCGAACCGTGGCGGGGTCGGCCGAGCCGTCGACCGGGTCGGCGGCGACCGGGGCGGGGGGCCCGGCGAGCGCGTCGGTGATCTGGGTCCACGGCCAGGCTGGCGGGGCGCCCTCGTACTCCGGGCTGCGTCCCCACGCGGTGGCCCAGCCGTCGGCGGCGAGTCGCCGGGTCAGAGCCTCGGCCAGTGCCGTCTTGCCGGCGCCCGGGTCGCCGCTGAGCAGGGCGAGCATGGGCTGGCGGCGTCGGGACGCGACGTCGGCGGCGCGCCACAGCCGCTCCAGCTCCGCGTCGCGGCCGACGAACGGGCGCTGCCCCGCCTCGACGTGCCGACCGGGTTCCCCCAGGCCGGGAGTCGTGGCGGCCGGCTCGAGGGGCGGGGTGAGGTGCGCAGCCTGGGCCAGGATGTCTGCTTCCAGTTGTCGCAGCTCGGGCCCCGGGTCCACGCCCAGCTCGGTCACCAGGACGTGGCGGGCCTCCCGCAGCGCGGCCAGCGCGTCACCCTGCCGGCCGGCGCGGTACCGGGCCACCGCGAGCAGTCGCCAGGCGTCCTCCCGCAGCGGGTAGCTGGCCAGGTGTGCCGGTAGCTCCGCGGCGGCCTCGTCCGGTCGACCCAGCGCCAGGAGCGCCTCGGCCCGCCGCTCGACAGCGAGCATCCGCAGCTCGTCCAGCCGGTTGATCTCCGCGACCGCCCACGACTCGTTGGCGCAGTCGGCGTACGCGGGCCCGCGCCAGAGCCCGAGTGCCGCGTCCAGCGCGGCCAGGGCCGGCGCGGGACGTCCCGCCGCCAGCAGCCGGGCCGCCTCCCCGACGGCCACCTCGAACTGTCCCGCGTCCACCGCCTCCGGGGCGGCCTTCAACACGTACCCGGGCGGCTCGGTGACCAGGAGCCGGGGCGGCTGCCGGGGTGGTCGATCGGGCTCCAGAGCCCGGCGCAGGTCGGCGACGAAGGTTCGGATCGCTCCCACCGCGCCGTCCGGTGCGACCTCCCACAGGTCGTCGACGAGACGATCCACCGGCACCACCCGACCGTGGGCGATCAACAGCCGGCCCAGCACCAGGCGCTGCCGGTGTCCCCGCAGCGGGACCGGGCCACGCTCGGTCGCGGCGGTCACCGGCCCGAGTACGCCGAAGGTCACCGCGACGGGCGCCGTCAGCTGCCTGGTCATGGCACCACAGTAGGCGGGTGACCCGGCCGGCACTGATCCGATACTGACCCGCTGCTGATCACCGCCGGGCAGTCTCAATGAGGTACGACGGCGGCGGGCCACCGCCCCTCGCCGGCACTCCTCCCCAGGAAGGTTCCCCGTGGACCCCAGGATCAACGGATTCGACTACCGCCGCGTCACCGTCGCCGACGGGGTGACGCTCAACGCCGCCGTGAGCGGTTCCGGGCCGGCGGTCGTGCTGTTGCACGGCTTTCCGCAGACCCACCTCATGTGGCGGCACGTCGCGGCCGACCTGGCCGCCGACCACACGGTCATCTGCCCCGACCTGCGCGGCTACGGCGACAGCGACAAACCCCTCGACACCGACGGCGCCAGGTACGCCAAGCGCACCATGGCCGCCGACGTGGTGGCGCTGGCCGGCGCGCTCGGTCACGACCGGTTCGCGTTGGCCGGGCACGACCGGGGCGCCCTGGTCGCGTTCCGCGCCGGCCTCGATCATCCGACGGCGATCAGTCAGCTGGCCCTGCTCGACGTGCTACCCACCCTGGACATGTGGGACGTGCTGCACGGCACCAGCGCCGCTGTGGCGTTCCACCTATACCTGATGGCGCAGCCGCCCGGCCTTCCCGAAGAGCTGATCGGCGGCAGCCCGGACGCCTTCTTCGGTCACTTCCTGGACATCTGGACCCGTGACCCGGAGGCCCTGCCGGCGGAGGTGCGGGCCGCGTACCTGCGCGCGTCCCGCGACGCCGTCCCCTCGATCGTCGCCGACTACCGGGCGTCGGCCGGGATCGACGTGGCCCACGACACCGCTGACCGGGCGGCCGGCAACCAGCTGCGGATGCC
Organism: Micromonospora sp. NPDC005171; assembly: GCF_040608575.1. Lineage (NCBI taxonomy): Bacteria > Bacillati > Actinomycetota > Actinomycetes > Micromonosporales > Micromonosporaceae > Micromonospora > Micromonospora sp. NPDC005171. The sequence continues at coordinate 134,450 of NZ_JBEXIM010000006.1, read as the reverse complement.
GGTGACGGTGCTCCAGCAGGACTGGGGCGCGGCGCTGGGCTACGACGCGGCGGCGGTGTGGCGGGCCTGGGCGCCGGATCTGGACCACCAGACGGTCAGCTGCGGACACTTCATGGCGGAGGAGGCTCCGGCCGAGGTGCTCCGGGCGCTGCGCAAGCTGCTCGCTCGTTGATCCACCGGCGACCCGGCCCACCACTGCCACCCTGGGCAAATATCCGACACCAATTGTCCCGGGTGGCCGTGCGGCCGGGTCGCCGCGCTTCAGCCGCGCCAGAGCCCCAGAACCGGCCGTTAACAGGCTTTGACCTGCGGTAATGCGACGTTACACCAGGTGGACGCCAACCGGTAATCGGTGATACACAGGCAGATACCGGCAGCCAACGACGTCGAGTCGCTCCATTTTCTCGTCCAACGACCGCCCACAGGCAACGCACCACCGGGCTTCGCCGCACGGGCCGCAGCTCGACAGGCGCGACCCACCGAACGGCATGGTCCACCTGGCGTTGCCCGACGCCGGTCCTCGACCAAGGAGTTGCCGTGCGAAACCTACGTATCCGATGCCGCCAGCAGCCGTACGAGATCGCCGTCCTGGCCGCAGCGCCCCTCTGCGGCATTCTGCTGATGACCCTCAATGTCCGGCCGGTGTCCGTTCAGAGTTCGATGCCGGAGCCCATCCAGGTCGCCTGGGAGCTGGGTCTGGTCGCGGTGGGCGTGGGTGGGCTACTGGGCATCCTCTGGCCCGGCCGACTCTCCACCGGCCTCGGCCTCGAACTCGCGTCGGTGCTGGTGCTCGGCACGATCACCGGCATGTACGTGGTAGCCCTGTTGGTCATGTCGGGTCGAAATTCCATCGTCGCCACGTCGTTCGTGATGGCGGTGACGGTCGGATCGCTCTGGCGGGCCGCGCAGATCGCCATCGACCTGCGTCGCCTGGCCCGAGCGTGCGAATTTGTGACCTACGAGCAGCTGCAGGCAGGTGTCACGTGAATACCGCACCCCCGCCAGCCGCACCGCACTGGGTGCAGGTGGCGCTCAGCGTGCTCGGCATCCTCGGCGGAGGCACCGGCCTGGCCGCGATCGCCGCCGTGGTGGCGCAGCGGGGCAAGTTCAAGGCCGACGCCGCCGACACGCTCACCGAGGCCGCCCTCACGCTCGTACAGCCGTTGCAGACGCGGATCAGCCAGTTGGAGGGCGAGGCGTTCAGCGCACGGTCCGAGCTGGGGGTGCTCCGCGAGCAGGTCAACCAGTTGCAGTTCGTGGTCCGGGTGCTCACCCGGACGCTGGACCGCTGGCGGGCCGCGATCCGTGCCCCCGACGCCACACTGCGGAAGGTCCGCGCGACGGTCGCGGAGTCCGACCGGATTCCCGAGATGGATCGTTGACCGACGTTGGTCCCGCCCCGCCCGCCCCCAGCCGGCAGGGTCAGCCAGCACCACGGAGGCGTTCGGTGAGTTCGCGCACCGCCGCCCGGAACTCGGGGTCGGTCTCGCCCGGATGGTGCCCCCGCAGCGGCGGCGCGGACCGCTCCCCCGGTGCCGGCAGCAGGCCCGGTGGGTCCCGCAACCGCCTGTCGACCTGGCCTGCCGGATCGGCCGGGTCCGGCGCCGGATCGCCGGGATGGTGTGCGGCGAAGACCCAGCCGCCGACCGGGTCGGTGTCGCGCCACAGGTTGAGCCACCGCCACTCGACCCGCTCCCCCACCGCCCGCAGCACGTCCTGGTTGAGGTAGGCCGGAAAGAGCCGGGCGTACAGGCGGTCCAGCGGTGACCCGTAGGTGAGCAGCGCGACCCGTTGACGTACGTGCGGGGGCAGCCGCAGCACCGCGAGCGCGAGCAGCGCGGACCCGTGGCTGTGTCCACAGAGCAACACCCCGGCGTGCCGCTCGGTCAGCTGGCTGATCCGGTCGGCCAGCTCCGGCACCGCCCGGTCGGCGTAACTCGGCGGTGCGAACGGGTGCGCGGCCCGGGGCCAGAAGGTGCCCAGGTCCCACAGGATGCCGACGTGCCGGCGAAACCACGCGGTCCGATAGGCGAACACGCCACCGGTCAACAGCGTCAGCAGCAACGCGGCCAGGAGGTAGCTGCCACCGCTGAGCCCCATCTGAACGGCTGCGGCCGGCAGCCCGAGCAGCTGCCGCGCCACCTCCTCCGGTTCGCGCCCGGTACGCCCCACCAGGCTCGTCATCAGTCCGACCACAGCGAGCGCCGCGTACGTGGCGGCCAGCAGACCCAACCATTCGGTGAACCGCGCCCGGGCGATGGTCTTCGTCACCAGCCGCAGCCGACCGACCGCCTCCGGTGGCACGACCGGGAAGTCACGGGCGGCGATCGCCGCCGCCGCACGCCGTCGGCGCCGCAGCGACACGACGCTCATCGCGCCGCACAGCAGCGCCGCCGCGACCACGTGCAGGAAGAACGCCAGCAGCGTCCAGCGGTAGGGCAACGGTGGTCCACCGTCACCGCGGTAGCCGCCGAGCAGCTCCCCCGTCTGGTAGACGAGGCCGGAGGAGAGCGCGCCGGTCAGGCCCACCGCCAGGGCGGCGAGGACCGCCGCGCCCAGGCCACCCGGCAGCGCGGACCGGCCGCCCACCCGACCGTGCTGCCACAGCACCACTCCGCTGAGCAGCACCAGCAAGATCATCTGGCCGAACAGCGCCGCGCCCGCGATCCCGCCGTAGCCGGGAAGCCCGGACGCCGACGACCAGTCACGCCGGTCGCCCGCCACGGTGACCAGGGTCGCCACGCTCAAAACGGCCGCCACCACGCCCACCGCGCGGGCGGTCCAGGTGGCCGTCCGTGCGGTCGCCGCGCGGTCGATCATCCCCGGGACGGCGAGCAGACCGACGCAGACCAGCAGCACCGCCGCGCTGAGCGCCAGCAGCAGCGTCGTGGAGAACGTCGCGCCGGTGCCGCAACGGGCCGCGAGCAGCACGACATTGAGTACGGCGAGCGCGGCCGCGACGTGGATCGCGCGCAGCCGGTGCACCAGCGGCTCCACCGCCCACAGTGGGTTGCCGGCCGGACCGGACCGACGGGCACCGAGGAGACGCAGGACCGCTATGGCGGCGATCGGCAGGAGCGCCAGCACGGCCAGCCGCTGCCCGACGGGCCAGCCGTCGAGCCCGGCCATCGTGTCGAAGGGCGGGCGGCAGCGGGCCGCACCGAGACACCGCCAGGCGAGCAGGTCGAGGGCGACTCCCGAGATGGACACCACGTACAGCACTGTGAGGTTGAGCGCGAGGAGCCGACACAGCGCGCTGACCCCGGCGGCGCGGCGGCCGGTGGGGCGCATCCACACGGCCACGTTGCTGAGCATGAACGGCAGCAGGAAGACCATCGCGAGGGTCCGACCGACGGTGCCCGAGGGCAGATCACCCCAGCGGTACGCCTCCAGCGTCACCCCGTCCGGGTCGACGCCGTCCGATCGGGCGGGGCGGTGGAAACCCCCGCTGCTGTCGCCGGCGACCTGCCGGACCTGCGGCTGGTCGAGGATGACAGTGGGGTCCGCCCCGGACACACCGTGCACCCGCAACTCCACCACGTCGTGTCGTCGCGGTTGGTCGCCGTGCTGCGCTCGTCCCTGCGGCATCGGGTCAGCTATCCGGCTAGCCGCTGGTCGGCCCGGTCGCTCTCCCTGGCCTGGCGGATGAACTGCCACAGCTTCGGCATCGCGTCGAAGAGGACGATCAGCAGCAGCACCATGGCGACGACGGCGCTGTTGACGATCTGCGGTTGCCCCACGGTGACCAGCCCACCCACGATGAGGGCCGGCACACCGACCAGTCGTGCCCAGGGTCGGCTGCCGTCGACCATCGCCGCGAGCAGGATCCGGGCCGTCAGGAACAGCGCGGGCCCGATGACGCCCACCGTCAGCTGCCTCATGTCGTGTTCGCCCGGATCGTCGATCGCCATCTCCATGGCCACCGAGGTGGCCAACACCCCGGCGATCATGACGAGATTCAAATAGCCCGCCAGCAGCGTCAACTTGCTGCCGGGCGGGCCCTCCGCCTCGATCCTGGCGCCCAGCCGCGCGCCGGTGGGCACCAGATACAGCCGGGCGAGGGCCGCCGCGGTCACGAACGCCAGGGCGAAGGCCAGAGTGCTGTCCCGGTCCAGACCGGACCCGCTGTAGGTGATGCCGGAGATCAGAATCAGCTCGCCCAGGGCGATGATGAAGATCTGTTGGTACCGCTCGGACAGGTGCGAGCCGTTCACCCGGAGTTCCGGCCAGGTGCTCCGCCCGAGCCCGGGGAGCGGCCAGCGCAGCCATGCGAGTCCGTAATCCATGATGAGGGCCAGCACCCAGAGCACCTCCCGGGCCGGGGCCACGGCCGCCCCGACCACCCACAGCACACCGGAGATCGCGAACCAGACCGCCACCCGCAGACTGCGCAGTTGCAGCGGATGCCCGCGCAGCGCGGGGATCAGCATCGCCGCCCGGCCCAGGTGGATGGTCACATAGGCGACGGCGAACACCAGGGCGTGCCCGTCGAACGTGGTGGGTACGGCCGCGGCCATCAGCAGGCCACCGAACATCACCCAGAGCAGCAGTGCGACGACCAGCGGGGCCCGCGGGTCGAACCAGTCGGCCGACCAGGCGGTCACGAACCACACCCACCAGAGCGCCGCCAGCATCAACGTCACCTGTATACCGCCGTTGAGGCTGAGATCGTCGAGCAGCGCCCGGGACAGTTGGGTCAGCGCGAAGATGAACGCCAGGTCGAAGAAGAGCTCCAGGAACGAGGCCTTGCGGGGGTACTCCCGCCGTAGCAGCAACCGTTCCGCAAGCCCGCTCGCCATCGCCATCCTTCCCGGGCCCGCAGCGGCCACCGCCGACCCAGTCGTACCACCTGGACGACCGGGTACGGGCGGGTTCCGGCGAGCCCGACCACCCGGGCGAGCCCGGCCACCCAGGTCAGCGGCCGGTGCTGACGGCCCGCTCGGAGATCAGGTCGGACGCCACGGTCCAGAGCCGCTCGGCATTGCCCGGGTCGACCGCGTACGCGGCCACGCCGCTGTAGTCGGCCGGCCGCTCGGTGACTGTCGGAGCCTCGGCGCAGTCCTCGAAGTAGCGACCACCGACGCCGTTCAGCAACGGGGACGCCGCGAGCAACACCGAGGTCGCCGCGCCCTGCTGCGGTGTCTTCTGCCGTTCCTTGGGCGTCCGCAGGCCGCCGGTGTGCTTCTGCAGGCCGGTGGCGATGGCGCCCGGGTTGAGCGCGTTGGCGTAGATGCCCTCGCCGGCCCAGCGGCGGGTGGTTTCCACGGCGAGCAGCGCCTCGGCGCTCTTGGACTGCCCGTAGGCCAGCAGCGGGTCGTACGGCCGGAACGCGAAGTGCAGGTCGTCGAAGATCACCGGAGAGAAGAGGTTGCCGCTGGAGCTGACCGACACCACCCGGGCGCCGCCGGCCGCGGCGAGGGCGTCGTGCAGGCCGACGGTCAACGCGAAGTGCCCCATGAAGTTGGTGGCGAACTGCATCTCCCAGCCCTCGGCGGTGCGCTCCAGCTCGGGCAGCGCCATGATCCCCGCGTTGTTGACCAGGATGTGCAGCGGCTGGTCCCAGCCGCCGACGAACTGGCGTACCGAGGTCTGGTCGGCCAGGTCCAGCGCGCGGACGGTGACCCGCTCCGCGCCGATGCCGGCCGCGATGTCGGCGGCGGCCTGCTCACCCGCCGAGACCCGGCGGACCCCGAGCACGACCTCGGCGCCGGCGGCGGCGAGCGAACGGGCCGTCTCGACGCCGATACCGGCGGCACCGCCGGTGATGATCGCCCGCTTGCCGGTCAGGTCGACCCCGGCGATGACCTCGTCGGCGGTCGAGGCGAACCCGAAGGGGGTGGTGATGCGCTCTGTCATTGCTGTCCCGTCTCTCGATCACGCTTACCCCGACACTGTCACCCCGGTGGCAGGGGTTAGCCGGTTCCCTGCTTTTCCTGGTAGTGGCAGGACCAGGCTGGGTGGTCGGCGGCGACTCCTACGATGGGCGGGTGAGCACGGCCGGCCCGCTCGGCGAATACCTGCGTGCCCGGCGCGAGCTGATCGGGCCGGGTGACGTCGGGTTGCCCGCGCACGGCCGTCGGCGGGTGCCCGGCCTGCGGCGCGAGGAGGCAGCCCAGCTCGCCGGCATCAGCGCCGACTACTACCTGCGGTTGGAGCAGGGGCGCGACCGGCACCCGTCGACGCAGGTGGTCGAGGCGCTGGCCCGCGCGCTGATGCTGGACGCGGACGCCGCGGCACACCTGCACAGCCTCGCCCGGCCGGTGCCGGCCCGCCGCGCGGCGCGACCATCGGAGCGGGTGCCGGTGGGCATCCGGCAGTTGGTCGGCTCGTGGGCCGAGACGCCCGCCTTCGTGCACGGGCGACACCTGGACGTGCTCTTCGCCAACCCCGTCGCGACGGCGCTGGCACCGATCTTCACCGCCGGGGTGAACCTGCTGCGCGCGGTCTTCCTGGACCCGAGCGTGCCGGCGCTCTACCCGGCCCTGACGGCGGTCGCCGCCAACGCGGTGGCTGGGCTGCGCGCACAGATCGGACCAGAGCTGGACGATCCCCGCCTCATCGAACTGGTGGAGGAGCTGACGGCCGGCAGCGAGCGGTTTCGGCGGTTGTGGGCCCGGCACGACGTCACCGCCCGCGCGGGCGGTGGGGTGCGGGTGTTCCAGCACCCACAGCTGGGCGAGTTGGCGCTGCGCTACGAGAAGCTCGCGATCAGCGGCACCACCCAGTCGCTGGTCGTCTACCACGCCGAGCCGGGCAGCCCGTCGGCGCGCGCGCTCGCCCGGCTGGCCCGACGGGCAGCGCCACGCTAGCTTCGCCGGATCCCCCGACCGGGGCCGGCTACCGGTTGGCCGCCCGCTCGGCGACCACCACCGCGATCCCGTCGAGGACGCGTTGCAGACCGAACTCGAAGGCGTACTCCGGGCCGTACGCGGCGCCGTGCTGCTGGCCGGCCGCCGTGCCGACCCGCGAGGCGGTCGGGTAGGCCCCCGCCGTCATGAACGTCTCCAGCCAGGGCGCGTGCGACTGCCACCACTGGCCGTCGGTCATGCCGGTCTCGCGCTCCAGGTCGACCACCTCGGAGGCGGCCCGCGCGGCACTCTTCACGTGGCCCAGCACGAGGGTGAGCACCGCGTCCACCTCGACATCGGTGAGCCCGATGTCGACGATCGCGCCGAGCTCGTAGTCGTACTTGGCCATCAGGTGCGGGCCGAGCACCGGTCGGGTCGTCTCGGCCCGCAGCATCCAGGGATGCCGCTGGTAGAGCGCCAGATTGTCGCGGGCGATCCGCTCCAGCCGGGTGCGCCAGTCACCCTCGACGGCGGGGCGCGGCATCTCGCCGTACGCGGTGTCGATCATGACGGCGACGAGTTCGGCCTTGCCCGGCACGTAGGTGTAGACCGACATCGTGCCGACCCCCAGCGCCTCACCGACCCGGCGCATGGTCAACGCGTCGAGCCCCTCGGCGTCGGCGATGTCGATCGCGGCCCGGACGATCCGGTCGACGCTGAGCGCCGGACCGGCGCTGCGGCTGGTCGGCTCCCGGGTGCGCCAGAGAAGGGCCAGGCTGCGGGCCGGGTCCGCGGTCGCCTTACGCTCACTCGCCATGGTGCGGCCATCCTAACAACGCGGCCGTACGCGGTACGCCCGCGTCGGGCTGGTCCCGGGTGCGCCGCCCGGCCGCGCCGGAGCGCGTGTGGGTCAGAGCGCCTCGCGGTCGTCCGACAGCGTCGGTCCGGCGGCGGCGGGCACCAGGTGCCGGACCTCCGGCTCCCCGTCGGTCAACTCCCGGGCCCGTTGCTCGGCCGCGCGGTCCTCACCTGTCAACCGGCCGCCGTGCTGGCGCAGGTGCTCGTCCCAGGACGGCACCAGATACACCTCCACGAACCGGTCCACCGTCTCGGCCGGGCGGAACAGTCCCCAGCGCATCGCGCCGGTCCGCTGCCGCGCGCCACGCACCAGGTCCATCGCCGCCAGGAACCGTTGGGCCAGCTCCGGCCGGACCGTGTACTGCACCGTCACCAGCACCGGCCCCACCCCCGGGTCCGGCTCGCGCGCCAGGCGCAGTTGCGGCCAGTACGCAGCGGGTTCCCGGTTCACCGATCGCAGGTCCGGCAACGGCCAGATCCGACTCGTCAGGGTGCCGACAAGCATCAGCACCGCCGCCGCCAGGTACGCGAGGACCAGCCCGGCCATGTCGGCCACCAACCCCCAGAGCAGCGCGCCGACCGCCTGCCCACCGGCGAAGCACACCTGGTAGACGGCCAGCCCCCGGGCCCGCACCCAGGTGGGCAGGAAGAGCTGCATCTCGGCGTTGACGTTGGCCAGCACCGTCACCCAGGCCATCCCGGCGGGCAGCAGGGCGAGCAGCACCAACGGCACCGCCCGCACGGTGCCGACCACCGTCAGCGCCACGGTGAACAGCGCCCCGGCGACCAGCAGCAACTGGTTGGCCGACAGTCGGGTGCGGATCACGGCCAGCAGCACGCCACCGGCGATGGCGCCCACACCGAGGGCCGCCAGCAGCACCCCGTACCCGCCGGAGCCCAGCCCCAGACGCCGGTTCGCCACCAACGGCAGCAACGCCCACAGCGCGCTGGCCGGGACCACGAACACCAGCGCCCGGCGCAACAGCCGGCGGACGGTCGGCGAGTGGCGTACGTAGCGGCTGCCGGCGCGCAACGCCGCGGTGAACCGCTCGGGCACCTCGACCGCGCGGGCGTTGCCGGGCCGCCAGCGCCACAGCGCGTACGCGAAGATCCCGAAGGCGACCGCGTTGATGCCGAAGACCGGGGCGACACCGGTACGGGCGATCAGCACGCCGGCCACCGCGGGCCCGACCGCCCTCGCCACGTTCACGCTTATCGAGCCGAGTGCGGACGCCGACCGTAGTTGGTCCTGCGGCACCAGCTCCGGGATCACCGCAGCCCAGGCCGGCAGCGTCAGCGCCTGCCCGACCCCGAACGCGAAGGTGAGGGTGAGCAGCAGCGCCGGCGGCATCCGGCCGGTCAGGGTGAGCAGCGTCAACGCCACCGCCACCGCCACCAGGAACAGCTGCACGGCGATCAGCAGGTGCCGGCGGTCGAAGCTGTCGGCCAGCACCCCGGCGGGCAACGCCAGCAGCAGCACCGGCAGCAGGCTGGCGGTCTGCACCAACGCGACAAGGGTGGAGGCGTTGGATTGGTTGATCAGCAGCCACTGCGCGCCGACGGTCTGCATCCAGGTGCCGATGTTGGCGGCGAGCAGGGCCAGCCACAGGTTGCGGTAGACCGCCGTCCGCAGCGGCGCCCACGCCGAGGCCGGACGGTCGGCAGGTCCGGCTGCGGCCGTCACCACCGCCCGTCCGCGCGCAGCACGCGCTCACCAGAGACGTAGAGGTCGTCGGGTTCGAGCAGCAGCAGCCGGACGACCTCGGTGGCGACCTGTTCGGGCATGGCGTACACCTCGTCCAGGAACTCCGCGCCCACCCGTTCCTGCAGCCGCGTCGGCATCGGCCCGGGATGCAGCTGCATCACCTTGACCCGGTTGCTGTGCTGGGCCTCGGCCAGCGAGTCGACCAGGCTGTTGCCGTAGCTCTTGGTGGCCCGGTAGACGGGAATGCCGGGCCGGGGTGCCGCCAGCGCCAGCGCGCCGATGTACACGACGTTCCCGTGGCCCTGCCGGTGCAGGTGCTGCACCGCCTCCCGCAGCAGGTACGTGATGCCCAGGACGTTGATCTCCACGGCCCGGCGGATGTGCTCCACCGACAGGTCCCCCAGCTCGCCGCCCGCCCACATCGAGGCGCAGGCAGCCACCCCGTCGATCGTGCCGTAGCGCTCGACCACCTCGGCGAACCCGTCACGGACCTGCTCGTAGGAGGAGACGTCGCAGACCGCGCCGTCGCAACCCAGCTCGTCGGTCACCGCGGCCACCTCGGCCGGCACGTTGCCGAACACCACGACCTGATGCTCGTCCACGAGCAGCCGGGCCACCGCGAGGCCGAGACCGCTGGTCCCGCCGACCACCACGAAGGTTCTGGCACCCATGTCTCTCCAGCCGCCGCCAGCACAGGTCACGCGGGCCGCGCGACGGCCCGTTCTTCCCGTTTCCGGACCCCGCACACTCGTTGGTTGGTAGTGCTGGGCATACCCCGAAGAGTGGATCTGGGCGGCTGGGGCACCCGGCCGCACCCGATTAGCGTCTGCTGCATGACCACGGAACACCCTTCGCACCTGGCCGAGGCGCTGCGCCGCCGCCGCTGGCTGCTCTCCGCGTGGCCCTGGCGGGCGCTCGCCTACCTGATGACCACCGTGCCGATCGCCGGCGTCCTCGGTGTCGGGCTGCTCGTCATCGGCGCGCCCCTGCTGGCCGCCGTCAACGGGCTCCGCCAGCACGGCCGACCGCCGAGCATCGCGCTGATGCTGTTCCTGGCAACCGGCAGCCTCACCCTGTTGGCGTTGGCCCCGCTGATGAGCTTCCCGGTGGCCGTCGTCGAGCGGTGGCGGGTCGGGCTCGTCGACGGTCGTCCGCTGGCCTGGTCGCCGTGGCCGGGTCTGGTCGCCCGCTACCGCAGCGCCGCGACCTGGCGGGAGGTGGCGTACCTGTTCTGGCTGGGTGGGTTCACGCCTGTCGCGTACTGGGTGTTCCTGGTGCTGGTGCTGCTCGACCTCGGGATGATCTCCAGCCCGTGGCTGGCCGGCGACACCAACCAGCCGGTGGTGATCTGGCAGCCGATCCACAGCACCGGCGAAGCCGTGCCGTACGCGATCGTGGGAGTCCTGCTGATCCCCGTGCTCTGGTACGGCATCGGTCTGCTCGCCGCCGTCCAGGCGGCCGTGGCCCGGTGGTTGCTGGCCCACCCGGTGGACGCGGCGGCGCTGCGCGAGGTCACCCGCTCCCGCACCCGACTGGTCGGCGCGTACGAGGCCGAACGCCGCCGCATCGAGCGCGACCTGCACGACGGCGCGCAGCCCCGACTGACCAGCCTCACCCTCCAGTTGGGGCTGGCCCAGCTGGACGTACCCGAGGACTCCCCCGCCTCCCGACCGCTGGCGGTGGCGCACGACCAGGCCCGGGGCCTGATGGCGATGTTGCGGCAGCTGGTGCACGGCATCCGCCCGCAGAGCCTCACCGACCTGGGCCTGGCCGGGGCCGTACGCGAGCTGGCCGACGCCGCCACCATCCCGGTCGCCGTGCACGCCGACCTGCACGACGAGGTGCCGGAGATCGTGGAGACCACCGCCTACTTCGTGGTCTCCGAGGCGCTGGGCAACGTGGCCCGGCACGCTGGGGCGACCCGCGCCGACGTACGCCTCACCCGGGCCGGCGGTGACCTCGTGGTCGAGGTGACCGACGACGGCCACGGCGGCGCCGACCCGGCCCGGGGCACCGGCCTGACCGGGCTCGCCGACCGGGTCGCCGCCGTGGACGGCCGGCTGTTGCTGTCCAGCCCGCCCGGCGGCCCTACAGTGGTCCGGGTGGAGCTGCCATGTCGTCGGTGACCCGGGTGGTGCTCGCCGAGGACGAGGTGCTGCTGCGGGAGGGTCTTGTCGCGCTGCTGACCCGCTTCGACTTCACCGTGTGCGCGGCCGTCGGCTCCGCGCCGGACCTGCTGGCGGCGGCCCGCGACCACCAACCGGACCTGGTGCTCACCGACATCCGGATGCCGCCAGGTCGCCGCGACGACGGGTTGCGCGCGGCCGTCGCGCTGCGCGGCGAGCGACCTCAGCTCCCGGTCGTGGTGCTCAGCCAGTACGTGCAGACCGGGTACGCGGCGGCGCTGCTGGACAGCGGCGACGGCCAACGGGTGGGTTACCTGCTCAAGGACCGGGTCGCCGAGGTCACCGAGTTCGTCGACACGCTGCGCCGGGTCGCCGACGGCGGCACCGCCATCGACCCGGACGTGGTCCGGCAACTTCTGCACCGCCCCCGCGACCCGCTCGCCGCGCTCTCCGCCCGGGAACGCGAGGTGTTGGCGTTGCTCGCCGAGGGGCGGTCCAACACGTCGATCGCCGGCCGGCTGCACGTGAGCGAGGCGGCGGTCGGCAAGCACGTCGGCAACATCCTGCTGAAGCTCGACCTGCCGCCCAGCGACGACACCAACCGGCGGGTGCTGGCGGTGCTCACCTACCTGCGCGCCGACCCGGTGAGCTGACGGGCCGAGACCAGGCCCGACCGCCCCGGGCGTAGATTCTTCTCAGCGGTACCGGCGCCAGGTCACGGCGCGGACCAGGGAGACGGGGGCACGGCATGGCGAAGGCGCTGCGGGTTGGTCTGCTGGGGTACGGACTGGCGGGCCGGGTGTTCCACGCGCCGCTGATCGCCGCGACCCCCGGGCTGCGGCTCGACGCCATCGTGACCCGCGATCCGCAGCGTCGCGAGCAGGCCCGACAGCACTTCCCGGACGCCCGCCTGGTCGACGACGCGGACGAGCTGTGGCGTACCCCGGACGCCCTGGACCTGGTCGTGGTGGCGACGCCGAACCGGCAGCACGTGCCGATGGCGCGCGCGGCGCTCGCCGCCGGCCTGCCGGTCGTCGTGGACAAGCCCCTCTCCCCGACCGCCGCGGAGGGCCGCGTGCTGATCGACGAGGCGACCGAGCGGGGGGTGCCGCTGACGGTGTTCCAGAACCGGCGCTGGGACGGCGACTTCCTGACCGTCCGCCGCCTGGTCGAGCAGGGCGAGTTGGGGCAGGTGCTGCGCTTCGAGTCCCGGTTCGAGCGGTTCCGTCCGACGATCAAGCCGGGCTGGCGGGAGCTCGCCGGCCCGGAGGAGGCCGGCGGCGCCCTCTTCGACCTCGGCGCGCACCTCGTCGACCAGGCGGTGCAGCTGTTCGGCCGGGTCGACCGCGTCTACGCGGAGGTGGACCGTCGCCGCCCGGGCGCTGCCGTCGACGACGACGCCTTCGTGGCGTTGACCCACGCCAACGGGGTGCACTCGCACCTGTGGATGGGCGCGGTGACCGCTCAACTCGGGCCGCGCCTGCGGGTGCTGGGCGACCGGGCCGGCTACACCAGCTACGGGCTGGACGTGCAGGAGGCGGCGCTGCACGACGGCGGCCGACCGGACCAGCCGGGCTGGGGCGAGGTCCCGCCGGAGCGTTACGGCCTGCTCGGCGTCGACGGTGACCTGCGGCCGGTGCCGACAGTGCCCGGCGCGTACCAGAGCTTCTACGCCCAGGTGGCGGCCGCGCTGCGCGACGGCGCCCCGATGCCGGTGGACCCCCGGGACTCGGTGCGCACCGTCGAGTTGATCGAGCTGGCGCACCGGTCGGCGGCCGAGGGCGTGGTGCTGCCGGTGCCGACCGCCTGAACGGGGCCTGACACCCGACCGGTCGGCACGTCCCGCCAGCCGGTCCGTCGCGGCGTACCGAAAACCAGTGGAGCGGCACCGCCGTGCGCCGTTACCGTGCTGCGCAACGTGGTCGTCTAGGCAAGGACGTGCCGTTGTACACCCTGTGAGACCTCCCGAGAGCTGATCTGTCGCGCGTCGCGCAGCTGCGCCGCGCTCCTTTTTGCTGCGGACTTCTCACTGAAACCGGTGTACCTCTGTGCTCAGAAATTGGGCCGTCGTGCCCACCTGCCTGCCCATCGTTCGCCGCCGTTGCCACGCGTGCGCGTCCCAACGCCTTCGGGCGAGCGGCAAGTTCCGGGTCAACGCCAATCACAAGCTCATCGATGTCTGGCTTCTCGCGCTCTGCACCGCGTGCGGGGAGACGGCGAAGCTCACCGTCCTGGAACGGATGACCGTGCGCACCATCCCACCCGAGTTGCTGGACCGGCTCCATGCCAACGATCCCGGCCTGACCGCCGAACTGCTCCAGGATCCGGCCGTCCAGCACCAAAACCGATTCGCCCTGGACTGGACCGACGCCTGGCGTCTCGACACCGGCGGATCGGATCACCTGGACCTCGACGTGATCGACGTCGCGGTCCGCAACGCGGCGCGGATCCCGGTCCGGCCGACCCGACTGATCGCTGACGGTTTCGGTCTCGCCCGAGCCGAGGTCGACCGACTGATCATGCAGGGGAAGGTCGTTTCGGGGGTGCGGCTGGGCGGCAAGCTCTCCGGCGACTTCACCTTCACCCTCAAACGCTGACCCGCCCTCGGGGCCTGTCCGGCATCGCGCCGGGCAGGCCCTTGGCAGTTCCTTTGCAGCTCCTTGGGCGACCAGCACGTTGATCGACTCGGTTTCCGTGAAGACGCGGTGTCAGACCGCCTCCAACACCGCAATTTCACGGAAGTCGAGTGGATCATGTCTACTGGCCGGTTCAGGCTGCATTAGTCCGCATTCCGCTCGGAGCGGGCTTCGTCCGGCGCGCGGGCGTCGTCGTCGGTCAGCGCGTCGTCCGACGAGGTGGCGAGGTCGGCGAGCCGGCGCTCGGCCTCCCGGACCTCCTCGTCGAGCCTGGGGTTCTCCTCGTCGGGACCCTGCGACATGGGCGACCTCCATCGGGCGCGACCGGCAGACCTCCGGGTACCCGACCTGAGGGCAGAGACACGGAGCTCTGCCGCTAACCCTTGATCACGTGACGAGAAGTAGCTGAATCCGCTCGCCGAGGACTGTTTCTCATCACATGATCAGTCGAGATGAGCAGTGCCAAGGTCGCGACAACTGCCCGCAACTGGATTCGGCATTGGCGCTTCTGGCAGACGTTGCCTCCGTCATGCTTCAGAAGCGGCGACCGGTGAGCTGCACGTGGTCGACGGGTGAACCGCTGAGCGATTGCGTCGGACCGACGTACCGAGCGCCGGGCCGGTCGGCGGGCGCGCCGGGCCGGAGCCCGGGAGCGTTGCCGACCCGGCCCGGTGCCGGATCAGCGCTGCTTCAGCTCGCGCCAGGATGGGTGGGTGCCGCGCCAGGCGTCGGCGAGGATGGCCGCCGAGGCCCGGCTTGGGCACTGCTGCACCCGCTCACGACCCGACGCCCCACCGATCTGGGCGCGGACCTCCCAACCCTGCCCGTCAGTACGGATGTACACGTCCCGGCGCCCGCGCGGGGTCGTGTCTCCGTTCCACCAGTGTTCCTCCACCTTCATTCGCCGACCGTATAGCAATTCCCGCGCCGAGGGTACGGCGCAGGTATGCCCGGACCGGGGCAAGGGCGACATTTCAGGCGCATTTCGGCCCAACCGTTGACGGTTCGAAACCATAACGGGCTGTTCTCCCGCTCCTGACTTGCGAATCAGGACTCCCGCCCCACTCTGCCCCTCCCCCGCAACTCCCACCCCCAGCCGTTGTTGATCAAGTGGTTCTCGTCATCGACACGGGTCGGGCGGGGCGGTCAGGTCTGGGTGGTCAGCAGGTAGTCGTCGGCTTCGGGGCTCCAGCGCAGGTCGAGTACGCCGGCGGTGGCGGCGGCCTTGCAGAACTGCAGGAAGCTGCGATAGCCGAGCTTCTTCTCGCTGAAATCCGGGCGGGCCCGGCGTACCTGGTTCTTCAACCCGGACAACGCCACCGGATTGCCGCCGCTGCCCAGGTCGGACACGACGCCCCGGAGCAGGCCGAACGCCACCTCCCGGTCGCCGTGCTCGGGCAGCGAGACCTCCGGGTCACCCTTCGCCGGGCCCTCGGCCAGCTCGATCACGTTGCGCTCGGCGAGGTGGCGCAGCAGTTCGCCGAAGGTGCGGAAGCCGTAGTCGGATTCGCTGAAGGTCGGATCCTTCCGCAGCAGGGTGCGCTTGAGCCGGGAGGCGGTGACCTCGCCGTTGGCGCTGCCCTGCAATCCGGCGACCGACTGCGCGACGAGCACCGCGAGAGCGTCCACGTCCCGATCCGGCTCCGCATCCTGCGGTCGACGGTCCACCTCCTGCTCCGGCTCCGGTGGGCGCTGCTCGGCGCCGGCTTGCCGGGTGGCGGGACGAGCGCGCCGACCCCGGGCCGGCGGGATGTCCACACCCTCCAGCCGGTCGTAGTAGAGGAACTCGTCGCACGCCGGGGGTAGCAGCCCCGAGGTGGACCCCTCGACCCCGACCCCGATGACCCGCTTGTTCAGCTCGCGCAGCTTGTGCACCAGCGGGGTGAAGTCGCTGTCACCACTGCAGATGACGAAGGTGGAGATGTAGTCGCGTTCGAACGCCAACTCGATCGCGTCGACGGCCATCTTGATGTCCGCGGCGTTCTTACGGGACGCGCCCATTCGCTGCGGGATCTCGATCAGCTCGACGTGGGACCGGGTGAGCATCCTGCGGTCCTCGTCGAAGTAGGACCAGTCGGCGTACGCCCGGCGGACCACCACCCGACCTCGTTCCGCCAGCGCGTCGGCGATGGGCCGGAAGTCGAAGGCCGCGCCGCCGCGATGGTCGCGCGCGCCCAACGCGAGGTTCTCGTAGTCGAGGAAGAGGGCAATCCGGTCTTCTTGATCCACGCGGATCAGCCTACGCCCGGCGTGAGCTGGTCGGTGCGGGCGACGCGCGACACCTCAACTCGACGACCGTCCATTTCTTGCGGCCCGATAGTCGTCTATTTTCATTGTTCGATAGGTGTCTTGCAGTGCCATGTCTGGTGCTGCATCATGACGATCAATGTCGGGCGTCGGGGGAGCGCCGGGCGGACCTCCGACCTCCACCACCACCCACCCAGGAGGGTCACCGATGTTTCGCAGCCTCATGCCGGCGCGGGGACGCCCCGGCCGGCCCGGCGGCGCCACCGTCGCGCTCGCGGCCGGTCTCGCCGTGCTGGTCGCCGGACCCACAGTGGCCGCCGCCAGTCCACCCGCGTCCGCTGGCGCGCAGCCGGTTGTCACCCGGGCCGCCCTCGATCCGGCGCTGGTCGCCGGACGTGGCGCGGACGTCGACTTCCTCGAGCAGGAAGCCGAGAACGCCCACACCAACGGCGAGATCATCGGACCCGACCGGTCCGCCTACACGCTGCCCGCGGAGGCCTCCGGCCGCCGGGCGGTCCGGCTCACCCCCGGGGAGTACGTGGAGTTCGTCCTGCCCAGCGCGGCGAACGGGATCACCGTGCGGTACAGCATCCCGGACGCGCCGCAGGGTGGTGGGATCACCGCGCCGCTGCGGGTCGCGGTCAACGGCAAGCACCTGCGCACCATGACGCTCACCTCGCAGTACTCGTGGCTCTACAACCAGTACCCGTTCACTAACGACCCGCAGGCCGGGCTGCTGCACCCGGACTGGTGGATCACCGAGTGCCAGTGCGTGCCGTCAGCCACCACGCCGTACCCGAGCATCAGCACGCCGTTCCGGCCCACCCACTTCTACGACGAGCAGCGGCTGCTGCTCGGGCGCACCTACCGGGCCGGCGACAAGGTCCGGCTCACCGCGCCACCCGGTAGCGCCGCCACTTGGACCGTCATCGACCTGCTCGACTCCGAACTGGTCGCGCCGCCGCACGTCCGGCTGCTCGCGGCGAACGTGCTCGCCTTCGGCGCCGATCCCACCGGCCGGCGGGACTCCGCCGACGCGCTGGACCGGGCCATCGCCTTCGCTCGCCGCGCCCACCTCACCGTGTACATCCCGCCGGGCACCTACCAGGTCAACCGGCACGTCATCGTCGACGACGTGACCATCGAGGGCGCCGGCAACTGGTACACCATCATCAAGGGCCGCGAGGTCGCCCTGCCGACCCTCGCGCCGGACGGCTCCGTGCACACCGGAGTCGGGTTCTACGGTCGGGACGCCGCCGACGGCGGCAGCCGCAACGTGCACCTCTCCGGCTTCGCCATCGAGGGCGACGTGCGGGAGCGCATCGACACCGACCAGGTCAACGCGATCGGCGGGGCGATGAGCGACTCCACGATCGACGGGCTCTACCTGCACCACACCAAGGCGGGCCTGTGGTTCGACGGCCCGATGCGCAACGTTCGGGTCACCAACAACATCATCGTCGACCAGATCGCCGACGCGCTCAACTTCCACACCGGCGTGACCGACTCCCTCGTGTCGCACAACTTCGTCCGCAACACCGGCGACGACGGCCTGGCCATGTGGTCGGAGAAGACGGCAAACGCGCGGAACACGTTCGACCACAACACCGTGCAGTCACCGACCCTGGCCAACGGCATCGCGATCTACGGCGGCACCGACACCACCGTCTCGCACAACCTGGTCGCCGACCCGGTACGCGAGGGCAGCGGTCTGCACGCCGGGTCCCGCTTCGGCGCGGAGCCGTTCACCGGGCACCTGCGGTTCACCAACAACACCACCGCCCGCGCCGGAACCTACGAGCTGAACTGGAACATCGGGCTGGGCGCGATCTGGGTCTTCGCGCTGGACCGCAGCATCGAGGCGAGCATCGAGGTGACCGGAGACGCCTACCTGGACAACACGTACAACGCGATCATGCTGGTCAGCGACTGGCCGGTGAAGGATCTCTACTCGATCTCCGACGTGCGGTTCCGGGACGTCCGGGTGGACGGCACCGGCACCTCGGTGGTCAGCGCCCGGGCGGCCGGGTCCGCCTCGTTCGCCAATGTGGACGCCCGCAACGTGGGCGCGGTCGGCGTCAACAACTGCGGATCGTTCCACTTCACCCCGGCCGGTTCCGAGTTCAGCCTGACCGACCTCGGTGGTAACGACGGCGGGTGGCTCGCGCCGTGGCTGCTGCCCAACACCATCACCTGCGACGACCGGCCACCCGTGTCGCCGCCCCCGCCTCCGGCGCAGTGGTGAGAGCGGTGGGCGGCCCGAGAGAGTCGGGCCGCCCACCGCACGACCTCGGTCAGCGCGTCCTGGCGTACGCCAGCGGCACTGTCGTCGACTGACCGTGCCACCGGCCGCTCAGCGTGCCCCCGGCCGCCCCGGCGGCCCCGGCCCCCGGTCGGCGTACGACGACCAGTTCGACGGTGTCGGTGTCGATGAGCGTGCGGTCCTCGTCGACCACCCGGCGCACCGCGCCGACGGGCGGTACCTGGGCGTCGGCGGCCCCGTCTCCGACGACCGTCATCGTCGGCTCACGCACCTCCCGCCGGCCGTCGACCTCGAAGTACTGCTCCGCCTGGCCGCTGCCGGTGAGGATGGCGTGGGCGAGCGCGGCGGCGTACACCGGGTCGACACAGCCGTCGTACACCCAGCGCCGGCCGAGCACCGAGTGCTCGGTGGTGCCGACCAGCCAGCCGTCCGCCCCGTCGAGCGGCGCGGCGCGGTAGGTGAGCGGAACATGGTGGACCGGCCCGTCGGCGGCGCCGACGAGCATCGTCTCGATGCCGACCTCGCCGGCGGGGTCGTCGAAGCGGTAGGCGCCCCGGCTCACCAACTCGACGCCGGCCGGTCCGGCGAACCAGGATCGGTCGGGCAGCCAGGTCGCCAGCAGGTCCAGCTTCGTGGGGTGCAGGGTCGCCTTGTGCAGCAGTGCCATGACGGCAGCCTAGTCAGAGACCCGCGCAGGGTTGCCCGCCGATCGTGCAGCTCTCCGGTTCCCGGGCCTTCGGCCGGCTGTCGCGGACGTCGAAGCTGATCGTCCGGGATCCCCCGGCCGCCACGGCGGCGCCGGTGAAGGTGATGGTCCGTCCGTCCTGTCGCCAGTTCGCGCCGTCGACGTCGTCGACGGTGGTGCCTTCGGCGAGGGTGACCACCACGGCCCAGTCCGCCACCGGCGCGCCGCCGGGGTTGCCGACCACGATCTCGCCGGTGTAGCCGAACAGTCGGCTGGAGTCGGTCTCGTAGCGGGCCACCACGGGCGCCGGTGGCGGCGGTGGCGCAGCCGACGCGGGCGTCCGCGACGGCTTCGCCGACGGGGTCCGGCTCGGGCGGGTGGTCGCCGAAGCGGTGCTCCGCGAGGGGCGCGCCGAGGAGGCTGCCGGGGGCGCGGCGGCGGTCCGGTCGGCCGTCACCGTCGGCGACGCGGTGACTGTCGGCGCGGGCGCGGCGGCCGGCTTCGAGTCAGGCGGCAACGTCACCCATGCCGTCGTCCCCGCCACCAGCACGGCCCCGGCGATCACGGCGACAAGCGTGCGACGCCGACGGGGTTTGCGGCCGGCCCTGCCGCGTACGCCGATCAGCGGCAGTTCCGCTGTCATCCCACCGTCGGCGCGGCGCAGGTCGACCTGCTGGAAGGCGCGCCAGTCGAGGATGGCCGGCAGCCGCACGGTCAGCGCCTGCCGGAGCTGTTGCTCGCGGGGCTCGTGCTGCTCGGCGGACCACGCGCCGTGCGTGCTGACCTCCCGTAGCTCCAGCCGGCAGCCCTGTTTTGTGGCGGTGACGGTGCAGGTCAGCTCGCTGAGCCGGCCGGCCTCGTCGCAGGCCAGCACGAGGAGGTCCGGCTCCTGCCGCTCGGTCACCTCGACCTCGACGTTGGCCTCGAAGCCGGGCAGGTCGGCGGTGTGCAGCAGCATCCGGTCCGCTACGCCCTCGACCGTCTCGGCCTCGGCGAACCACCGGCCGAGCAACTCCCGATCGGTCAGTGCGAGCCAGACCCGCTCGGGCGGGTGGGACAGGTCGACCTGGGCACCGATCTCGATCACGGCGAGACTCTAACGGGTTGCCCGCCCGACCCGTCCCGCCCGGCCTGTCCCGCCCGCCCGAACCGGTTGCCGGTGTTCTGGTCAGCCCCAGCGGCGGGAGCGCTCGACCACTGTGGCCAGCGCGGCCCGGGCGTCGGCACTCACCTCGGCCACCACCTGCGCCGCCGGCAGGTCCTGGGCCAGCGGGTGCGCCTGCCCGGCCCACAGGTTGGCCACCGAGGCGTCCCCGTCGCGGCGGGCGGCGGCGAGCAGTGGACGCGTCAGGTGCAGCACCTGGGGGTAGCCGCGCGGCGCCACCGCGTCGTGCGCACGTAGGAAGTCGTTGGCCACGCCACGGGCCCGCTTACCGGTGTACGACCGGGTCAACCCGGTCGGCGTGGCACTGGCCACGGCCGCCCGGTGCATCGGCGAGCTGCCCGCCTCCGGGCAGCGCAGGAAGGCGGTGCCGAGTTGCGCGGCGGCGGCACCGGCAGCCAGCACGGCGGCCACCGAGGGGCCGTCGACGAGGCCGCCCGCGGCCACCAGCGGCAGGTCACAGCGGGCGGCGGTCAGCCGGAGCAGCGGCAGCACCCCGTAGTCGTCGTCGTCCGGCAGGCCGCCGCGATGCCCACCGGCCTCGGTGCCCTGCACCACGACCGCGTCCACACCCAGGTCGGCGGCGGCGGTCGCGGCGTCCGGGCCGGTCACGGTGGCCCACACCTCGGTGCCCCGCTCGCGCAGGGCGGTCACCGCGGCCCGGTCGGGCAGCCCGAACACGAAGGACACGACCGGGACCGGGTCCGCGAGCAGCGCGGCCAGCTTTTCCGGGTACGCGTCGTCGCCGCCCACCGGCTCGCCCAGGCTCACCCCGCGCTGCGCGGCCTGCGGGGCGAGCCGCTCGGCGTACGCCTGGACGGCGGCCTCGTCGACGCCACCGGGATCGGGCAGGAAGACGTTGACGCCGAACGGCCGATCGGTACGCGCGCGGACCTCGGCGACGTCGGCGACCAGCCGGCCGGCGTCGATCATGCCGGCGGCGAGGAAGCCCAGCCCACCCGCCTTGGAGACGGCGGCCACCAGGGCGGGCGTGGACGGTCCGCCAGCCATCGGGGCGGCGATGATCGGGTGGCGCAACGTGGACAGGACGGACATCCCCCCATCCTGCCGCAGGCCCGGCTCACCGGCCCACGGTGTGCCGCCATCGCAGCACGCCGGCCAGCCCGAGCAGGAATAGCAGTGTTCCCGCGCCGAGCGCCAGCGGCCAGATTCGTCCACCCACCCCGCCGTCGACCTCCCCGGCGGCCGGACGGACCGCCGTGGGCGCCACCGGGGCGACGGACTCCGCGGAGGGCGCGGCGGTCGCCGTGGTGGCGGTGGCCGGGTAGCGCAGAATCGTGGAACGGCTGCCGGCCGGTTGACCGGCGGACTCGGAGACGGTGAGCAACGACCTGCCGTCCCGACTGTAGGTGATCGACTCGCCCTGAGGCTCGTCCGGCAACGGGGTGATCCGCGGCCTGCCGGTGGTCAACGCCCGGACCACGTCACCGTCGGGCACGTCGTACTCGAACGCGTCGGCGTAGCTGCGCAACACGACCCGTCGTCCGTCGGGGGCGCTCGCCGCGCCGGTGATCACCCCGCGCCCCAGGAACGAGAACGGGTTGCTGGTCGTGGTCGACGGCACTGTCACCTGGCCGAGCGCGGTCAGCGGCGTCGTCGCGTCCGGCCGCAACGCGGTGGCCGGCGCGTACAGGAAGACGGTGCCGCCGCCGCCCTTGGTGATGATCAGCGGCCGACCGGACCCGTCGAGCAGCAGCGCCTCCGCGTCGTGCGGACGGTCCGGGTAGCTCATCCGGTGCAGCACCGGCTGCTTCGCCCCGGGCGCCAGCCGCCACACGCCCACCGTCGGCCGGGAGCGGTCGTTGTCGCCGATGTCGGCGACCCAGACCGTGCCGTCCCGGCCGATGGCGAGGTCCTCGGTGTCGCGGGGCCGGGACGGGAAGGAGACGGTTCGCGCCACCGCGCAGCGCTGGTCGAGGAAGAAGATCCGCCGACGGGCCTCGTCGTCGGCCCCATCGTTGATCACCACGTACCCGTCGTCGGTGGCGACCATGCCGGAGAGCTCACGGAGCCGGTCGTCGCGCACCTGGCAGACCGGCGTCCCCGCCGCCGCGCCCGCCGTGGCGGCACCCGGCGTCAGCACCACGGCCGGCGGCAGCACACCCGCGAGCAACGCGGTCAGCGCCACCCCCGCACGAGCACGCCGCCCCCAGGTCAACCGTCCGCGTACCCGCATCGCCCACCCTCCTCGTCGCGGCCGTTACCGGCCACCCGCCTATCCTGGCCGATCCCGGCCACCGGCGGTCGTCATCGGGGGGACCCGCCCGACCCCCGGTCGATGTACTGTCGCTCCGCCTGTTTCTGGAACCGGAGGGTGGCCGTGTCCCTGAGCGAGACCGCGCCGGCCAATCCGTCCGGACGGCGGCTGCTGCGCCGCCTCGGCCGCCCCGCCGGTCGCGCCGCCATCGCCTGGGTGCCGCTCGCCGCGGTCGTCTGCGGCCTCTTCACCGGCGCGCTGGCCAGTCGGGCCGCCTGGGAGACGTCCCGACCGCAACCTGACCGGGCCGAGGCCGCCGCCGTCCTGACCGAGGTCTTTCCCGGCCACGACCTCGGCGAGATCGACACTCCGCCAGCGCTCTTCGTCGTCTACGGTCACGCGCTGCGCCTGGGGACCGTCAAGACCCTGCTGTTCGGGGACGGCGGCGAATATCAGGAGAGCGCCACCGGCGCCACCGCCTTCGGCGCGCCGCCGGTGCCCGCCGAGCAGATCGTCACGGCGGCCCGGGAGCGCCTGACCGGTGCCGGCTGGCGGGTGTACGGCCCACAGGTGTCCGACCGCGTCAGCTGCGCCGACAAGTTCTGCGCCACCCCGCAGGCGGTCACCGACACCGCCCTGACCGCCCGCCGTGGCGACACCATCCTGAACGCCTCGATCTCCTCGCAGACAGCCGTCGACGCCAGCTACCTCTCGGCCGAGCTGCACCGCGCGCCGCCGCCCCTGGTGGTCCCCGCCGGAGTGCTCGGCACGGTGCTGGGCGCGGTGGCTAGTTGGCTGTTCTTCGGCTGGGTCAGCCGACGTACCGAGGGACGCCGTGGCCGCGGCGCGGTGAACGGCCTGATCGGTGTGGCAATGGTGCTGTGGTGGCTGCCGGTGCTGCTGAGCGTGCCGTTGCTGCTGCGGCACCACCTTGGCGAGCCGCACCCGGCTTGGCACCCGTACTGGGAGTGGCTGGGCCAGCCGACCGCCTCGCTCTTCTTTCTGGTCGGCGCGGTGTGCGTACTGCTGGCGCTGGGGCTGGCCGGCGCAACCCGCCGGGTCGCCACACCTGAGACGACGGCCGACTGAACGCCGCCGGACGGGCCCTGGCCCGTCCGTTGCCGGGCTCTTCGTCCACCGAGGACCGCCGAGGGTTACCTGTCGGTTCGGAGACCGGTACGGTCCGAGATGTCCACGGTCACGGCAGACCCGGACGACGGCGCCCCGCGCGCCCCGGCACCGCCAGGCCGACCGGCACAGGGAAGGGGCTCAAGGGTGCGGATCAGAGCGGGTTTGTGCGTCGCGGCGCTCGTCGCGGCGGGGCCGACGGTCGGCACACCGGCCGCCGCCACATCGGCCGCCGCCCCGGTGGCCAGCGCGACAGTGGTGCCGATCCAGGTCACCGGTGACCCGGCGACGCGGTTCAACCTGGTGCTGCTGGGCGACGGCTACACCGAGGCCGACCTGCCCACCTTCCGGGCGCACGTGGACCGGCACCTGAACACCCTGTGGACGATCGAGCCGTTCAAGTCCTACCGCAGCTACTTCAACGTCTACGCCGTGGAGGTCGTCTCCGCCGAATCCGGGGTGGACTGCGACCCCGGCCTGTCCGCGCCGCGACGCGACACCGCGTTGAGCATGGGCTTCTGGGGTGGTTGCAACCCGGCAAGCGTGCAACGCCTGCTCACTGTCGACGGCGCCGCCGCGAACGCGTACGCCGACCTGGCCGTCGGCACCAACCCCGGCAACCGGCAGCTGATCGCGCTGGCCAACAGCGGCACCTACGGTGGGGCCGGCGGCAGCAACGCCACCGCCTCCGGCGGCAACGCGCTCTCCGCGCTGATCAGCCCGCACGAGCTGGGGCACTCGCTCGGTGGTTTGCAGGACGAGTACGACTACTACGGGCGTGGAGTGCCGGGCGACACGTACAGCGGGCCGGAACCGGACTCGGTGCACCACACCGTGTTGACCGAGCGGCAGATGCGCGACACCCGGGCCAAGTGGTGGCGCTGGCTGGGTGAGCCGAGCGAGGCGGGCGGGACGATCGGCCGTTACGAGGGCGGCCTGTACCTCCAACGCGGGGTGTGGCGACCGAGCCGGCACTCGATGATGAAGTCGCTGGGCTTCTACTTCGACCAGGTCGGCCGGGAGCGGATGACCGAACGCATCGCCGCCCGGGTCGGCATCGTGCAGGGCGGCACGGCCACCGACGCGGCGGTTGGCGCGGACCGACTGCTCTGGGTGGACACCCTGCACCCGGTGAGCCACGCGCTGACCGTGACGTGGTCGGTGGACGGCAGGGCGGTGCCGCGTACCGGCAACGCCCGCCACCTGGACCTGCGGAAACTTCGGCTCTCCCCTGGCCGGCACACGGTCACCGCAACGGTGACCGATCCGACGGAGTTCGTCCGCGACCCGGCGGTCCGCAGTTCACCCGCGCTCACCCAGACCCGCACCTGGACCGTGGACACCTCGGTGCGTACCCCTGCGGTGGAGTCGCCGCTGGCGATCACCGCGTCCACAGCGACCGACCGGCCGGTCGCCGCGCACGACGTGGTGTACGTGCGGACCAACCAGCCCACCGATCGGGCGCCGCGGGTGCGCTGGACGCTCGACGGCCGGGCGGTGGCCGACACCGGCACCGACCGGGACGTGGACCTGGGCGCCCTGGGCCTGTCGCGGGGCACTCACCGGCTGACCGCCCTGGTCAGCGACAAGGGCACCGGGAAGGCGGTGACCCGCACCTGGACTGTCGACGCGACGCGACCCGAGGTGGCGTACGCGCTCTCCGAGCCGCTGCTCAGCGTCACCCGGCCCGGCCGACCCACCGAGTACGTGTACAATGGCCCGTTCACCATGGGGCTGACGGGCACCGACGGTGGCACCGGCCAGGTCACCTCGGAGTTCCGGCTCGACGGCGACGGGTGGCACAACTACTACGGCTGGCCCACCGACGCCCGATCGCCGTTCCTGTTCACCGCCACCGGCACCGACGTGGACGGCCTGGTCTACGGCAACCTCGGCTCGGGCGGCCTGTCGGTGTCCCCGTTCGCTGAACGGTCTCCCGGCTACGGCCGGCACCGCATCGAGTACCGGGGCATCGACGCCGTCGGCAACATCGGGCCGGCTCGCGCGTTCGTGGCCACCCTGATCCCGCCACCACCGGCCTGCACGACTGTGGTCACCGGCCGACACGCCGGCCCGCTGACCGTCGCCGCCGGTGTCACCTGCCTGCGCGCGGCGACCGTGACCGGCCAGGTCACCGTCGCACCCGGCGCCGCCCTGGTCGCCCAGGGCTCCTCGATCACCGGAAACCTGGCGGCGTCCCGCGCCACCGCCGTCGAGTTGCTGAACACCGAGGTACGCGGCTCGGTGGCGCTGACCGGCACCACCGACCACGTCACTGTGGTGGGGGCGCGGGTGGTCGGGCGGCTGGCGCTGACCGGCACCCCGTCGGCGCCCGTCCTGGCCGGCGGCCAGGTGGGCGCGCTGGCCTGCTCGGGCGGCCCGGCTCCGGTCGACCTGGGAGCACCCACCACGGTGCGAAACCCGGCCGCGGGCCACTGCCGTCGCGGCATGTCCCAGGCGGGATGACGTCAGGCCCTCCCAAGATCCGCGCAACGTCCGGGAAAGCGCTGCTTCGGCCGCCGCCGAGGCAGCGCTTTCCCGAAACTGCCCAGTTCCTGGCCGGCGTGCCGGCCTGAGTGCAGCGCTGGCGGGTAGGCAGCGGCCCGGCGGCATGTCGACACCCGCCGGGTGGGAGGCTCCGATGAGCACGTACCGGGACGAACAGGGCGGCACCTTCCCTCCGCCGGAGGCGGATGCCCTTGAGCAACGACAGGACGCGTTCGATGCCGGGCCGCCGGACCGGGTGTCGGGTGACGTGGACCCGGAGGCGGCCGAGGCCGACCTGGCCGAGCAGGGCGCCTTCCCGGCGGGCACCCTCGAGGAGGTGACGTCGTTGCCGGCCGACGCCAACCCGGCGGACGCCCTCGAACAGCGCCAGGAGATCCCGGCCCGCGACGAGGGGCGTCGCACCTGACCACCACCGCCCCGCCGGCTCAGCCCGCGACGCCAACCAGCCGGCTCAGCCCGCGACGCCAACCAGCCGGCTCAGCCCGCGACGCCAACCAGCCGGCTCAGCCCGCGATGCCGACCGGCCGGCTCAGCCGGCGACGCCAACCAGCCGGCTCAGCCGGCGATGACCTGCCAGAGGAGGAACGCGTTGAGCGCGGCCACCAGCACCGCCACCAGGGATGCGGCGGCGGTGGTGAGCGGGTGATTGACCAGGTTGCCCATCAGGTCGCGTCGGCGGGTGAAGGCGACCACCGGGATCAGCGCGAACGGGATGCCGAAGCTGAGGATGACCTGGGACAGCACGAGCGCCCGGGTCGGGTCGAGGCCGATGCCGAGCACGGCCAGCGCGGGCAGCAGGGTGACCAACCGACGCAGCAGCAGCGGGACCCGCCGCCGCAGGAAGCCCTGCATGATCACCTCTCCGGCGTAGGTGCCGACGCTCGTGGAGGCGAGCCCCGAGACCAGCAACGCGACGGCGAAACCGAACGCGGCGGCGGTCCCGATGGTCTGGCCGAGCCCGGCGTGCACCCCCTCCAGGCTGTCCGCGCCACCCGCGCCGCCGCCCCGGAAGCTGGCCGCGGCGATCAGCAGGATGGCGAGGTTGACCGCGCCGGCCGCGCTCAGGGCGAGCAGGACGTCGGTGCGCTGGCCGCGGAACAGGATCCGGCGCTCGGTGTCGTCGGCGGCGGGAATGCGGTCGCGGGTGAGCGCGGAGTGCACGTAGATGACGTGCGGCATGACGGTCGCGCCGAGGATGCCGGCGGCCAGCAGCACGCTGTCCGTGCCCTGGAGGCGTGGCACCAGACCGGCCATCGCCGAGGCGGGGTCCGAGCCGGAGGCGAGCAGGTTGGCGGCGAAGGCCAGCACGATCACCCCGAGCAGGACGGCGATGGCGACCTCGAAGGCGCGGTACCCACGCGAGCGCAGCGCGAGCACGGCGAACGCGGCAGTGCCGATGATGATTCCGCCGGGTAGCAGCGGAATGCCGAAAAGGAGGTACAAAGCCACCGCGCCACCGATCACCTCGGCCAGGTCGGTGGCCATGGCCACCAACTCGGCCTGCACCCACATCACCCGGTTCACCGGCCGCGGTAGGCGTTCCCGGCACAGCTCGGGCAGGCTTCGGCCGGTGGCCAGGCCCAGCTTCGCGGTGAGCGTCTGCACCAGCATGGCCATCAGGTTGGCCACCACCACTACCCAGAGCAGCAGATAGCCGAAGCGGGCACCGGCGGCGGAGTTGGTGGCGAAGTTGCCGGGGTCGACGTAGGCGACGGCGGCGACGAACGCCGGGCCGAGGAGGATCAACCGCCCACGTACGCGGCCCCGTGCGCGAGCGGCCTGTAGTGGAGTCGCCCTCGACGTCGTCAGCTCGTTGGTGACCATCGAACACCTCCCCGTTCACGCGGATCGCTGCCGGTCCCCTTCCCCTCGGGCTGACCCGTGGGTGCCAACCGCTGGCCTGCCGGTGCCAGCAGAGTCGGCCCGGCCCGCCGCGCCGGGCGGTACGCACCGTGCCGGACGAGACCCGGCGTGCCGGACGAGACGCGCCGCGTCCGGACAGAACCTGCCGCGCCGGACTTGACAGCCGATGGGTCACCGAAGAAGCTGTCTATTAGTCCTACTGTCGTAGGACAACAGGAAGGATCATCGGGAGTGATCGAGTTCGTACTGGACAGCCGGTCGAAGGTGAACACCTACATGCAGCTCGTGCAGCAGGTGAAACAGGCGCTGCGGGTTGGCCTGCTGACGCCGGGCGACCAGTTGCCAAAGGTTCGGGACGTCGCGCAATCCCTGGCGATCAACCCGAACACGGTGCTGAAGGCGTACCGGGAGTTGGAGATTGAGGGTCTGGTCGGCGGCCGACCCGGGGTGGGCACCTTCGTCCAGCGCACCCTGGCCGGCGCGTCCCTGCCCAATCAGGCCGAGCTGCGCGACGACCTGGTCGCCTGGCTGCACCGGGCGCAAGCTGCCGGCCTCACGGCCGAGGACGTCATCGCCCTGGTGGAGACGACGCTGCGCGCCACCCTCGCCGACGACGCCCCACAGAAGGAGCACGCGTGAGCGAGCGGGGCGAACGAACCATCAGGCACCGCAAGCACTCGCGCGACCGCGAAGCAGTGGCGTGAACGGAACGAGAGGACAAGGGATGGACATGGTCTTGGAAGCAGACCGGCTCGGCAAGCGGTACGGCAGCACCTGGGCGTTGCGGGACTGCTCGCTGCATCTGCCGGCCGGCCGGATCGCCGCGTTGGTCGGGCCGAACGGCGCGGGTAAGAGCACGCTGTTGCACCTGGCAGTGGGGCTGCTCAAGCCCGACGCCGGCACGGTCCGGGTGTTCGGCCGATCGCCGTACGGCGACACGGAGGGCCTGGCCGACATCGGGTTCGTCGCCCAGGACACCCCGCTGTACCGGGACTTCACCGCGGCCGAGCTGGTCATCGCCGGCGGCAAGCTGAACAAGCGGTGGGACGCGGCGTTGGCCCGCCAGCGGCTGGCCCAGCTCGGCATTCCACCGGACAAGCCGGTCGGCAAGCTCTCCGGTGGGCAGCGGGCCCAGGTTGCGCTTGCCCTGGCACTGGCCAAGCGGCCGAAGCTGCTGCTGCTCGACGAACCGGTCGCCAGCCTCGACCCGCTGGCTCGGCGGGAGTTCCTCCAGTCGCTGATGGGCAGCGTCGCCGAATCAGGCACCACCGTCCTGCTCTCCTCGCACCTGCTGGCCGACCTGGAACGGGTCTGTGACTACCTGATCGTGCTCAACGCCTCTCAGGTGCAGCTCACCGGCGCGGTCGACGACCTGGTCGCCGAGCACCGGCAGCTCGTCGGGCCGCGGCACGACGGCGGCGCTATCGGGGGCGTCGCCGCAGTGATCCGGGCCAGCCATACCGACCGGCAGTCCACGTTGCTCGTCCACACCGACGGGCCGGTCACCGATCCGGCCTGGACGGTCCGCGACGTCAGCCTGGAGGACGTCGTGCTGGCCTACCTCGCCGACG
Organism: Micromonospora sp. NPDC005171; assembly: GCF_040608575.1. Lineage (NCBI taxonomy): Bacteria > Bacillati > Actinomycetota > Actinomycetes > Micromonosporales > Micromonosporaceae > Micromonospora > Micromonospora sp. NPDC005171. The sequence continues at coordinate 104,692 of NZ_JBEXIM010000006.1, read as the reverse complement.
GCACCACGCAGACGAAGCACAGCGAGTGGGGGGTGGCGGCATGATCTGGTTGACCTGGCGGCAACACCGCAAGCAGGCGTTCTACACCCTGCTGGGGTTCGTGGCACTCGCCGCGCTGCTGGTGCCGATCGGCCTGTCGATGCGGAGCACATACGCCGACCTGGGGCTGGCCGACTGTGTGAGCCAGCTCGCCCGCGCCGACGTGGCACAGACGACCCGCGATGCCTGCGACGCGGGCTTCCACCGCTTCAGCAACCAGTACGCCAGCCTCAATCTAGTGGCGGTTCTGCTGATCACCCTGCCGGTGCTGGTCGGCCTGTTCTGGGGCGCCCCGCTGGTAGCCCGCGAGGTGGAGCAGGGCACGCATCGGTTCGTCTGGACCCAGGGTGTCGGCCGGAACCGGTGGGCCCTGGTGAAGTTCGGGCTGGTCGGCGCGTCCGTGCTGGTCCTCGCGGTCGGCTACGGGCTGGGCATGTCCTGGTGGGTCGATCCGCTGACCCAGGCTGCTCAGGAGGGCCGCCTCGGCATGATCGTCTTCGATCTGCAAGGCATCGCCCCGATCGGTTACACCCTCTTCGCCGTGGCGCTCGGCATCTTCGCCGGCACTGTGTGGAAGCGGATGCTGCCCGCCATGGGCATCACCCTCGCCGGGTTCATCGGCGTACGAGCGGCGGTGGAGATCCTGGCCCGGCCGCACTACCAGGCCGCCCGCACCAAGACCTTCCCGATCGAGGGGGACGGACCGCCGGTGATCAGCCGGGGGGACTGGATCCTCACCCAGGGCGTCCGGAACCCGGACGGGACGATGGTCGCGGAGGACACCCGGATCCAGTGCCCGCCGGGCGGAAAGGGGCCGGACGGTCGGGTCTGCGGGTCCGAGTTGGGCCTCGAGCCTGGCGCGTACAACTGGCAGCTTTACCAGCCGGCGGACCGGTTCTGGCTGTTCCAGAGCATCGAGACGGGCATCTTCGTCGCCCTCGCCGTGCTCCTGCTCTACCTCGCGGTGCGCCGGGTTCGCCGGATCGCCTAGCGGGGCGACGGGTGCTCGTCGGGGAGCGGGGGCCTCGACGAGCACCCGTCAGCGCAGACCCTCGACGGTCAGCGACAGCCAGGACGCCAGGTCGTGCAGCTCCTCGTGCACGGCCCGGGTCACCTCCGGGGTGAAGGGCACGTCCTCGTGGAGGGCGTGCACGGTGAGCGTGCCGCGCCGACGCTCGGCCGTGGCGTCCACCTTTCCGACCAGCCGATCGCCGTGCAGGATCGGCAACGCGAAGTAGCCCCACCGTCGACTCGCCCTGGGCTTGTACATCTCCAGCACGTACTCGTACTCGAAGAGGTCCGCGAGGCGGACCCGGTCGTGCACCAGCCGGTCGAACGGCGACAGCAGCGCCGTACGCCCGGTGAAGGGCTGCCCGAGCGCGGCCGGGTCCACCCGCCACTCCCCCGCGACACCGTCGATCAGCGCCGGCTCGCCGGCGTCGCCGACCTCGGCCGGCTCGCCCGGCACCACCACTGCCTTCGCCCGAGCGATGCCCAGCGCCCGCAGCCGTCGCTCGTTGCGAAGCCGGCGCGCCTGCTCCAGCTCGACGACGGGTACGCCGCCCGGGTAGACCCGCTGCGCCACGTCCCAGAGCCGCTGTCGGCCCTGGCGCCCGGCGATCGCGACCTCGCCGCGCAGCACCAGGAACTCCAGCATCTGGGTGACGTTGCGGTTGTTGGTCCAGCCCGACGACGGCCAGGGCACGACGCTCGTGTCCGGGATGTCGCGGGAGAGCAGCGGTCCGGATCGGCCGAGCAGGTCGAGCACGTCGCGTCGAAACGGGTCGTTGGCGCGCAGCCACTCGCGGTGGCGCTCATGACCGGGCGAGGCCGCCATCTCGGCGAGGAAGAGCCCCAGGTCGTCCATCGGTCGCACCATCGCGTGGTGCTCGAAGAGCGTCCGGTCCCGTTCGAGGGCCTGCCGCAGCTGGGCGGGCTGGTACGACGAGCCGAGCCGGCTCCAGCAGACGAGGTCGGCGCTGGGCGCGACGGCGGCGGTCGGGTCGATCTGCACCAGGGTCAACTGGCGGACCACGGTGAGCAGGTCGGCCGGGCGCGGAGCGGCCAACAGTTGGGCCCGGATGGCGATCCGCCGCGCCTGGGCCCGATCGAGTCGGTGCACGTCCACGGCGACGAGCCTAACGGCGGCCACCGACAACGATCGGGCCCACAGAGTCGGATCCCTCGCCCGCCCGGGCTCAGCCGGCCAGCCGCCGGTACCGGGCGACCGAGAGCGGCAGGAAGACCGCGACGAGGGCGAGCGGCCAGAGCACCGCCAGCCACGGGTAGTGCTGCGCCGCCCACGAGTCGCCACCCCAACCGGGGTTGCCGAACAGCTCGCGGGTGGCGCCGACGGTCGCCGACAGCGGGTTCCACGCGGCCACCGCGCCGAGCCAGACGGGCATGGTGGACGGTGCCACGAACGCGTTGGAGAGGAAGCCGAGCGGAAACTCCAGGGTCTGTACGGCCACCACGGCCGTCTGCCCACGGGTGACCAGCCCGAGGAAGATGCTGACCCAGATCAGTGCGAAGCGCAGCAGCAGGATCAATCCCACCGCCGCCAGCGTGGCACCGACCCCGCCGTGCGCCCGCCACCCGATTGCCAGACCGGTCAGCAGCAGGACCCCGAGGGTGACCAGCGCGAACAGCATGTCGGCCACCGCACGGGCCGCCAGCGGCGCCAGCGGCGAGACGGGCATCGATCGGAGCCGGTCGGTCACCCCGCGCTCCAGGTCCTCGGCGACGGCCATCGTGGTGAGGCTGATGCCGAAGACCATTGTCATCACGAACATGCCGGGCATCAGGAACTCCCGATAGTTGCCACCGCCGGGCACCTGCAACGCGCCACCGAACAGGTAGGCGAACATCAGCACGATCAGGATGTTGAAGCCGAGCGAGGCGATCAGCGGGCCAGGATCGCGTCGCCACCGGGCCAGGCCGCGCCAGATCAGCGTGCCGCTGTCGGCCAGGAGAGCGGGCCGGCCGGGCGTCAGATCCACCGCCGGGGTCGGCATGCTCGCCGCGCTCATGCTGCCACCTCGGCAGTCGGTGCCCGGTCCCCGGTGAGGTGCAGGAACACGTCGTCCAGGGTCGGTCGGCGCAGGGCGACGTCCGCCACCGGGACGTTCACGGCGTCGAGCGCCCGCAACACGTCGACGAGCACACCGGCTCGGCGACCGACCCGGACGCTCACCATCCGCCGATCCAGGTCGACAGTCGGTTCGTCGTCGGCCGCCCGGCGTACCTGGGCGACGGCGGCAGCAAGGTCGGTCGGTGCCGCGACGACCACCTCGATCCGGTCGCCGCCGAGCCGGGTCTTCAGGTCGTCCGGCGTCCCTTCGGCGATCACCCGGCCGGCCTCGACCACCGAGATCCGGTCGGCGAGTTGGTCGGCTTCGTCCAGGTGCTGGGTGGTGAGCAGCACTGTGGTGCCGGTGCGCACCAACTCCCGGACCGACTCCCACACCTCGTTGCGCCCGCGCGGGTCGAGCCCGGTGGTGGGCTCGTCGAGGAAGAGGACCGACGGGGCCAGGATCATGCCGGCCGCCAGGTCGAGGCGTCGGCGCATCCCCCCGGAGTACGTCCTGACCGGCTGCTCGGCGGCGTCGGCGAGACCGAAGCGTTCCAGTAGCTCGACCGCCCGCTGCCGGGCCCGGCGGCGACCCAGGTGGAACAGCCGGCCGAAGAGCACCAGATTCTGCCGGCCGCTCAACGCCTCGTCGAGCGCGGGATGCTGGCCCACCAGCCCGATGCGGTAGCGCACCCGGTCACGCTGGCGGGTCACGTCGAACCCGGCGACCTCGGCGCGGCCCTCGTCCAGCCGGAGCAGGGTGGACAGGATCCGTACCGAGGTGGTCTTCCCGGCCCCGTTCGGGCCGAGCAGGCCGCACACAGTTCCCTGCGGGACCCGCAGGTCGAAGCCGTCCAGCGCGTACCGGTCCCGATACCGCTTGCGCAGCCCTTCGGCCACTATCGCGTCGCCTCCGGTGGTCACAGCGCTCCCCTCCTCGAAACTGTCAAGGCAACAGCTACCGTACAACATACGGTAAGCAGTACGGGAAGCCTGATGCAGCCGGCAATGGCACTGTGGAGGAATTGCCACTTCCTGACGGTCGCCCGTCGGGACGCGGGGACTGACCGCCCGGATCGGTAGCCGGAGCAACGCAGCAGGCGGGCCCGGGGCGGGTCGCGACTACTCGGGCTCGGCGGTCCCGACCTGGCCCGCGACGCCGACGTTCAGCGGGTCGGCCAGGAGTTTGTCGAACGCCAGCTCGGCGGCGCCGATCAGGACGGCGTCGCGGCCGAGTGCCGCCGCGCGCAACCGCAGGTGCTCGCGGGAAGCGGGCAGTGGCATGGTGTCCAGCCGGTCCCGGACCACGTCCGCCCCGGCGGTGAAGATGTCGCGTAGCGAGCCACCGAACACCACGGCGTCCGGGTTGACCACGTTGACCAGGTTCGCCACGCCGAAACCGAGCCAGTCCGCCACCTGCTCGACCGCCGCACGGGCGGTCGGGTCGCCCTCCGCCGCCGCGCGCAGCACCTCGGCCACCGCCGCGCGGTCGCTCGGGTCACGGCCGGCGTGCCGTAGCAGCGCGGCCTCGGAGATCTCGGTCTCCCAGCAGCCGCGTGACCCGCAGCCGCAGGGCAGGCCATTGGGGTTGACGACCATGTGGCCGACCTTGCCGCTGTGCCCCCGGTGGCCGATCACCAGTCGGCCACCGACGATGATGCCGGCGCTGATGCCCAGGTCGCCGTGCAGGTAGATGACGTCGTCGATGCCGACCGCGACGCCCCGGACGTGCTCGGCCAGGCCGGCGATGTCGGCCAGGTCGCCGGCCACGAATCCGGGGCCGGAGCTGAACTCCGCCTCCAGCGCGGCGCCGAGCGTCTCGTCGATGCTGGCGATCCGGATCCTGCCGTCCGGGTCGCGGGTGGTGTCGGTGACCGCGGCAGCGCCGCCGACCAGCAGCGCGTCGCCGACCACCGAGCGTTCCATGTCACGGATCAGGTCGGCGAGGGGTCCGACGGCGTCGATCGCGGACATGCCGCGGGGTCGCGGGATTTCCCGCAGATCGAGGATCTGCCCGCCGAGGCCGACCCGGGCGGCACGCAGCCGGTCCGCGTCGATGCTCAACGCGTGTGCGTAGACCCGGTCGGAGCGGGGGCTGACCACCAGTGAGGGGCGGCCGGCGCGGCGGGCGGTGGTCGGCACCTCCTCGGTGACGAGGCCACTGGCGACGAGGTCGGCGGCGAGGGCGCCGATGGTGCTTCGGTTGAGGCCGAGCCGGCTGGTCAGCTCGGCGCGGGACGTCGGTCCGTGCAGGTGGACGTAGCGCAGCACAGCGCCGAGGTTCTGCCGCCGGATCTCCTCCTGGCTGGCGCCGGGGAGCGACGGCAGCGGGGATTCGGTGTTGCGGCCGACGCCGGCTGGCCTGGACCGTACTGGTGTCGCCACGGTCAGACCTCCTTCCGGGTCGATGCCGGTTGGTGCGGGGGTGCAGGGACGACGATGGGTCCCGGTAGAGGAGACCCGGGACCCATCGGCGTTACTACCTACCGTGCGGTGATTACTTGGTGAGCGGCGCGAGCTTCGGGTCGTTGGCGTACGCCTCAGCCGCGTTCGCCTTGGTGACGGCGACCGGCGGGAGCAGGTACGTGTCGACGACCTTGCTGCCGTTGTTGTAGGACTTGGTGTCGTTCACCTGCGGCTTGTCGCCGGCCTGGAGAGCCTTGACCATGTTGATGGTCTCCTTCACCAGGTTGCGGGTGTCCTTGTTGATCGTCATGTACTGCTCACCCTTGACGATCGACTTGACCGACTCGACCTCGGAGTCCTGACCGGTGACGACCGGGGTCGGCTTGCCAGCACCCTTGACCGAGGTCAGGATGGCGCGGGCCAGCGTGTCGTTCGGGGAGAGGACGCCGTCCAGCTCCTTGTTGCCGTAGGTCGAGGTCAGCAGCTGGTCCATGCGGGCCTGCGCACCCTCGGCCTTCCAGCCCTGGATGGCGGTCTGCTTGACGTCCTTCTGACCCGAGGCGACGACGACGTTGCCCTTGTCGATCTCCGGCTTGAGCACGTCCATCGCGCCGTTGAAGAAGACACCGGCGTTGTTGTCGTCCGGCGAGCCGGAGAACAGCTCGATGTTGTACGGGCCGTTCGGCTTCTTGGCCTTCATGCCGTCCAGCAGGGCCTGGCCCTGGAGCTGGCCGACCTTGAAGTTGTCGAACGCCACGTAGTAGTCGAGGTCCGGCGTGTTGGTGATCAGCCGGTCGTAGGCGATGACCTTGGCGCCGGCGGCGTGCGCCGCGGCGACCTGGGTCGCCAGCTGCGCGGCGTCGGTCGCGCCGATGACGATGACCTTGGCGCCCTTGGTGGTCATGGCGGTGATCTGGGCCTGCTGGTCGGCGACCGTGGTCGACGCGCCGGCGTACTGCACGTCAGCCTGGAAACCGGCCTCCTTGAGGCCGTTGGTGAACAGGTCACCGGCGAGGACCCAGTTCTCCGAGGTCTTGGCCGGCAGTGCGACACCGATCAGCGAGTTGGCCGCGAAGCCCTTGGCGGCCTCGCCGCCGGAGTCGCTGTCGCCGTCGCGGCCGGAGCCGCAGCCGGCGAGGGCCAGCATGGCGGCGGCGCTGATGGCCACCACCGAAGTGCCGAAGAATTTACGCATGGTGAGGACTTGCCTTTCTTGATGTGAGACGGGTGGTGAGGTCGGTGACCGTCAGCCGGACACCGCTGCCTTGGCGGGCTCGCGCTCCGCGTCCGGCGGTGAGGAGGGCGAGGCGGAGTCGTCGCGGCGGAACGGCCGCATCAGGCTCCCGATGATGGAGAACCGCCCCTGGCTCTTGTTGTAGACGTCGATCGCGACGGCCAGCAGCAGGACCAGGCCCTTGATGATCTGGACCTTGTCGGTGCCCACGCCCTGGAGCTGGAGGCCGTTGTTGAGCACGGCCATGACGAGACCACCGACGATCGAGCCGCTGATGGTGCCGATGCCGCCGGCGACGGCCGCGCCGCCGATGAAGACCGCGGCGATGGCGTCCAGCTCCCAGCCGTTGCCGTCCTGCGGGCCGGAAGCCTGCGAACGGGCCACGAAGATCATGCCGGCCAGCGCGGCCAGGACGGACATGTTCATCATGACGAAGAAGTTGACCCGCTTGAGCTTCACGCCGGACAGCTCGGCCGCCCGGGAGTTGCCGCCCACCGCGTAGATGTGCCGGCCGCCGGCCGTGTTGCGGGTGTAAAAGGAGTACGCGATGACCAGCGCCACCAGGATGATGCCCGAGATCGGGAAGCTGGTGCCGACGCGACCGCTGGCGAAGCGCAGCGCCGCGAAGGCGATGACCCCGACCATGACGGCCATCCGCAGGATCGAGATCCACATCGGCGCCGGGTTGGCGTCCATGGCCCGACGGGTGTTGCGGGCCCGGACCTCGCGCCACACCACTGCCACTGCGGCGGCCAGACCGAGCAGCAGCGTCGCGTTGTTGTAGCCGGTGTTCGGTCCGAACTCGGGCAGGAAGCCCGAGCCGATCTCGCGGAAGCCCTCCGGCACCGGAATGCTCTGCGCGTTGCCGATGAACTGGTTGCCACCGCGGAACAGCAGCATGCCGGCCAGGGTGACGATGAATGCCGGCACCCCGACGTACGCCACCCAGAAGCCCTGCCAGGCGCCGATCACTGCGCCGATGGCGAGGCCGAACACGATGGCAGCGGGCCAGGGCAGATCCCACTCGGTCATCGACTTGGCGACCAGGATGCCGGTGAAGGCCGCTACCGAGCCGACCGAGAGGTCGATGTGCCCGGCGACGATCACCATCAGCATGCCGATGGCCAGGATCAGGATGTACGAGTTCTGCTGGAACAGCGCGATCAGGTTGTCCGACCGCAGCGTCAGCCCGTTGGTCCAGATCTGGAAGATCAAGACGATCGCCACCAGGGTGAAGATCATCCCGAACTGGCGGGCGTTGGAGGTCGTGCCTCCAAACAGGTTCTTCTGAAGGTCCTTGATACGGCTCATCGGGTGGCCAACTTCTTCGTCGAGGTCATCTGCTTCATGAGGGTCTCCGGGTCCGCGTCCGCCCGAGCGATCTCGCCCGTGATGGCACCTTCGAACACGGTGTAGATGCGGTCGCAGAGCCCGATCAGCTCAGGCAGCTCCGAGGAGATGACGACGACGCCCTTCCCCTGGTCGGCGAGCCGCTGGATGATGCCGTAGATCTCGTACTTGGCGCCCACGTCGATGCCGCGGGTCGGCTCGTCGAGGATCAGCAGGTCCGGGTCGCTGAACATCCACTTCGCCAGGACGACCTTCTGCTGGTTGCCGCCGGAGAGCTTGGAGACGCCCTCGTCGACCGTCGGGGCCTTGGTCCGCAACTCCTTGCGGTACGCCTCGGCCGCCTGGTATTCCTCGACCTCGTCCAGCACGCCGTGGTGCGAGATCTTGGACAGCTTGGCGGCCACCGTCGACGTCTTGATGTCGTCGAGCAGGTTGAGGCCGAGCGCCTTACGGTCCTCGCTGACGTACGCGAGCCCGTTGTCGATGGCGTCCGCCACCGACTTCAGCACGATCTCCTTGCCGTCCTTGATGATGGTGCCCGACTCGTACACCCCGTAGGAGCGGCCGAAGACACTCATCGCCAGTTCCGTGCGGCCCGCGCCCATCAGCCCGGCGAAGCCGACGATCTCGCCGCGGCGCACCACGAAGCTCTCGTTCTTGCAGACCTGTCGGTCGGCGGAGATCGGGTGCCGGACGTTCCAGTTGCGGACCTCGAAGAAGACGTCGCCGATCTTCGGGGTGTGGTCCGGGAACCGGCTGCTCAGCTCACGGCCGACCATGCCCCGCACGATCCGGTCCTCGTCGACCCCGTCCGCCTTGACGTCGAGGGTCTCCACGGTCCGACCGTCGCGCAGGATGGTGATCTGATCGGCGATCGCCTCGATCTCGTTGAGCTTGTGCGAGATCATGATCGAGGTGATGCCGCGGGAGCGGAACCCGCGCAGCAGGTCCAGCAGGTGCCGGGAGTCGGCCTCGTTGAGAGCCGCGGTGGGCTCGTCGAGGATGAGCAGCTTCACGTCCTTGGCGAACGCCTTGGCGATCTCCACGAGCTGCTGCTTGCCGACCCCGATGTCCTTGATCAGGGTGTCCGGGTCCTCTTGCAGACCGACCCGGGCCATCAGGTCCAGCGCCATCCGGTTCGCGGCCTTCCAGTCGATCGCGCCCCGCTTGCGCGGTTCGTTGCCGAGGAAGATGTTCTCGGCGATCGACATCCCTGGAATGAGCGCGAGCTCCTGGTGGATGATCACGATGCCGGCGTTCTCACTGGCCCGGATGTCGGAGAACTTGCTCTCCGACCCCTGGTAGATGATCTTGCCGTCGTAGGTGCCGTGGGGGTACACCCCGCTGAGCACCTTCATCAGCGTGGACTTGCCCGCGCCGTTCTCGCCGCAGATGGCATGGATCTCGCCGGCGCGAACCACCAGGTTGACGTCGGAGAGGGCCTTGACTCCGGGAAACTCCTTGGTGATGGAGCGCATCTCAAGGAGGATGGGCACGTCGCTCATCGCTCGTACCACCTCGCCAACGTCATCGGTTGCCTCCGGAAGGTTGAACCTTCACTTGGTTTTGTTGTTGACGGCAACGTATTGCGGCCGAAGGGCCATCCGCAAGGCGAGAGGCTGTTGAAAAAGTAACAATCCGGCAATATAGACGTAGCAGAGTATTCGCCCGTCACAGCTACCTCAGCAGCCCCTCCGGGCACCTTGGCCTGTCGGTGGCAACGTTGTCAAATGGAAGGCAACCCCACTATCGACTCCGGTCACCCTTGACACGCCCGCCACCAGGCACGATCCACCGCCGGCCGGAGCGGGGGCGGCCGGCGGCGCGCGCCTTTTCATTGAGTGATCTTGATGGCGCCGCGACGCCCCCGCCGCGCCCACGGCGGCACGACGGTCTCCGGTCGACGGTGTGACCCACGCCTCTGCCCACCGGCCGGATCGACGGTGATCGGCTCGCCGGGCTCACGACCAGGAAGCGGACGTGTGACTTAACGTCCCTTAAGGGCGAATCGGGGCGGTCCGCCGGTACCGCGCCCGCGGTGCTGGCCCGGTCAGGACGGGCGCAGCACCGCCTTGATCACCCCGTCTTCCCGGCGGTCGAAGCGGCGGTACAGCTCGGGGGCGTCGGCGAGGGTGCCGTGGTGGGTGACGATCATGCTGGGTCGCGCTCGGCCCGTGACGACCAGGTCCCGCAGCAGGACTGTGTAACGGCGGTCGTGGGTGCGACCGAACCGGACCGCCACCCCCTTGCTGAACAGCGCTCCCCACGGCGCGACCAGGTTCTCCTGGCCGTCCGCGCCGGGGCCGGGGTGTGGGTCCCGGTCCGGGTAGACACCGGCGACCGCGATCGCGCCGACGGCGTTGACCAGCCGGGCCGCGTCGGTGATGACCTGGTTCGGACGCTCCCGGTCGGGGTGCTCCCGGTCGCGGGCCTGGAACCCGACCGCGTCGATGACCTTGTCGACCCCGCCCAGCTTCTCCTCGCCGAGCGGCAACCCGGCCCGGGCCCGGTCGGCGCGGATCTGCTCGACCGGGTCGCCCGGCGGAAGTCGATCGGCACGGCGCCGATCTCACCGGCCTTGTCGAGTCGGGCGTCGACCCCGTCGACGGAGTACACGACCCGGGCGCCGCGCAGCAGTGCCGAGTAGGCGCCGAGCAGGCCGACAGTGCCGGCGCCGAACACCGCCACGGTGTCACCGGGCTCGACCTCGGCAAGGGCGGCGGCGGCGTGCCACCCGGTGACGAACGCGTCGGCGAGCAGCACGAAGTCGTCCTCGTACCCGTCCCCCGGCTCGCCGGGCAGGGGTACGCAGTTGGCGTCGGCCCACGGCACGCGCAACAGGTCGGCCTGCGCGCCCCGGTACGGACCCATCCCGGCGTAGCCGTACGCCGCGCCCGGCCCCTCGGCCCGGGCTCGCAGACAGGCCGCCGAGAGCCCGCGAGCGCACATCACACACGTCCCGCAGAACAGGTGCGTGGGGATCACCACCCGGGTGCCCGGCCGGACGGTCTGCACCGCGGCGCCCACCTCCTGCACCACACCCAACGGTTCGTGACCGAGCACCAGGCCGGGCTCGGCGCTGGTCCGTCCGTCGTACATGTGCAGGTCGGTCCCGCACAGGGCGGTGGAGGTGATCCGCACGAGCGCGTCGGTCTCCGCCTCCAGTGTCGCGTCGGGCACCTCCCGCACGTCGACGGTCCGGACGTCCGCGTAGACGACGGCTCTCATCCCGGGTCTCCTGTTCGGCGCTGGACGACCGGTCTTCCCCCGACCTGCCCGTTCATGCCTGCCCGGGCAGGCGGCGGCCAGGCGTTCGACGGTGCTATCTTAGGACCCCTAAGTTATTTCCTAGCGAGACAAAGGTTCGGTATGCCACGACAGGGTCTGACCAGCGCGCGCGTCACGGCCGCCGCAGCCGACCTGGCGGATTCGGTCGGCCTGTCCCGGTTGACCGTCGCCGCCGTCGCCCGGCATTTCGGGGTCTCGGACGCCGCCCTGTACGTGCACGTCCGCAGCCGCGACGCGTTGATCGAGCAGGTCGCGGTCCGGGCGGCAGACACGTTCGCCGACGCGCTCGCGATCGCGGTGGCCGGGCGGGCCGGCCGTCAGGCCCTGGTCGGGTTCGCCGACGCCTGGCGCACGTTCGCCGTCACACACCCGGGGCAGTACGCGGCGACCCAGCTTCAGCTGCCGCCCGAGGTCGGCACGAGGTCGCCGGGGCACCTCCGCCTGATCGAGCTGAGCTACGCGATGCTGCGCGGGTACGGGCTCGACGAGCCGGCCCTGACCGACGCGATCCGATTCGTCCGCAGCACCTTCCACGGCTTCGCAAGCCTCGAAACGGTCGACGGTTTCGGGCATCCCCGCCCTGTCGACGCGTCGTGGCAGTCGATCGTCGACGCGGTGCACACCACGTTGAGCAACTGGCCAACCGAGAAACAGGAGCAACAGTGAGCAGCCACGATCAGTCGGTCGAGTCGGCCGACGGGACCCGCCTGGTGGTGCGACGCCTGGGCGTCGGCGACCCCGTCGTCCTGGTGCACGGCTCGGGAGGCGGGCTGCACTCCTGGGCCGCCGTAGCGGAGCACCTCGCCCACGACCACGAGGTATGGCTGCCGGCGCGGCGCGGATACGGTCCCAGCGACGCCCCGGCCGACACCAAGTCCTTCCGGGAGGAGACCGACGATTTGATCGCCATCATCGAGGCGGCCCGGCAGTCCTCGGGCCGACCGGTTCATCTCGCCGGCGCGTCCTACGGCGCGACACTGGCGTTGCACACCGTACGGGCCGATCCGCGCGACGTCCGCTCGCTGGCCATCTTCGAGCCGCCGCTCTTCGCGGCCGGGGCGGAGATCGTGCCGGCGCTCGACCGGTACCGTGCCGCCTTCGAGCGCGGCGACGCCGCCGCGATGGCAGCGGCTTTGAACGACGTGACGCGGGTCCCGGCCGAGATCGTCGCCGCGATCTCCGCGGGCGCGGGCGATCGGGTGCCCGACCCGGTCGAGGCGCGCCGCTCAGCGGTCGGCTGGCTGCACGATCTTGAGGCCCTCGCGCAGGACAGCACGGACATCACCCGGTGGTCCTCGATCGCCGTGCCGACTCTCCTGCTGGCCGGCGCGGACACCTGGGAGCCGATGCCCACCACGATGAACGCCCTCGCGGCGACGATCCCGGCGGCGCGTCATGTCGTGTGGCCGGGTCAGTCGCACTTCGTGACCATGACGGCGCCCACCCTGGTCGCCGACGCCCTGCGGCAGTTCTTCGCCGAGGCCCCGCCGGTCTGAGCCGAACCGCCCGAACGCCGGCGGCGGCCGGTGGCGCACCGGCCGCCGCCACGGAATTGTCCCGCTGCCGGTGCGGTGAACCCGGCCGACGGTCTGACGGCGCGTCTACTCGGGCACCTGCCGCTGGCGGAACTGCTCGACCGGGAGGCCGCCGCGACCCCAGTTCTCGGTCTCGACCTCGTCGATCACCACGAACGTGGACGTCAACGGCTTGTTCAGGACGTCGCGCAGCAGCTCGCTCACGCCCTTGATGAGGGCGGCCTTCTCCTCGGCGGTCGCCGCGGACCTCCCCGCGGTGCTGCCCTCGCGAGTGATCTGGATGGTCACGATCGGCATCGGCTACTCCCTTCTCGATGTGGGGTGGGGTCAGTGACCGGCGTTCTGGCCGCCGTCGACGTGCAGGATCTCGCCGGTGACGAACGGGGCGGACTCGAGGTAGAGGACGGCGTCGACCACGTCGCTGGTCTCGCCCATCCGGCCGACCGGGTGCAGGCCAGCGAGCGTCTGGTGCGTCTCGACCGGGTGCATCGGGGTCTTGATGATGCCGGGCGCGACGGCGTTGACCCGTACGCCGCGAGTCGCGTACTCGATGGCCAGGGACTTGGTGGCGGAGCTGAGGCCGCCCTTGGTCAGGGACGCGAGCGCCGACGGCACGTGCGAACTGGGCTGGTCGACGAAGCTGGTCGTGATGTTGACGATGTGTCCCGAGCCGCCGGTCAGCAGGTGCGGCAGGACGCGTCGGGTGAGGTGGAAGAAGCCGGCGAGGTTGACCCCGGTGACCAGGTCGAACTCCTCATCGGTGTAGTCGGTGAACGGCTTGGCGACGAAGACCCCGGCGTTGTTCACCAGAGTGTCGATCCGCCCGAAGCGGTCCAGCGCGGCACGCACCACCCGATCCGCGGTGTCGGCCTCGGCGATGTCACCCCGGACCGTGACGATCTCCGGGTCGTCGGACGCGCCGATCGAGCGTGAGGTCGCGACGACGGCGTACCCGAGCTTGCGGTAGGCGTCCACCAGGTCGGCGCCGATGCCCTGAGAGGCGCCGGTGATCACAACGACCTTCTGGCCCTGACTGCTGTTCATGAGGAAACCACCTTCACTAGACGACTGGTCTACTAAAAGCTAGCCGACCGGTCGTGTATCGTCGAGGCATGGGCCGGACCAGTGACGCGAAGAACAAGATCCTCGACGCGGCAGCCACGCTGATCGAGCAGCGCGGCTACACGGCGCTCGGCGTGGCCGAGATCTGCGCGGCGGCGGGCGTGCCGAAGGGCAGCTTCTACTACTTTTTCGAGTCCAAGCAGGCGCTCGCCCGTGCCGTCATCGACGAGCACTGGGTCACCCAGCGCCGCCAGTGGGAGCAGTTGCTCGGCAGCGAGCGCGACCCGCTCCAGCGACTCCGGGACCTGTTCGAGGCCACCGAGGAGATCCAGCGCGTCGGCCAACAGAAAGCCGGCGTGGTCGCGGGCTGCCTGTTCGGCAACCTCGCCCTCGAACTCAGCAACCAGGCCGAGGAGATCCGCGGTCGGCTCCAGGAGATCTTCGAGGAGCAGATCGGCCTCATCGAGCAGGTCGTCGTCGAGGCGAAGGAGCGCGGCCTGGCCGGCCCGGCGGTCGACAGCCGGGAGGCCGCCCGATCGATCGTCGCGCAGATCGAGGGGCGGGTCCTGCTCGCGAAGCTGCTCAACGATCCGACCCAGTTGGAGACGCTCTGGCGCAACTGCCTCGATCTCCTCCAGGTGCCGGCGCAGGCGCGGACGACCACCACCGGCTGAACGGACGACGGTCGCTGACCGTCCACCGGGCGCACTGCGCGGCCGCTCAGTAACATCGGCGAGGCACGATATTCAGGCGGACCACTCCCGACCGGATCGAGCACTCGCCATGACAACCGAGCAGACCACGTCTCCCCCGCGTGCCGGTGTTGGCATCGCCGCTCAGGGGCTGGGCCAGCGCGTCCGGACCGGTCGCCAGATCCTGACCGACATCTCCCTGACCATCGCGCCGGGCGAGCTGGTCGCGATCATCGGTGCCAGCGGCGCCGGCAAGACCACCCTGCTGGAGCTCCTCGCCAGGGTGCAGCAGCCGACGGCGGGCACCGTGAGGTACGACGGCACCGCCGCGGCCGGCACCATCGGCCTCGTTCCGCAGGACGACATCATCCACCGCGAACTGCCGCTGGCCCGCACCCTGCGGCACGCCGCCCGACTGCGCCTGCCCTCCGCCACCCGGCCGGCCGAGATCAGTGACCGGGTCACGGAGGTGCTCGCCGAGCTGCGACTCACCGACCGGTCCGCCACACCGGTCGGCCTGCTCAGTGGCGGTGAACGCAAGCGCGCCAGCATCGCCGTCGAACTACTCACCCGACCCGGCGTGTTCTTCCTCGACGAGCCCACCTCCGGGCTGGACCCGGCGATCGCCGTGGAGCTGCTCCGGGTGCTCCGCGCGCTCGCCGACACCGGCGCCACCGTCGTGCTGACCACCCACCAGGTCACCGACGTGGACCATTGCGACCGGGTCGTCGTGCTGACCCGTCAGGGCCGCCTGGCGTTCACCGGCACCCCGGCCGCCGCCCGGGAGTTCTTCGGCCTTCGGTCCCTCGTCGAGGTGCACCTCCGGCTGGACGACGCGACAGAACCCGGCGAGTGGCCCGACCGCTTCGCCGAGCAGCGCGAGGCCGAACAGCCGCGCCGTACCAACGACGACTGTGACATCGCCGCGACGTCGCCGCGGCGCGTCGGCCGGATGCGCCAGTGGGCAATCCTCACCGCGCGCAACGCGGAAATCGTCGCCCGGAACCGGCTCACCCTGGCGATCCTGCTCGGCTCACCGCTGATGGTGCTCGGCATGTTCGCGCTGCTGTTCCGTCCCGGGGCGTTCGAGCCGACCAGACCCAGCCCGACGGTGACCGTGATGATCCTGTTCTGGATCGCGTTCGGCGGCTTCTTCTTCGGGCTGACCTACGGGCTCCTGCAGATCTGCACCGAACTGCCGATCCTGAGCCGGGAGCGGCTGGCCGGTGTCCGGCTGGCCCCGTACCTGTTGGCGAAGGTCGCGGTGTTGCTGCCGCTGCTGGCCCTGGTGGACCTGGCCCTGCTCGGGGTGCTGCGCGGGATGGACCGGCTGCCACCGGTCGGCGGCGCCGACTTCGCCGCCCTCTACACGACCCTGCTGCTCTCCTCGGCGGCGGCGCTCGCCCTCGGTCTGCTCTGCTCGGCTGCCGTGTCCGACGCGGCCCAGGCGACGCTCATGCTGCCGATGCTCTGCTTCCCACAGGTGCTGTTCGTGGGCGCGATCCTGCCGGTCCCGGCGATGGCGGTCGGCGGCCAGTGGCTCAGCCACGCGATGTCGAACCGGTGGGCGTTCGAGGGGCTCGGGCACACCGCCGGGGTGGAGCGGCTCTGGCGCGACGGTGGCTCCCCGCTCGGCCCGCCGCTGCTGTCCACGTACGGCGACAGCTTCTCCCGGCCGGTCTGGGTCGACTGGCTGGTGCTCGGCGGTTTCGTGCTGCTCTTCCTGGGCGCGGCCTGGGTGGTCCTGGCCCGACGGGACGTCCGCCGTGCGTCCTGACCCGACACCGCACGCCTCCCCCACTGCGCTGTCGGGATACACCGCCACCGGCCGGATCGACGAGCTGCGCGCCACCGAGTACCGACACCTGGACACCGACGGGAAGGTGTACCTCGACTACGCCGGGGCCGGGGTGGCGGCCCAGGCCCAGGTTCGTGCGCACCACGATCGGCTGCTCGCCGGCCTGTACAGCAACCCCCACTCGGAGAACCCCACGAGTGTGGCGGCGGGCTCACTGGTGGAGTCGGCGCGACGGGCGGTGCTCGACTTCTTCCGCGCCGACCCGGCAGAGTACGCGGTGGTCTTCACCCCGAACGCCAGCGGCGCGTGCCGGCTGGTCGGCGAGGCGTACGACTTCGGCCGGTCCGCGCCGCTGGTACTGACCTGGGACAACCACAACTCGGTGAACGGCATCCGCGAGTACGCCCGGTCGTCCCGCGCCTCCGTCCGCTACGTGCCGCTGAGCGGGCCGGAACTGCGGGTCGCCGAGTCGGACCTGGTCGCGGCGCTCGACGCCGGTCGGGGCGGCCTGCCCCGTCGGTGGGGTCGGTCCGGTCGTCGTGGGCTGTTCGCCTATCCGGCGCAGAGCAACTTCTCCGGTGTGCAGCACCCGCTGGGCTGGGTGGAGCTGGCCCACCAGCGGGGCTACGACGTGCTGCTCGACGCTGCCGCCTTCGCGCCGACGAACCGGCTGGACCTCAGCGTCGTCCGGCCGGATTTCGTGTGTCTGAGCTGGTACAAGCTCTTCGGCTACCCCACCGGGGTCGGCGCGCTGCTAGCCCGCCGTACGGCGCTGGCCCGGTTGCGCCGTCCGTGGTTCGCCGGCGGCACGATCCGCGCGGTCAGCGTGCAGGGCGACTGGCACCGGCCGATGGACGACGAGTCGGCGTTCGAGGACGGCACGCTCAACTTCCTGAGCATCCCGGACGTGGAGTTCGGGTTGCGCTGGCTCGACTCGATCGGCGTGGACCTCGTACACGCGCGGGTCGGCCTGCTCACCGAGTGGCTGCTGGAGCGACTGGCCACCCTGCGGCACGACACCGGCGGGCCGCTGGTCCAGGTGTACGGGCCGGCGACGGGTGCGGGGCGCGGTGGCACCGTGACGTTCAACCTCCGCCACCCGGACGGCACGCTTGTCGACGAACGGCTCGTGGCACGGGAGGCGGCAGCGGCCGGCTTCTCCCTGCGTACCGGCTGTTTCTGCAACCCGGGCGCGGGCGAGGGCGCGTTCGGCATCAGCCGGAAGTCCACCCGGCAACGGCTGTTGGCCGGGGTCGACACGATCGACGCGTATCTCGCCGCGTTGCGGCTGCCCACGGGCGGCGCGGTCCGGGTCTCGTTCGGACTGGCTTCCACGGCGACCGACGCGGAACGCTTCGTCGCCTTCGCCCAGTCGACCTATCTCAACCGGGACCGCGGCGCCGAGTCACCGCTGCCGCCTCGGCTGCGCTGCTGACCTGCCCGACCGCGCCGGCTAGCTGACCTGGGCCACCGGTGCCGGGCGGTGCTTGATCTCCTCCATGAACGGGAACCGGGCGGTCAGCTCGGCGAAGGTCAGGCCAGCCCGCCAGGCGGCGGCGACCTGGGCGACCTGCACCAGGTCCATGACGTCACCGCGCGCGAGAACCTCTCCCGAGACGCGAAGGTCGATCATGAAGTATCGGGCCTGTGAGCCCAGCCCCACGCAGACAACGCCCTCGCCGGAGTGCAGCTCGGCGCAGGTGAATCGGGCCCGCCCCTGCTCCGGCGCGGTCACCCGGCCGACCTCGAGCCCGTGCCGGGCTGCGGTTTCGATGAGCGCGGGGGCCAGGCCACCCCGCTCGACCAGATCCGGGTAGAGGCGCACACCCAGCGCCGTCGACGCCTCGCTCATGACTGACTCCCACTTCCTTGTGACAGAGACCAGCAGCGCGCAGGTTACGGGAACGTTTCCGGCACGCCTCGTCATCCTGTCCCGCGTGGACGCCCCACGGCAATAGGAAGGGTCGATTCGACCGCTATCGAGTAACCCTCGGCCGCGCCGAACTCCTTCGATGGGTCAGAGCCGTCCATCTCGGAGACATCGATCGACGCCACGCTGACGACCGGGGTCGACGCCCTGCCGCTCACTGGTCAGCATCGGGCGGTAACGGACGGTCGTGATATTGGAAACACTCTTGACAGAAAGACACGATATCGACATGCTTCGCTTTAGAGAGCGCTCTCTGTCCTGGCAAACCGCCTCCACCCCCACGCTGAGGAGCCTCCCGTGTTCACAGCCCGGCCCAGCCTCCGCTTCCGCCCCCTCGTACTCCTGGCGGCCGCCCTCGTCGCCACCACGACGGCGCTCGTCGTCCCGGCGCACCCCGACCGGGCCGAAGCCGCCATCGGCCCCATCAGCTGGCAGGACGAGTTCAACTCCCCCGCCGGCACGCCCGTCGACCAGAACAAATGGCGGTTCGACACCGGCGGTGGCGGCTGGGGCAACAACGAACGGCAGTACTACACGAACAGCACCAGCAACGCCGTCCACGACGGCCAGGGCAACCTGGTCATCACCGCCCGCCGGGACAACCCCGCCAACTACCAGTGCCACTACGGGCGCTGCGAGTACACGTCGGCGCGGTTGCTGACGGCGGCCACCTTCACCCAGACGTACGGGCGATTCGAGGCCCGGATCAAGATCCCGCGTGGTCAGGGCATCTGGCCGGCCTTCTGGATGCTCGGCACCGGTGGCGGGTGGCCCGACGCCGGCGAGATCGACGTCATGGAGAACATCGGCCGGGAGCCCAACACCGTCTACGGCACCGTGCACGGGCCCGGCTACTCCGGCGGCGGCGGCATCACGGGCAGCCGCACCCTCGGTGCGCCGCTCGCCGACACCTTCCACACCTACCGGGTGGACTGGGAGCCGAACGTCATCACCTGGTATGTCGACGGGGTGCAGTACCACCGGGTCGATCCGGCTCGGCTCGGCGGCAACCGGTGGGTGTTCGACCACCCCTTCTTCATGATTCTCAACGTGGCGGTCGGCGGTAACTGGCCCGGCTACCCGGACGGCTCGACCCAGTTCCCGCAGCAGATGCTCGTCGACTACGTCCGGGTGTCCAGCTACACCTCGGGTGGCGGGGGCGACCCGGCTCCCGGCACCAGCCGGATCAGGGGTGCGCAGAGCGGTCGCTGCATCGACATCCCCGGCGCCGATCCGGTCGAGGGCGCCAAACTCCAGATCTGGGACTGCAACACCACGGCGGCCCAGAGCTGGACCTTCGCCTCCGACGGGACCATCCGGGCGATGGGCAAGTGCATGGACCCGGCCTGGGCCGGCACCGCCAACGGCACCGAGGTCAACCTGGTCAGTTGCAACGGCAACACCGCGCAACGCTTCACCCTCAACGCCGCCGGTGACCTGGTCAACCTCAACGCCAACAAGTGCGTGGACGTACGGGAGGCCAACCCCAACAACGGCGGCAAGCTGCACCTGTGGGACTGCCTCGGCGCCGCCAACCAGAAGTGGTCTCGCATCTGAGCTGACCGCATGGGCACGAAGGAGTGGGCCGTCCGAGCAGAACTCGGGCGGCCCACGCCGTGCGGGCCCGCTCACCTCCTCGAGCGGGATTGGCTCGATGAGCCGGGAGGCCAGGCTTACGCCCACTATGTTCGGATTAGTCCAGAATCCGGCAGTTCCGGGAGTGAGCTCATGTCGCACCACCTCGACACCCCCCTGGCCGCCCAGGGCGGCCAGTTGTTCATCGACGACCTGTTCGTCTTCAACGGTGACCGCGCCACGGTGTTCGTCATGGACGTCAACAGCTCGGTGACCAAGGCCGACATCAAGCGCGGCTTCCACGCCGAGGCACGCTACGAAATCAAGATCCACATCAATGGCGCCGAGGTAGAGGACCTGACCTACCGGTTCGCCTTCGGCGAGCCGGACGGTGACGCGCGGCAGGCCCTCCAGTTGTACGAGCTCACCGGAGCCGACGCCCGCGACGACGCCGCGATGGGCACCCCCATCGCCGAAGGGCGCACCGGTGAGGTGACGACCGGCGGCAACGTGCGGATCTGGGCCGGCCGGATCACCGACCCCTTCTACATCGACCTCGACGAGCTCGCCACCATCAACGGCGCGGTCAAGAACGGTTCGCGGGTGGACCGCTCGGCGTGGCGGGTCGACCAGGCCAAGAACAGCTTCGCCGGCACCACAGTCGAGTCGATAGTCCTTGAGGTCTCCCATGACGAGCCACTGCTGCGCGACGGCACCGAGATCGGCGCGTGGTGTCGCACCATGCTGGCCACCGATGCCGGCGGTTGGCGCCAGATCAACCGCGCCGGCCATCCGATGATGTGGCCGATCTTCTGGCCCCACGACACCGACTTCTCCGACCCCGCCAACTTCCGGCACCCGAGCACCGACCTCACCGAAGGCGGCGAGGAGATCGCGAACGCGGTCGCCAGGGTGGTCAAGGCGAACGGCACCGCACCGGACCCCCAGGCGTACGGCTGGAGCGTCGCCCGGCAACTCTACCCGGACCTGCTGTCGTACAAGGTCGGCACGGCCGCGAACTTCGGGTTCGCGGTCCGCAACGGTCGCGCCCTGGCCGACAACGCACCCGAGGTGATGTTCTCCCTGGTCCTCAACACCGGCACCACCTCCGGCCTCACCTCGGAGGTCACGAAGGCCGCCCGTTCCGCCACGTTCCCGTACGTGGTCGCGGCCTGAATCTGCTCGCGGGGCTCGGCGAAGCCGGCGGATGCCCGAGCGGGTAAAGCGGACCGACCCCCTCGGTCATGCCGAGGAGGTCGGTCCGCTGAGCCTGGAAGCCGTCAGCCCTCGATGTCCCGGGGGTCACGGCTGCGGGGGTAGGTGTTCTTCTCCCCGATCGTGCCGTCCTGCTTCTTGATCACGTGTTCGACGCCGCGGTCCGCCGCCATCTCGCGGCCCTGGGCCTGCGCGTCGGCCTTCACGTCATGCGTGCTGCTGGCCCGCTGGTGGCCCTCCGGCTTGTTCTTCCACTGCCCGTCCTCGTGGTACGTGTCGACGTCACCCTTGACCATGGCTGGCTCCTCCCTGCGTCTGCACTGTCTCCCGAATCAGTGCCCCCGAGCATCGCCGGGCAAACTGCACTCCTCAGGAGACGGCCGGGCAGTTGTTGCTCACCCGCCGGAGGATCTGTTCGCGTTCGTCAGTGGTGATGCCGGACGGGACGCCGTCGAAGTGGGTCTCGACCTTCTCCCAGCCGCGGCGCTGCTCGTAGTGCAGGTGCGGCGCGCCGGAGTTGCCGGTACTGCCGAGCCGCCCGATCTGGTCACCCTGGGCGACCTTCTGACCGACAGTGACCAGTGGCGGTTCGAGCATGTGCAGATACTGCGTCTCCCACTTGCCGCCATGGTCGATCTTCACCCAGTAACCGCCGCCGCGCCCGCGTGGGCCGTCCGGGTCCTCCGGGGTCCGGCCGCCCAGCGAGCCGTTGATGCCCGCCACGGTAACCGTACCGGCGTACGACGCGAGCACCGGCCGCCCCCACGTCTCGCCCTCGGTCGGGAAGAAGTCGACGTCGTAGTCGTCGTGACCGGGGTAGGTGCTGAGCTGCCACGTCTCGCCGCAGGTCACCGGCATCTGGAAGAGCGGGCGGGGCCCGGCCGGTCGCAGCATCGGCACCGCGACCACAGCGATGCCCAGGACGGCCGCCAGCGCGACGAACGCGAGGAGGACGCGGATGGTTCGGCTTCGAGGGCGGCGGTGGGAACGTGCTCTGGGCGGGCGGCCGGTCGTCACCGGCCCGAGCATGGCAGATCCCGGCAAGGCAGCGGTCCGGAGGTGGCCCCCCAGCGGTGACATTGCAGTCGCATCGCCAAGAGGGTACGGTCAGATGCAATGCAGTCGTATTGCAAAGAGAGTGGGCCGTCATGCACGTGATCGCGTTGTCCGAGGTGACCGCCGCCATGACCGCAGTTGTCGGCGGCAAGGCGGCCGGGCTGGGCGAGCTGATCCGGCACGGCGAGCAGGTCCCCGACGGATTCTGCGTGACCACCGAGGCGCACCGGCTCGGCGTCGTTCCCACGGCCGAGGTCGACGCCGCGTACCAGCGGCTCGGCGCGGGCCCGGTGGCGGTGCGCTCCAGCGCCACAGCCGAGGACCTGCCGGACGCGAGCTTCGCCGGGCAGCAGGACACCGTCCTCAACGTCACCGGCACCGCCGAGCTGGTCGCCGCCATCGAGAAATGCTGGGACTCGCTGCACAGCGAGCGCGCGACCGCCTACCGCGACGCCCACCAGATCGATCATCGTGCGGTGCGGATGGCCGTCGTCGTGCAGCGCATGGTCACACCCACGGTGGCAGGAGTGCTGTTCACCGCGAACCCGCTGACCGGCCGCCGCGACGAGATGGCGGTCGACGCCGCCCCGGGCCTCGGCACGGCGGTGGTGGACGGCGCCACCGCCGTCGACCACTACGTCCTCGACGACGTCACGCGCACCGCGGCCGGCTGCCTGACGGCGGCCCAGTTGGCCCGCCTCCGCGCCACCGGCGAGCGGTTGCAGGCCCACTTCGGCTGTCCGCAGGATGTCGAGTGGGCGATCGACGCGGACGACGTGCTGTGGCTGCTCCAGTCCCGGCCGATCACCAGCCTGTTTCCCGCCCCACCGCCGAGCGAAAAGCCCCTCCCCCGCGTCTACCTGGAGTTCGGGCACGTCCAAGGCATGCGGCAACCTGTCACCCCGATGGGCATGTCGACGCTGCGGACGCAGATCGCCGCGATGCTCGCCGCGCTCGGGGTACGGGTCGAGATCGTCGACATCGGCGGCCGCCTCTACGGCGATCTGACCGACCTCGCGCGCGATCGATCGTCGCGCAAGCGACTGGTGAAGCTCCTGGCTGTCGACTTCGGGCCGCGCGCCCAAGCGGTGATGCAGCACGTGCTCGCGGATCCCCGGTTCGCCCCCACCAGCGGCGGCGCCCGGCGCGGTGGGGCGCCGGGGGCCGCGTCGCTGCGGACGGCCGGCCGCGCGGTGGTGGGCATCCTGCGGGCGCTGGCCCGTCCCGAGGCCGCGCGGGCCCGGATGTTCGCGGCGATCGAGCAGCTGAGAGTACGCTCAGCCGCCCCCGCCGACCTGCGTACCACAGCGGACCGGCTGCGCTTCGTGCAGGCACAGGACGCCGACGCCGATGACAGCGCCGACGCGATCATGTGGCCGATCGTCGCCGGGATGCTCGCCACCGCGCTGCCGACCGCCCTGCTCAAGGGCGTCGCCGGCCCGGACGAGATCCACGCCGTGCTGGGCGGCATGCCGCACAACGTCACCATCGAGATGGACCTGGCCCTGTGGCGGCTCGCCCAGGGCGCGGGCGACCACCGCCAGCTTCTCCTCGACACCCCGCCGGCCGAGTTGGCCGCGCGTTACCTGCGCGGGACGCTGCCCGACATCGGCATGGCGGCCTTCCTGGACGGCTACGGTCACCGGGGCGTCGCCGAAGTCGACCTCGGGGTGCCCCGCTGGGCGGAGGACCCCACGCCGGTCTTCGCCGCGGTCGCCAACTACCTGCGGGTCACCGATCCGCAGCAGGGCCCCGACCAGCGCTTCGAGCGGGCCGCCGCGGCGGCGGAGACGGCGCTGCGGGAGCTGGTCACGCGAGCTCGCCGCCGGCGGCCGGTGCGCGGCAGGGTGGCCGGTTTTCTGTTGCGCCGGGCGCGGTCGTTGGCCGGCCTGCGCGAGGCCGGCAAGTTCGCCGGACTGTACTCGCTGCGGGAGACGCGCCGCCAACTGCTGCTCATCGGCGCCGACCTGCACGACTCCGGCCTGCTGGACCAGCCCGACGACATCATGTTCCTGACCCTCGACGAGGTGCACACCGCCGTACACCAGGGTGTTGATCTGCGCGGCACCGTCACCGCCCGACGGGCGGTGCACCGCCGGGAGCTGCGGCGCCGGACGGTGCCGGTGGCGCTGCTCTCCGACGGCACGGATGTCGAGACCGTCCTGCCGGCGACGCCCGCGCTCGACGGGACGCTCACCGGTGTGGGCGCGTCGGCGGGCCGGGTGACCGGCCCCGCCCGGGTCGTCCACGACCCGGGCAGCGCCCACGTCGAGCCCGGCGACATTCTGGTGGCCGCGACCACCGACCCCGGCTGGACCCCGCTGTTCCTCACCGCGGCGGCGCTGGTCACCGAAACCGGCGCGATCATGGCGCACGGCCCGACGGTGGCCCGCGAGTACGGCATTCCCGCCGTCATCTGCGTGCCGGACGCCACCCGGACCATCACCACCGGGCAGCTCGTCACAGTGGACGGCGGCGCCGGAACCGTCACGCCGCACCGACCGTCGGCCCCCGAACGAGAAGGACGATCATGACCGACACGACAACACCGGCCAGGGCGCGGGTGGGCACGCTGCTGCGTCGGGCGGCCGAGGCCGAGGCCGCGACGTGGCGCAGCCTGTACGTGTGGGCGCGGCGTCGCCCACTTCCGCTGGGGCCCGGCGACGAGCCGTTCGGCTACCTCGGCGTGGTCAAGCCGATCCTGGGCATCTTCATCGGCCTGTCGGTCGTGGAGATCCCGATCTTCGACGTGGTGGTCACCCACGTGGTGCCGTGGCGGCCCGCCCGCTGGATCGTTCTGGGCCTCGGCATCTGGGGTCTGCTCTGGATGATCGGCCTGTTCGCCAGCATGACCATCCACCCCCACGTCGTCACCGACCGTGGCCTGCGGGTGCGGCTCAGCTGGGGCATCGACATCTGGATCCCGTGGACTGACGTCGAGGCCCTGCGCAAGCGCTACCGCTCGCTGCCGTCGAGCAGATCGGTGCAGGTCGAGCAGGAGGGCGACCGGCGGGTGGTGTCCATCTCGGTCGGCAGCCAGACCAGCATCGACGTCCTGCTGCGTCGGCCGCTGACCTTCGACCTGCCGAAGACCGGGTCCACGCCGATGCACGAGCTGCGACTGTACGCCGACGACCCGGACGGCCTGCTGCGCAGCGCCCGGGGTGCCCCGGCGAGCACCACCGCCAGCCGGTGACCGCCGCGCTGGCGGGGTGTCCGGACCACCCACTGTGAAACGATCGAGGCCATGCCCAAGAAGGTCGATCACCAGGAGCGACGCACCCTCATCGCGGACGCGCTGATGCGGGTCGCCGCCGATCAGGGCCTGGAGGCCGTCAGCCTCCGACACGTGGCTGCCGAGGCCGGCGTGTCCGCCGGAATGGTCCAGCACTACTTCCGGACCAAGGACGAGATGATGACGTTCGCATTGAGTGTGGTGCGGGAGCGCAGCCAACTCCGGGTCACCGAGGCGGTGGCGCGGCTGGGCGAGAACCCGTCGCCCCGGCTGCTGCTGCGCGCGATGCTCGCCGCGCTGTTGCCACTCGACGAAGGCACCCGCGACAACGGGCGGGTTGCGCTCGCGTTCCTCGCCTACACGGCGGTGCGACCGTCCGCCGCACCCAGCCTGCACGAGGACACCGCGCAGTTCACCGGGTTCATCGCCAGCGTCCTGCCCGGCCGCCACGGCGCCGCCGCGGCGGCCGGACTGCTGGCTCTGATGGAGGGGCTCGGTGTCTACCTGCTGGGCGGGCAGTACACCGCCGAGCAGGCGCTGGGCGCGCTGGACGCCCAGCTGGACCTGCTCTTCGGCTCGTCGGCGGTCGCCTGAGCGATCGTGGTCGTACCGCGCCCTCAGCAACGCGGCACGTTCGGGATGTACCCGTCGTAGCCGGTCAGCAGGTAGGCGTCGGAGACGTAGCGGTTGGTGCCGATCCGGTTCCAGACGGCCGTCGTGCCGTACGGACCGGTGACCGTGCTGCCGACGGCCTGACAGTAGACGGCGACGGTGGCGCCGTCGGCGACCGAGCCGACGACCGGGTAGCTGGCACCGGGGCCGGAACGCACGTTCAGGCTGGACGCCTCGGTGACCACCGTGCCGGAGCCGATGCCGGTGATCCCGTTCACCAACTGCAGGTAGTAGGTCCAGTTCCAGTTCGGTCCCGGGTCGGTGTGGGTGGCCCCGGGCACCTCGTGGTGCCCGATGATGTGCGCCCGGTCCTTCGGGATGCCGTACTTGGTGGCGAGGTTGCGGGTGAGCGCGGCGGACGCCCGGTACATCGCGTCGGTGAGCCAGGCGGCGTTGTCGACGTACCCCTCGTGCTCGATGCCGATCGACTGGGTGTTGTAGGTCCAGTTGCCGGCGTGCCAGGCGATGTCCTTCTCCCGCACCGACTGGGTGACCGCCCCGTCCGAGGACCGGAGGGTGTAGTGCGCGCTGGCCTGGGCCGCCGGGTTCTGGAACCAGCTGACGGTGCCGGAGTACGAGCCCTGCGCGGTGTGGATGACGATGCGGGTCACCGGGTGGCTGCCCGGCCGGCTGGCCACCGTGTAGTTGCTCGTGCTCGCCGGTGCCCACGCGGCCGGCCCGTAGTCGGTGCTGAGGGTGCCGGTCCCACCGAGCACGGCGGCCCGCTCCAGGGCACCCCGCCGGGGCGCGACCGGCCGCCCGGCCACCACCTCGCCGCGGCCGGTGAACCCGGCACGCAGCAGGTCGTAGACGGTGTCCGCATAGAGTCGGGCGACCGACGGCTCGCTGGCGCCGCCGTACCGGGCGAGCGGCCCGTACCAACCGTTCACGTCGTCGCGCGTCGCGACGGTGAGGCCCGCCTGATCGGCGTACGAACGCAGCACGGCGGCCGCCCCGAGCACGTTCGCCGCGGGTTCGGTCCGCAGCGTGGCCGCGCTGAGCCGGGTGAGCGCGGCAGCCTCGTCCAGGGTGCGTACGCCGGGGTTGCTCGCCAGGTGCATCAGCCCGTGGCCGCCCGCCGCGCTCGGAATGCGGGTGTGCATGTCCAGCCGTGACTCGGCGTACCCCAGCGCCACCAGCAGGTCGCGTGGAACGTCGTACCGGGCTGCGGCGGTGTCGAACGCGACGGCCAGCGGGGCGGCCGGCGCCGGCGTCCCAGCGGGGTCGGCGATGACAGGTGACCCGACCGCGACGACTCCGGTCAGTGTGGTGGTCAGGGCGAGCAGGATCCGGCCTCGGTGGAAGCTACGAACGGACATGAGCAACTCCCTTGCGGTGACTGAGGTTGGCGGCCGGTGAGCCGCCAACCTCGGCGGTCGACGTCGTCAGCACCAGCCGTTGATCGGGCCGTTCACCCCGGTGGACAGGTAGGCGTCGGACACCCAACTGCCGTCGCTCAACCGGTTCCAGAGCGCTGTGGTGCCGTACCGCCCGGTGTGGGAGGTGCCGTTGGCGGAGCAGGAGATGGTGACGGTGGCGCCGTCCGCCACCGAGCCGAGCGAGCCGTAGCCGGTCCCCGGCCCGGCACGTCGGGTGAGCACCCCACCGCCGTTCGCGTCGACCACCCCCTGGTTGAAGCCGAGCGCGCCGTAGTTGTAGAGACCCGCACCGGCACCGGCCCAGGCCGACCCGTGCCGCGCCCCGCCCTGGTAGGCGGCGGCGCCGTTGGCCAGCACCCACTTGCCGATGTCGTGGCCGGCGATCGGCACGTACGCGCTGTTCTGCCGGAGCCCGAAGTGGACGTGCCGACCGTAGGCGGCGCCGCCACAGGTCACGTCGGTGCCGGTGTTGCCCAGCACGGCACCCTGGCCGACGCTTGCGCCGTTGACGGAGATGCTGTTCCACAGGTGGTAGTAGTCGGTCGAGTAGCCCCGGTCGTGGATGACCCGGATCCACCCCTGGCACATCGTGTACGCCGCTCCGGCCCGCGCCGCGCGGACCACCTGGTCACCGCCGGCCAGGTCGACCGAGCTGTACGGCGACTCGGTTCCGCCCCAGCCGTGCGGGCCACTGGTGAGCGTCCACGTCTGGCCCACCCCGAACGGCAGTGCCATCCCGGTCCGGTAGTCGCCGCCGGCGTACATCGGGGCCGGGGTGGTGGTGAGTACGCGCTTTTCCGGAGCCGTCGTGAGGGGCGACGCGGCGGCCAGTTCGCCGAAGGCGGCTTCGCCGTCGAAGGCGATCCGCCACCCGGCGGGCTCGGACCGGGCGATGAAGATCGACCCGGTCGGGTGGGCGTCCTCCTGCCGGGGGGCGAGCGCGACGGCGGTGCCGAACGCCCACTTGCCGCTGGTACGGCTGACGGTGACCCGGGTCTCCGGTCGCGCGGCGGTGGACACCTGCGCGACGCCGAGCAGCTTGGCGGTCACCGCGTCGGTGAGCGCGGGGGTGACGGCTGCGGAGGCGGCGCTGGGCGCCGCCCCGATCAGGCTCGTGACCACCAGTAGGGCTGCGGCTGCGCCGCCGACCAGTCGCCGACCTTGTCTCATCGTGGCCTCGCTTTCCATGGGGGTCCAGGCCGGAGCGATAGAGCGCACGCGGCCGCTGAGGGGTGGGTGCTGGCGGGATTGAGCAGGGGCTATCGGCCAATAACAGAGATGGATGTGAATATTGGAGCTGATTGTTGTGTAGTAAACCATCAAAGTCAACGCACCGATCGAAGGTTTCCTACATCGTCCGATTTCGCGCATCGACCACCGGGCAGGGTCATGGACCGACGAGGATGAACCGATGAGCCGTGCCCTTCGGTCCCGGCCGGTGCTGGTCGAGGAGGCACACCGGGCCACGACCTTCGAGATCTTCTTCGACCTGGTCCTGGTCTTCGCGCTGACGCGGCTCATCGGGTTCATGGCGGAGTCGCTGGGGCCACTCACCCTCTACCAGGGGCTGCTGCTCCTGCTCTGGTTCTGGTACGCGTGGAGCTGCTACGCCTGGCTGGGCAACCAGGTCCGCGCGGACAACGGCCCCGTGCTGGCCGGGATGCTCGCGGCAATGGCAGCCATCTTCGTGGCCGCCCTGGTGCTCCCCGAGGCATGGCAACGCCACGACGGAGCGCTGCGCCCACCGCTCACCCTGGCCGCCGCCTACATCGTGGTCCGCGGGCTGCACCTCGGTCTGATGACCTACGCCTCGTCCGGCAACCCGCAGTACCGCCGGCAGACCCTGCGCTTCGCCGCGTCCACCACGATCGCCTGGGCTCCGCTTCTGGCGGGCGCCATCCTCGGCGGGACCGCGCAGACCGTGCTGTGGACCGTCGCGTTCCTCGTCGACTACGGCGGCGGCCGGATCGCCACCTCCGCCAGCTTCGGCGAGGTCCGCAGCGGGGCCCACTTCGCCGAACGCCACGGTCTGGTGCTGATCATCGTGCTCGGTGAGTCCCTGCTGTCGGCCGGGGCCGGCGTCGGTCCGGTCATGATCGCCTGGCCGGCGCTGTTGGCTGCGGTGTTCGGCTTCGCCGCGACCGTGTGCCTGTGGTGGCTCTACTTCGTGGGCGTCGCCCCGGAAGCCACGAAGGTGCTGACCTCGGCCTCGCCGCGCTCCCGACGCCGTCAACAGTTGGCGTCGGACGCGTACACGCTCGCGCACCTGCCGCTGGTCGCCGGGGTCGTCTACTTCGCCCTGGGTATCCACCTGATCCTCGCGAGCCTGACGGATCAGGCTCGGCACCCTGGCGGGGAGCCGATGGGGTGGTCGGCGACGACCGTGCTCTACGGCGGGGCCGCGCTCTACCTCATCGGCCGTCTGCTGTTCCTCCGGCTGACCGTACGCGGCTCGTCGGGTCAGCTCGTCGCGATCGGCGTCGTCCTCCTGTTGCTGCCGGTGGCCCGGATACTGCCCGCGCTGGCCGCCCTCGGGCTACTGGCGCTCTTCCTCGCCGCCGTGGTGCTCTACGAGCGGCTGACCCGCGCCAATTGAGCCCGTAGCACCCGGACGAAACGGCGTGATCGACACGGTTTTGCGGAAGTCGCGGTGTCCCACTACCGGGGACACCGCGACTTCACCGAACCCGAGTGGATCACGCTGCTCGTCCACCACGCCGGGCGCAGGCCCGGGTCAGTGGGTGGTGACCTCCGCCCGCGCCTTGAGTCGGCGCAGCTCGTCGGCGGACATCAGCCAGGTGGAGTTCGTCGTCCCCAGGCCGAGGAGCACCTGGTCGAAGGAGTTGCCGTCGTTGTCGTCGGTGTAGCAGACGCTCACCTCACCCCAGGGCGACGCGGCGACCGCGAAGTGCTCCTGGCGACCGGTAGTGGTCTGGCTCAGCGCCTGCGCCGCCAGCCGGCCGGTGGACGTGCCGTCCGGGTTGAGGCCCCGCGCCCAGACGTCCGGGTTGGCGCCGGACACCGTCCAGCCCACCACGATGTTGTCCTGGTCGTCGATGCCGACGCCCGGAGCGATGGCACCGGTGCCGGTGGAGACCGGGACCTCGTCGTGCCGGGCCGTGCCCGTCGCGGTGAAAGACCGAGCCCAGACGCCCCGGGTGCCGGTGTGGTCGGATTCCCACCCGACGGTGAAGTCACCGGCGAAGTTCGCCGCCACCGAGGCGCGCTGCTGCTGCCCGCCGCTCTGCGCGTTGGCCGTCCGCCGCGACAGCGCCACGGCACCGTTGGAGCGGGCCAGGCGGGTCAGCCCGATGTTGTACGACCCGTTCGCGTCGGCGTCCTCGTCCCAGACCACCAACGCCTCGCCGGAGGCGGACACCGCCACGTCGGGACGGTGGTGCGTGCCCGTCGTCTGCGAGGCCGTCACCTCGTACGCCTTGGTGGTGGCCGCGGTGAAGCCGGCGGCCTTGACGGTGGCGGGAGCCGTTCCCTGCACGTCCTCCCAGACCACTGTGAAGCCGACGGCGGCGGCGTTGGTGGGCGCGCCGTCCGGGTCGACCGAGACCTTCGGCCAGATCTGCTGCCCGGCGTCGCTGGCGTTGGCCTGCCCGGAGCCGAGCACCGCGCCGGCGGGCGACACCACCCGGTACTGGATGTTGTAGACGCCGTTGCCGTCGCCGTCGGCGGCCCAGACCACCACGGCGTTGCCCCGGTCGTCGAGCCCCACGTCGGGGCTGAGGTGCCGCCAGGCGGCCCCGCTGGTCCCCCCGGTGGAGAGCTTCAGCTCGTACGCGGGCGTGCCGTCGCGGAACAACCGCAGGTAGATCTCGCTGTGGGTGTCGTCCTCCGGGGCGGTCCTGTCCCGGTCGTCCTCCCAGACCACCGCGACGTGACCGTTGCGGTTCATGGCGATGGAGGGCAGGTCCTGGTCGCCGGTGGCGACGCTGTTGGCGGTGGTCCAGGTGACCGCCTCGGCGGTCATCGCGGTCGGCCCGGGAACCACGTTCGGGACCAGCAGGGATGCGGTGAGCAGTGCGGTGATCGCGCTCATGGTGGCTCTCTCCCTTACCCGGCCTGCAGGCCGGGCTGGCCGTCGAGGATGACGAACGAACGCACTGTGGAGGCCGCCGCGCCGTGCTCGGTCACCGTGTTCACCGCGCGGAAGTCCGCCCGGACCTGGCTGCGGCTGATGGTGGTACGGACGTAGCCGCGCCGGTCCGAGTAGAACTTCAGGTGCGGATTGGCCGCCGCGTTCGGGACCGTGGTGCTGCCGCTGCCGTTGCCGGTCGAGCTGATCGAGGTGCAGACCAGTTCGGTGCCGATGGTGGCCGAGGAGGGGTTGGCGTAGTCGGCCTTGAGGTCGTTGGCCCACGACCTGTGCACGTCGCCGGTGAGCACCAGCGGGT
Source organism: Micromonospora sp. NPDC005171 (assembly GCF_040608575.1). Classification (NCBI taxonomy): domain Bacteria; kingdom Bacillati; phylum Actinomycetota; class Actinomycetes; order Micromonosporales; family Micromonosporaceae; genus Micromonospora; species Micromonospora sp. NPDC005171. Next base: position 72,750 of record NZ_JBEXIM010000006.1, on the reverse strand, counting down.
TACGTACCCCACGCTGCTGCCAGCCGGTCTGGATCCGGCTGCGGGAGGCCCGGTAGCCGTCCCACGCGTCCATGCTCGCCGCCCCGTTCGCGTCGAGCTGCTGGGCGAAGAAGACCTGCTGGCCGAGGATGTCCCAGGTGCCGTAGCGCTGGGCCAGCCCGTCGAGCAGCCACGCCTCCTGGGTGGCGCCGGTCAGCGACCGGGAGGCAAGGTCCGCGTCGGCGCAGACCTTCCAGCCGTCCCCGCAGGCCTGGTCGTCGCGGAACTGGCGGGTGTCGAGCATGTGGAAGGTGGCGAGCTGCCCCCAGCGGACACGTCGGTACAACGGGATGCTGTTGCCGTTGGCGGCGGACGCCGGTCGCAGCGGCATGTTCTCGTAGTAGGCCCGGTACGCGGCGGTCCGCCGGGCGGTCCACTGGGCGGCGGTGAGCGTCGGGCTGCTGTCGTTGCGGACCATGTTGGCGTAGTTGTTCTCCACCTCGTGGTCGTCCGGCACCACCAGCCAGGGAGCCGCCGCGTGTGCCGCCTGCAGGTCCGGGTCGGACTTGTACAGCGCGTACCGGCGGCGGTAGTCGGCCAGCGACACGATCTCGGCGCCGACGTGCTGCCGCACCGGGGAGCTGCCGACGCCGCCCTCGTAGATGTAGTCGCCGAGGTGCAGGATCAGGCCCGGGTTGTCCTCGGCCATCCGCCGGTACGCGGTGTAGTAGCCGGCCTCGTAGTGGGCGCAGGAGGCGAAGGCCATCACCAGGTCACGGCCGAAGGCGCTGGGCGCCGGGGTGGTCCTGGTCCGCCCGACCGGTGAGATCTGGCCCTGGGCCCGGAACCGGTAGTAGTAGTCGGAGTCGGCGGCCAGCCCGCCCGCGATGGCGTGCACGGAGTGCGCGTCGGCGTACCGGGCGACCACCGAGCCGGAGGCGACCAGCGAGGTGAAGCGGTCGGTGGTGGACACCTGCCACTCCACTGTCACGTCGGCGTCGGCCATGCCGCCCTGCCCGTCGGCGTTGAGCGGGGACGGTGCCAGGCGGGTCCAGAGGACCACGCTGTCCGGCGCCGGATCACCGGACGCCACACCGAGTTTGAAGGGGTACGGCACCGCGGCGCGGGCACCCTGGCGGGGTGTCACCGCGACTCCGGCGGTAACCAGTCCACTGAGGACGAAAATGCGACGACTCAGCCTTGTCATGGTCAACAGCCTCGGGAACGTCGATGAACGGCGATGGGTGCGGGGCGGAATCCGACATGACGGAATGCTGTCCGCGCCAAGGCGTTCAGGTGTCCGGACCGTCGGGCCCGGGGCCGGCCCGTCAGGTCAGCGGGGACGGCGACTCGGCGCCGGGGATCACCAGCGTCGCCGCGCCCGACCCGTCCGCCGGGACGCTCCAGACGTCGGGCTGGCCGTCGTCGCCACGCAGCGTGTAGGCGAGTTTCCCGCTGTCCAGCCACGCGGCCTGGTCATCGATGCTGCGGGTCTCGGCGGTCGCGGTGACCCGCATGGTGGCCAGGTCGAGGACCGACAGCCGCCAGCCCTTCGCCGGGTCGGCGTCGATCGCCTCCTTGAACGCGAGCCGGCTGCCGTCCGGTGACAGCGACGGGCACTCGACGTTCTCCTTCAGGGTCTCGACGCTACGGGCCGCGAGGTCACCCCGGACGAGGTACCTCCTACCCCCGGTCGCCATGGTCGCGTAGAAGCGGTTGTCGTCGGCGGTGAAGGTGACGCCCCAGTAGTTGACGTCCGCGTTGCGGTAGCCCCGGCCGTCCCGGGTGATCGCGAACTCTTCGAGCGAGGCCACCGTGGCGCCGGTGCGGGTGTCGAGGATCCCGGTGCGGGTGGAGAACCCACTTGAGGTGTACGAGTCACCACCGACGAACGTGGTCCAGGAGACCATCCGGCCGGAGGCCGAGACCCGGGCCCGGTTCGGCAGCCCCGGCACACTCACCGCCCGGGTTTGGCGCAGCGTCGCGTCGAGCACGACCACCTGGTACGACCACGCGGTCTCCGGCTTCAGACAGACCCCGGTGCCGGCGGCGGCGTACACCCGGAGGCATTCCAGGCCGGAGACCGTACGCGACCCGGCGGGATCGGCCGCCGCGACTGTGGACACGTACCTGTCGGTGATCGCCAGCAGGCGCGGGCCGGGTGTCAGGGTGACCGCCTGCTCGCCGCTGGCGGGCGACGGCGCCGAGGCGGGTTCCGCCGCCACGGCCACATAGCCGGCCGCCACGCTGCCCAGCAGCACGGCCGAGGCGACCACCACGCCGAGTTTCGCTCGGTTCGACATCGCGGTCATCGGGGCACCTTCCGGGTGATCAGACGGGACGGGGAAGCCAGCAGGAGCAGCGTGCCGACCAGGACCCCGGCGACCGCGACGGCCGCCGCGCGGATCGCGTTCTCCGGTCCCCACGCCTGCCAGGCGAGACCGAAGAGCACCGAGGAGACGAGGTACGCCAAGGCCTGCCCGGTCTGCACGAGCGCGATCCCTGTGGTCCGCAGCCGCGCTGGCAGCACCGGTCCGGCGAGGGCGATGAGCACGCCGTCGGTGGCAGCGTAGAACGCGCCGTACAACGCCAGCGTCAGCGCGATCAGGGGCCAACCGTCGACCGGGCCGGCCAGCAGCAGGTACGTCGCGCCGAGGGCGGTGTAGCCGCCGATCACCACGGGGAGGCGGCCGATCCGGTCGGCGAGTACGCCGAGCGGGGCGGCGAGCAGCAGGTAGGCGAGGCTGGTCCCCACCGCGAGCAGCGGAAACCAGCGCAGACCGAGGTCCTCCCGGCGTTGCAGCAACAGGTAGACGAAGCCGTCGCCGACGGTGGCCAACCCGAGCATCGCGGCGGCCAGCACCAGCCGGCGGGCGGGTCCGCCGCGCAGCAGTGCGAACGCCTCGCGCACGGAGACCTTCGGGTCCTCCGGCCGGTCCGCCGCCTCGCCGTCCGCCGCCTTGCCGTCCGTTGCCTGGCCGGGCGGCTGCTCCCGGACGAACAGCACGAGCACCACCACGGCCAGGGCCGCGATGCAGAAGCTGGTGACGAAGACCGCGTCGTACGACTGCCCGACGACCAGCAGGACCGCGAACGCGGCGAGCGGCCCGAGGAACGCCCCGACGCTGTCCATCGCCCGGTGCACCCCGAACGCCCGACCCAACGCCTCGGGTGGCGTGGAGAGCGTGATCAGCGCGTCGCGCGGCGCGCTCCGCACCCCCTTGCCGATTCGGTCGACGGCGATGACGGCGCCGATCGCCGGTACCGACCGGCCGGCGAGCAGCAGGCCGAGCTTCGCGACCGCCGAGAGCGTGTAGCCGATGCCGGCGATCAGCTTGCGCCGCCGGAACCGGTCGGCGGCGAAGCCACCGACGACCCGCAGCAACGCTGTGGCACCGGTGTGGACGCCGTCCAGGACGCCGAACGCCACCGGGCTGAGGTGCAGGCCCAGCACCAGATAGAGGGGCAGCACGGCGGCAACCATCTCGGCCGAGACGTCGGTGATCAGGCTGACCGTGCCGAGTGCGACGACGTTGCCGCTGACCAACGCGAGCCGTCGGCGTGGTGGTGCGGGATCGGGTTCCTCGGCGGCCGGCCGGGAGACGGTCGACAGGTACACGAGCATCTCCTCGGATCGACGGTCGACGGGCAGCCATCGTCCGTACTCAGTGGAGAGCGCACAACTGACCGCCGGTGGCTTCCGGGCGAGGGGCGGGTGAACGGGCTCTCAACACCGAGGTGTTCGCCTGCCGGGACGCACTGTTCATCCGCCGGTCGCTCGCCGGCTGATCGACCTTCCTACATTCCTTGCGCTCTTCCCACGAGGTAAGGAGTCCTGGATGGACATTCGATTCCCCCGCCCGTCGGTGACGTTGGGGGTGGTCACGGTGATCGTCGCCGCGACCGCCGCCGTCGTCGTGACCGGCGCTGGCGCGGCGTCGGCGGCGAGCGTCACCTTCACGCCGGTCGCTGACACCTACGTTCAGAGCGACACGGCCACCACCAACTACGGCACGTCAACCCAGGTCGTTGTCGACAACTCGCCGGTGCGGCGCTCGTTCCTGCGCTTCACAGTGAGCGGTGTCAGCGGCACGGTGACCGGCGCCAAGCTGCGACTGCGCACCATCAGTGGCAACAGTGGCAGCGACGCCGGTGGAACGTTCCGCCGGATGTCCAACACGACCTGGTCGGAGACCGGCACCACCTGGAACAACCAGCCGACCATCGACGGGGCCACGCTCGGCACCATCGGCGCGGTCAGCGGCAACACCTGGTACGAGGTCGACGTCACGGCCGCGGTAACCGGCAACGGCACGTACAGCTTCGGCGCCACCTCGGCCAGCGGCGACGGCGCCTACTACGACACCCGCGAGAGTGGCGCGGACGCTCCGCAGCTGGTGGTCACCACCGGGACCACCACGCCACCGCCGTCGGGCGACCCGGTCTTCGTCGGTGCCGGCGACATCGCCGACTCGGGCTCCGGCGACAGCGCCACCGCGACGCTGCTCGACTCCATCCCGGGAACGGTCTTCACCACCGGCGACAACGTCTACGACAGCGGCACCGCGTCACAGTTCAGCAGCTACTACGAGCCCACCTGGGGTCGGCACAAGTCCCGCACCCGCCCGTCGCCGGGCAACCACGACTACAACACGTCGGGCGCGACCGGCTACTACAACTACTTCGGTACGTCCGCCGGCCCGAGCGGTCGCGGGTACTACTCGTACGACCTCGGCAACTGGCACATCGTGTCGCTGAACTCGAACATCAGCATGTCGGCCGGCTCCACGCAGGAGCAGTGGCTGCGCGCGGACCTGGCCGCCAGCAGCAAGCCGTGCACCATCGCGTACTGGCACCACCCGCTGTTCACGTCCAGCTCCAACCACGCGCCGTCGACGTCGACGCGCCCGCTGTACCAGGCGCTCTACGACTACAACGCCGACGTCGTGGTGTGGGGACACAACCACGTGTACGAGCGGTTCGCCCCGATGAACCCGTCCGGCGGCGCCGACACCAGCCGGGGCATGCGCAGCTTCGTCGCCGGGATGGGCGGCGCGAGTCACTACGGCTTCGGCACCATCCAGCCCAACAGCGAGGCGCGCAACAGCTCGGCGTGGGGCGTCCTGAAGTTCACCCTGCACTCCAACAGCTACGACTGGCAGTTCGTACCGGTAGCCGGGCAGACCTACACCGACAGCGGCACCAGCACCTGCCACTGACCCACCCCATCGATCGTGCACCTGCTGTCCCGACTTCCGCCGCGTAAGCCGCACAGCGTCGACCCAAAGTGCAAGATTGCGGAGTTGGTCAGACACGCAAAGTGGCCCCTGACCGCTCTGCGGTCAGGGGCCACTTTGCGTGCTTGTCCAGGCCTCAGCGGGCGGTGCCGGCGCGACGCTTGTTGTAGACGTCGAAGGCGACCGCGACGAGCAGGACGAGACCCTTCACCACCGACTGGGTCGACTGGTCGATGCCCATCAGCTGCATGCCGTTGCTCATCACCGCCATGATCAGACCACCGACCATCGCGCCCACCACGGTGCCCACGCCACCGGTGACCGCCGCGCCGCCGATGAAGGCCGCGGCGATCGCGTCCAGCTCGAACATGTTGCCGGCGGCGGGCTGGGCGCCGTTGGACCGCGACGAGTAGATGACGCCGGCCACCGCCGCCAGGAAGCCCATGTTGACGAACATCCAGAAGTTGACGGTGCGGACCTTCACCCCGGACAGCGCCGCCGCCGACAGGTTGCCGCCGATCGCGTAGACCTGGCGACCGAAGACGGTACGCCGGGTGAGCAGGCCGTAGACCAGCACCAGGACGGCCAGGATGATCAGCACGATCGGCAGCCCTCGGGCGTGCGCCAGCTGCCAGGCGAAGTACATGAGGACCGCGCCGACAAGCACGACCCGGGCGACGAACAGCGGGAACGACTCGACCGGCTGCTGGTAGCGGATACGCGCCACGCGGGTGCGGAAGCCACTGACCGCGTAGCCGGCCACGGCGATGGCGCCGATCAGCAACGTGAAGGCGTCGAAGCCCTGGCCGCCGAGCAGACCGTTGAGGAAGCCCGCCGCGACCTGCTGGTACTCGGACGGGAACGGCGACAGCGAGATGTTGTCGAGCACCCGCAGGGTGAGACCCCGGAACAGCAGCATGCCGGCCAGGGTCACGATGAAGGCCGGAATGCCGGCGTACGCCACCCAGAACCCGTGCCACGCGCCGACCGCGACGCCGACGACCAGCGCGGCGACGACACCGATCCACCACGGATGGCCCTGCTGGATCACCAGGACGGCGGAGACCGCTCCGGTGAGCGCGACGACCGATCCGACCGACAGGTCGATGTGCCCGCCGATGATCAGGATGACCATCCCGATCGCGAGGACCAGGATGTAGGAGTACTGGAGGACGATGTTGGTGATGTTGCCCGGGCTCAGCAACACCCCGTCGGTCAGGACCGCGAAGAGCGCGACGATGACGACCAGGGCGACGTAGATCCCGCTCTGCCGCAGGTTGTTCAACACCAGCGCGCGCAGGTCGTTCGTCCCGCTGTGCAGGGCGGCGGCCGGCGCGGCGTCCGGTGGCGTCGGGCGCTCGGTCGAAGGGGTCTTGATGCTGGTCATCCGACGAGCTCCTTGTCCTTGGTCATCAGCTCCATGAGGCTCTCCTGAGTCGCCTCGGCCACCGGCATCTCGCCGGTGATCCGGCCAGCGGCGAGGGTGTAGATGCGGTCGCACATTCCGAGCAGCTCCGGCAGTTCGGAGGAGATGACGATCACCGCCTTACCGGCGGCCACCAACCGGTTGATGATCGTGTAGATCTCGTACTTGGCGCCGACGTCGATCCCGCGGGTGGGCTCGTCGAGGATCAGCACGTCCGGGTCGGTGAAGAGCCACTTCGACAACACGACCTTCTGCTGGTTGCCGCCGGAGAGTTTGCCGACCACCGCCATGACGCTCGGCGTCCGGATGTTCATCTCCTTGCGACTGGTCTCGGCAACCTTGATCTCCTCGTTGCCGTTCACCCAGCCCAGCCGGGACAGCCGGTCCAACGCGGCGGCGGACACGTTACGCCGCACGTCGTCGATGAGGTTGAGGCCGTAGCGCTTGCGGTCCTCGGTGACGTAGGCGATGCCGTTGTCGATCGCCTCGGCGACGGTGCGCGCCTGCACCTCCCGCCCGTGGACGAAGAGTCGACCCCGGATGTCGCGCCCGTAGGACCGACCGAACACGCTCATCGCCAGCTCGGTCCGCCCGGCCCCCATGAGGCCCGCGATGCCGACGACCTCGCCGGCGCGTACGGACAGGTTGACGCCCTCGACGACCATCCGGTCCTGGACCGGGTGCCGCGCCGTCCAGTCCTCGATGCGGAGGACCTCGTCACCAGGGGACGACTCGCGGTCGGGGTAGAAGCTGTCCAGGTCGCGCCCGACCATGCCGCGGATGATCCGCTGCTGGTTCACGTCGTCGGACGTCATGTCGAGGGTCTCCACCGCGCGCCCGTCACGGATGACGGTGGTCGAGTCGGCGATGGCGGTGATCTCGTTGAGCTTGTGCGAGATCATGATGCAGGTGATGCCCTGCTCCTTGAGGGCCCGCAACAGGTCGAGCAGGTGCGCCGAGTCGACGTCGTTGAGCGCGGCGGTCGGCTCGTCCAGGATGAGCAGGCGCACCTTCTTCGACAGCGCCTTGGCGATCTCCACCAGCTGCTGCTTGCCGACGCCGAGCTGGATAACCGGGGTGACCGGGTTCTCGTGCAGCCCGACGGACGCCAGCAGCTTCGCCGCTTCGGCGTTGGCGAAGTTCCAGTCGATGAGCCCGCTGCGGCCGCGCCGCTCGTTGCCGAGGAAGATGTTCTCCGCGATCGACAGGTACGGCACCAGGGCGAGCTCCTGGTGGATGATGACGATGCCGTTGGCCTCGCTGTCGCGGATGCCACGGAACTGCATCGGCTTGCCGTCGAAGAGGATCTCGCCGTCGTACGAGCCGGACGGGTAGACGCCGGACAGCACCTTCATCAGGGTGGACTTGCCGGCGCCGTTCTCACCACAGATGGCGTGGATCTCCCCGCGGCGCACTGCGAGGGTGACGTCCTCCAGCGCGGTCACGCCGGGGAAGGTCTTGGTGATGCGACGCATCTCGAGGATGGTGTCGTCCATTGTCACTGTCCTCCGTCAGGTCTGGACGCGGTACACGCCCAGGCGTCGGGCCCGGCGGGTGACCGCCGGGCCCGACGAGTGGCTTACTTCTTGGCCTGACCGGCGGCGACCTCTTCCGCCGTCCAGTAGCCGGAGTCGATCAGCGTCGCCTTGATGTCGTCCTTGTAGACGGTCGCGATCGGCAGCAGGTACGCCGGGACGACCTTGACACCGTTGTTGTACGTCTTGGTGTCGTTGGCCTGCGGCTGCTTCTTCTGCAGGAACGCCTCGGCCGCGTTCACGGCCTGCTCGGCCAGCAGCCGGGTGTCCTTGAAGACCGTGGAGCTCTGCACGCCGTCGTTGATCAGCTTGATCGAGGCGATCTCGGCGTCCTGGCCGGTCACCACCGGGAGCTTCTTCGCGCCCTTGCCGTAGCCGGCGTTCTGCAGGGCGGTGATGATGCCGCGGGAGATGCCGTCGTACGGCGAGAGCACCCCGTCGACCTTCGAACCGTCGTTGTAGCTGGAGGTGAGGAGGTTCTCCATCCGCTTCTGCGCGGTCTCCTGCTGCCACCGCAGGATGGCTACCTGCTCGGGGGTGGTCTGCTTGGACTTGACGACCAGCGTGCCGTCATCGATGAACGGCTTCAGCGTGTCCATCGCGCCGCCGAAGAAGTACTGGGTGTTGTTGTCATCCAGCGACCCGGCGAAGAGCTCGACGTTCAGCGGCCCCTTGGCGGTGCCCTTCGAGCCGTCCTTGTTCAGCAGGCCGAGACCGACGAGCAGCGCGGTGCCCTGGGCGACGCCAACCTTGTAGTTGTCGAAGCTGACGTAGAAGTCGACGTCCTTGCTGCCGCGGATCAGCCGGTCGTAGGAGATGACCGGGATCTTCGCGGCAGCGGCGGCCTGCAGCTGGCTGCTGAGCGCCGTGCCGTCGATCGCGGCGAGGATCAGGACATCCGCGCCCTGGGTGATCATCTGGTCGACCTGCTGCGACTGCGTGGGGATGTCGTCGCCGGCGTACTGGAGGTCGACCTTGTAGCCCTTGGCCTCCAGCTTCGACTTCACCGCGTTGCCGTCGGCGATCCACCGCTCCGAGGTCTGGGTCGGCATGGACACACCGATGGTCAGATCGCTGGGCTTCTCGTCGCCGCTCTTCTCGCCGCTGCCCGCACCCCCGCCGCTGCACGCCGCCAAACTCAGCGCCAGTGCGGCGCCGCCGAGAGCAACCAGGAATTTCCTGCCCACGGGCTTCTCCTCTCTGGACTCCCCCGCCGACTGCCGGGGCCAAGTGTCATCTTTCGGGTAGTGTTAGCGCTCACATAGATTGCGTCAACACCAGATCCGAAATACCGGTGTCACGGTCTCGTAACGGAGCATCCAGGCGAGCGTAGCCATGCGGCCGTTCCGCCGGAAGGGCAGGACGCGGCAACTCAGCGTGGTCGTCCGCAGCACTCTACAGACCGATGCCCGCGGACGACGTCTGTCGTCCGCGGGCATCGGCACCACCGCCGGATCAGGTGGGTCGCCGCGACCTCGGCGGTCGGTGGACCCGATCGGCTACCGCTGCGACCACCGCTGGTTCGCCGCCCCGGTGCAGGTCCAGAGGATCACCGTGGTGCCGTTGGCCGTACCGTTGTTGTTGACGTCCAGGCAGAGCCCCGACTGCGTGCTGCTGATCGTGCCGTTGGCGTTGACCGCCCACTGCTGGTTGGTCCCGCCGTTGCAGTCCCAGATCTGCACCTTGGCGCCGGCCGTGGCGTTCAGCGGCGCGTCCAGGCACTTGCCGAGGGCCTGCAGGGTCTGACCGCTGCTGGTCCATCGCTGGTTGGCGGCGCCGTTGCAGTCCCAGATGACCGGCTGCGTGCCGTTTGTCGTGTTGCTGTTCGGCACGTCGAGGCAGCGGCCGGAGGCGGCGCTGGCGTACGCGCTCGTCGTGGTCGGCGGCGGCGTCGTCGGAGGAGTCGTTCCGCCACCGCTGACCCGGTACACCACAGTGCCGTGCGCCGGGACGCTGGCGCTGATGGTCCCGCTGCTGGAGCTGGTGCCACCGGTCCAGGCGTCCACGAGCGTGAACGACGAGCCGGACTTGCCGATGGCCGCGGCCGTGGTCGAGATCGTCGTCGTCGAGCCGCCCTGGTTGAACAGGGCAACGGCGACGTCACCGTTGGCGAGCCGCTTGGCCAGCACCCGGCGCGTGCCGTCGAACGACACCTGCGTCCCCTGCAGCCCGAGCGAGTCCTGGTTGATCGCGATCAGGTTGGCGTTCTTGAGGATGGTCTGCGTCGCGGCGTTCATGTTCCGCACGTCGTTGCCGGCGATCAGCGGAGACGCCATGATCGCCCACATCGCGAAGTGGCTGCGCATCTCCGTGTCGTTCATTCCGCCCCGGCCGACCTCCATCATGTCCGGGTCGTTGAACCCGCCCGGCCTCGCGTAGGACGCCAGTGGAACGGTCACGTTGATGATGTTCTGAATGCCCATCGGGTAGCCGTTGCTCTGGCCGGTGTCCCACGCGTTGGTGATGTCCTCGGTGGTTCGCCACATGTTCGCCACGTCGCCCCAGTTGCGCTGCGGGCCGGTCTTGGCGTGGATGCTGTTGGGGTTGATGCTGTAGACGATCGGTCGGCCGGTGGCCGCCAGCGCGTCACGCATCTTGGCGAAGGTGGTCACCTGGTCGTTGATGCTGCCCTCCGGCGAGCACCAGTCGTACTTGAGGAAGTCGACACCCCAGGCGGCGAACTGGCGCGCGTCCTGCACCTCGTGACCACGGCTGCCGGTCGCGCCGGGGTAGGAGCCGAAGTACTGCGCGCAGGTCTTGTCGACCGGCACCTGGTACAGGCCGAACTTCAGGTTCCGGGCGTGCAGGTAGTCGCCGAGCGCCTTCATTCCGCTGGGGAACCGGCCGGGGTCGCCCTGGATGTTGCCGGAGCTGTCCCGGTTGGGGTTGAACCAGCAGTCGTCGACCACTACGTAGTTGTAGCCCAGGTCCCGCATACCGCTGCTGACGATCGCATCCGCCGTCTGGCGGATCAGCGCCTCGTTGATGTTGCAGCCGAACGAGTTCCATGAATTCCAACCCATGGGGGGAGTGCGCGCCGCGCCGTTGTCCAGGGCCTGCGCGGTCGTGGCGCGAAGGCCGACCAGGGCGCCGGCGAGCAGTATTCCGGCCGCCAGTACGCTCCCCCAGCGACGACCTCGGGTAATGCGGTTCATCGAGCCTCCTTGTCGGTGACGCCCGTCCGTAACTAAGACCTCGGGTCGGTGCGCCGATAGTGGACGCCAATTTTTGTTAGCGTTAACAGAGACGCCCATCATGTTACGGCCACATTTCACGAGGTTCAATACCTGCACGGCGCTGCATCGCCCGACATCGATTGGTCACACTCTGCAACCCATCGAGTCGCGTCTTATCAGCGAGGCGCTAGGAATTGGCGCACGTCGGCGCACGCCCGCACGGGCGCTCGCCACTCGGCGCCGAGCGACTGCGGGACCGCCTCCGCGCGCCCGCGCGGGGGCGACCGCTGGTTGTCCCGCGTCCTGCCGTCAGTGACGAGGCGGAGCGACGCTCTCGCGGGCGACCAGAGCCGGGGCGACGGTCTGCCGCAGCGCCCCACCGGTGCCCGACTCGATCTGGGACAGCAGCATCTGCAGGCTCGCCCGCGCCACCGCGTCGAAGTCCGGTCGGACTGTGGTCAGCGGCGGAATGAAGTACGCCGCCTCCGGCACGTCGTCGAAGCCGACCACGCTGATCTCGTGCGGCACCCGTCGACCGAACTCGTGCAGCGCCCGCAGCACGCCCAGCGCGAGATGGTCGTTGGCGGTGAAGACGGCGGTCACCTCCGGCATCCGCGCCAACATCTGCCCGCACCGGTAACCCGACGCCGCGGACCAGTCCCCCGGCATCGGCGGCGGCGGATCCAACCCGGCGGCCAGCAACGCCTGCCGCCAGCCGTCGATCCGACCGACGCTGTCGAACCAGTCGGTCGGCCCGGAGACGTGCCAGACGGTGCGGTGCCCGGCGTCGAGCAGATGTTGCGTCGCCGCCCGCGCACCCGCCACCTGGTCGACAGTCACCAGCGGCACCGGCCGGCTCGGATCACCGTCGACCGTGACCAGCGGGACATCCTTGGGCAGGCGCTCCAGCGCCTCACCGGCCGACTCGACCGGGGCGATGACCACGATGCCGGCCACCCGGTGCGACAGGTGCCGCTCGACGGCCGCCGAGATGGAACGGTGGTCCAGGTTTCGCACGCTGCCGACGCTGACCGCGAAACCCTCTTCGGCTGCGGTCTGCTCCAAGGCGGCCAGCAGCGACGCCGGACCGTAGAGCGTCGTGTTCTGCGCGACCACACCGATGACCTGTGATCGACCGGTCACCAGGGCGCGTGCCGCGCCGTTGGGGCGGTAGCCGAGTTCGGCGATCGCCGCGCGTACCCGAAGCCGGGTCTGCTCACGGACGTTGGGATGCCCGTTGAGCACCCGCGACACCGTCTGATGGGAGACACCGGCGAGACGAGCAACGTCCGTCATCGCGGGACCGTGGACGGCCATTTCACTCCCCCCGCTACATCTCCGGCCCGCGGCCCGTCGACGTCGACTGGAGCGGCCCGGCCCGATCCCCCTCGCTCAGTCACCACGCCGGTGCTGAATCCCAGGTGACCAGCGCTGGATCGCCGACAGTCTACGCCAGCAACGGCCCCGAACACGGCACGGCGGGTGCGGGGACTGCGCGACGCGCCGAAGCCGTACAACGCGTTGCCCGTCCGCAGTCCCAGCCAACAGGTACGGGGCACTGTCTTGATGTGGTGCGCCGGCCTGCCCACGCTCCTGGACAGAGCGTCAAGCAGGCCGGCGAGGACCTGACGCGGTGGCGCGGGCTGCACATGCCGCCAGGCCTGCGTTGCCAGCGCCACCGGTCAGAGCGATCGTCGTGTGACTGGCGTCACGGGGTGGTCAGGTCGAATCGCCGGACGGTGACCGCGCCACCGAGCGCCTGCGTCGCGTGGTTGAAGATGGCGAATCGGTAGCCCATGAAGAACTGCCAGTTGTTCGCCAGCGTCAGGGCGTTGCCGAACGAGGTGAAGTTGACCCCGTCGGTGCTGTACGAGAAGCGGGCCTGCCGGCCGGAGCCGGGTCTGATGTCGGCGTTGGCGCGCAACCAGATCCGGCCACCGGAGATGGCGGTGCTCGCCACCTCGCTGCCGGTGCTGGTGGTGTTCCAGCTGTCGTCCATCGCCAGGCCGTTCTGCATGACCAGCCGGGTGGACCCGTTGTCCCGTCGGACTCCGATCCAGGCCGACGAGTTGCGCAGCACCGCCAGGCCGGTGCGATCACCGTCGCGCATGGTGGAGTAGTCCAACTCGATGGTCGCGGTCGAGGTGGGGCCCTGGATGCGGTGGGTCAACGTGTTGCGGGCCTTGTACAGGTCGCCGGTGACGGTGGCGGTCTGCAGGTTGAGCCCGTTGTTGACCGACCACTTGCTGTTGTCCGGGTTGTGGTTCCACTCCCACTGCGGGCCGAGCGTGGTGCCGGCGAACGTGTCGGTGCCGGTGAGCGGCTTGACCGCCCGGGGCGGCGCGGGCAGGTTCGGCTTCGGGTACGAGCTGCCCCAGGTGCCGTTGACAGTCTGCAGCACCGGCCAGCCGTCAGCGGTCCAGGTGATCGGGGCCATGGCCGGCATCCGCCCACCGGGGTACGCGTCGACGAAGGACATGTAGTACCAGTCGCCGTTCTGGGTCTGCACCAGCCCACCCTGGTGCGGCACACCGCCACCGGAGATCGGACCGGGCAGGTTGAGCAGCACCTGACGCTGCTCGTACGGTCCGAACGGGCCGTTTGTCGACTTCAGCACGTACTGGCCGTTGGCCGGGCGGGTGAGCCAGATGTAGTAGGCGCCGTTGCGCTTGTAGAAGCGGGCGCCCTCCAGCGTCCCGATGCTCGACGGCGTCTGGTACACCTGCTGAGCGCGCACCTGCGACTTCCCGTCCGCGGACAGCTGCGCCACGCTGATGGTGCCGTTGCCGTACGCCACGTACATGGTGTCGTTGTCGTCGATCAGCATCCCCGCGTCGTAGTAGCAGTTGGGGATGGTGGTGTGCTTGCTCCAGGCGCCGTCGACGGCGGACGCGGTGTAGATGTGGGTCTGCGCGAAGTCGATGCACCCGGCCCAGTAGTACGTCCGGTTGCTCGGCCGGTAGTTCAGGGTCGACGCCCAGATCCCGTCGACGTAGGCGTTACCGCCGCTCATGTCGTACTTCGATCCGAAGTCGAGGCGGGGCACTGAGTGACCGGCGAACTCCCAGTTCACCAGGTCGTACGAGCGCAGGACCGGCGCGCCCGGCGAGTAGTGCATGGTGGACGCCGACATGTAGTAGGCGTTGTCCACCCGGATGATGTCGACGTCGGCGAAATCCTGCCAGACCACCGGGTTCGAGTACGTACCGTTCGACGGGGGCGGCGTGGTGGGGTTTCCCCCGCCGTCGACGCGGACGAACTGCCACTGCTGGTTGGTGCCGTTCCAGTCGTCGTACTGCACGATGTTGCCGCCGTCGGCGGTCGAGGCGCCCTGCACCTCCATCACCTTGTTGCTGTTCCGGTTGATCAGCCGGACGTAGCCGCCGTCGGAGTCGGCCAACCGGAACTGCTGGTTGGTGCCGTTGTTGTCGCTCCACTGCACGATGCTGGCGCCGTTGGCGGTCGATAAGCCCGAGACGTCGAGCACCTTGCCGGAGAGTCGCGACTTGACCCGGTAGTAGCCACCACCGGAGTCGACGAACTGCCACTGCTGCTGGTTGCCGTTGTTACGGGTCCACTGCGTGATCCGCGCGCCGTCGTTCGTCGCCAGGTTGTACACGTCCAGCGCCTTGCCGCTGTTGCGGTTCACCAACACGTACCAGGCGCTCGTGTCGACAGTCGCCGCTGACGCGGGCGCCGAGGCGACGGCCGCGGCCGCGCCACCGACCACCAGTGTCATCGCGGCGACAGCAAGTCTCGACAGCCACCCGCGCCGACGTGGCGCACCCCGGGGAACCCGACCGATGGAAAGCATGATCCTCCTCTGCTGACGCGAACTGAGCGATCTGGGTCGGCGTCCGCGGCACCGGGCGGGGCGCCGAGCTGACCGACGTCCGGCCATGTGATCGCTAACACCGCCAGCCCGACAGTCGCGGAGACGAGCTGCCGCAACCGGGAGAGGTGGAACGCGCGCGTGGCCGGACAGTCAAAGACATCGACCATCTTGGCTATAGACTGTGAGCGATAACATGCTGTTAGTCAAGCCGTAACACGGCCGCCTCGCACCGCCACCAGGACCACGCGAACGGGTGGTCCACCCAGCCCGCAGGCAAGGATGGACCACCCGTCGTGAGCGCGGTCGGGCCGCGCGAATCAGAAGCCGCGAGCCAGCCGGTGGTAGGCCTGGTTCCAGCGCAGCTCGTCGGCGAAGCGGCGGGGCTCCGTGGCGGCGTCGATGACGACCAGCTCGGTGCGGCTCATCTCCGCCAGGTCGTGCAGCTCCTCCACGCCCACCGCCTGCGACAGCACGGTGTGGTGCGGGGCGCCCGCGGTGATCCACGCCTCAGCCGAGACCGGCAGGTCGGGACGCGGACGCCAGACGGCACGGGCGACCGGCAACCGGCGCAGCGGTTGCGGCGGGGCCACCACGTCGATCTCGTTGGCCACCAGCCGGAAGCGCTCCCCCATGTCGGCCAGCCCGAGCACCACGGCCGGACCGGGTGCGGCGTCGAACACCAGCCGGACCGGGTCCTCCCGGCCACCGATGCTCAGCGGGTGGATCTCCACGTTGGGCACGTCGGACGCGATGGTCGGGCAGACCTCCAGCATGTGGGCGCCGAGCACCAACTCGTTCCCCGGCGTGAGGTCGTAGGTGTAGTCCTCCATGAACGACGTGCCGCCGCTCACGCCCACCGACATCGCCTTGAGGGTGCGGACCAGGACCGACGTCTTCCAGTCGCCCTCACCGCCGAAGCCGTAGCCGTCCGCCATCAACCGCTGCACGGCGATGCCCGGCAGCTGACGCAGCCCCCCGAGGTCCTCGAAGTTCGTCGTGAAGGCCCGGAACCCGCCCGCGTCCAGGAAGGCGCGCATGCCCAGCTCCAGGCGCGCCGCGTACCGCAGCGAGTCGTGCTGCTCGCCGCCGGGCAGCAGCTCGCCGACGATGCGGTAGGTGTCCTCGTACTCCTTGACCAGGTCGTCCACCTGCGCGTCGGTGACCTCGCCGACCACCTCGACCAGGTCGTTGACGCCGTAGGTGTTGACCGAGACCCCGAACCGCAGCTCGGCCTCGACCTTGTCGCCCTCGGTCACCGCGACGTCGCGCATGTTGTCACCGAAGCGGGCCAGGCGCAGCGACCGCATCGCCGACCAGCCCAGCGCGGCGCGGGCCCACGCCCCGACCCGATTGGTCACCCGCGGGTCGCTGACGTGCCCGGCCACCGTCTTGCGGGCCACGCCGAGACGCGTCTGGATGTACCCGAACTCGCGGTCGCCGTGCGCGGCCTGGTTCAGGTTCATGAAGTCCATGTCGATGTCGTTCCACGGCAGCAGAACGTTGGCCTGGGTGTGCAGGTGCAGCAGCGGTGTCTGCAACGCGTCCAGACCGGAGATCCACATCTTGGCCGGTGAGAACGTGTGCATCCAGGCGATGACCCCGACGGCACCCTGAGCGGCGGCGTCCCGACAGACCTGCAGGATCTCACCGCTGTTGGTCAGGACGGGCTTCCAGACCACGCGGGCGGGAATCTGCGGCGAGTCGTCGAGCGCGGCCGCGATCTGGCGGGACTGCTCGGCCACCTGGCGGAGCGTCTCCTCGCCGTACATGCCTTGGCTGCCGGTGAGGAACCAGATCTCGGGTTCGGTGTGTGGTGCCATGGAGTTGCCTTCCGCGAGAGGGGCGGTCACTTGTAACGGATTCCGATGAGGCGCTGCAGGAGGATGAACGCGAAGAGCAGGCCGCCAATCACGATCTTGGTCCACCAGGAGTTGAGGCTCCCATCGAAGGTGATGAGGGTCTGGATCACGCCGAGGACCAGCACGCCGAGCACCGTGCCGAAGACGTAACCCGCGCCGCCGGTGAGCACCGTGCCACCGATGACGACGGCGGCGATGACGTCCAGCTCCATCCCCACGGCGATCAGCGGCGCGCCGGAGAGGGTGTAGAAGGACAGCAGGATCCCACCGATGGCCGAGCACAGGCCACTGATCGTGTAGACGGCGATCCGGGTCCGCCCGACCGGCAGGCCCATCAGCAGCGCCGACTGCGGGTTGCCGCCGATGGCGTACACGTTGCGTCCCAGCCGGGTGTAGGCCAGCGTGTACGCGGCGATGGCGACCACCACGAAGGCGATCAGCACGCTGATCGACACGAAGTTGCCCCGGGGGTCCCCGATCCGCTCCTGCGACATCGAGGTCCAGAACCCGTCGGTGATCGGGATCGACGCGCCGGAGATGAAGGTGCACATGCCCCGGGCGAAGAACATCCCGGCGAGCGTGACGATGAACGGCTGGATCTCGAAGAAGTGGATGACACAGCCCATCAACAGGCCGAGCGTCGGGCCGATCAGCAGGGCGATGACCAGCACCAGCGCCGCCGGCATGCCGTCCTGCAGCAGGGCGGCCGACACCATCGCCGTCATGGCGACCACCGACCCGACCGACAGGTCGATGCCACCGGTGAGGATCACGAAGGTCATGCCCACCGCGACGACGAGCAGGAAGCTGTTGTCGATGAAGACGTTGAAGATGACCTGGACGTTGGAGAACGCCGTGTACTGCGAGACGCCGATGCCGTACATCACCAGCAGCAGGGCGAGCGTGGCCAGGACCGGTATCTGCTTCCTCGGCAGCCGAAACCGGGTACGACCGGCGGTGAGCGTTCCAGTGGTCATGCCGGCACCTGCTCCTTCGGCTTGTCGGCGATGGTGGCGGGCGGCGGGGCGTTACGCCCACGTCGGCTGAACCGGGCCCGGAAGGCCGGTGCCTGGATGAGGCAGACGGCGATGACGACCACCGCTTTGAACAGCAGCGAGGTCTGCGGTGAGATGTCCATGGCGTACACCGTGGTGGTCAGGGTCTGGATGATCAGCGCGCCGATGATCGTGCCACTGAGGAAGAACCGGCCGCCCGCGAGGGACGTACCGCCGATGACGACCGCGAGGATCGCGTCCAGCTCGACCCAGAGGCCGGCGGCGTTGCCGTCGGCGCTGGAGACGTTTGCCGTCATCATGAAGCCAGCGACCGCGGCGCAGGCGGCGCTGATCACGTACGCGAGGAAGATGACCCGGCCGGACCGGATGCCGGCGAGCCGGCTGGCCACGGCGTTGCCACCCACCGACTCGATGATCATGCCGAGTGCGGTGCGACGGGTGAACGCCGCGACCAGCAGGGCCGCGGCGAGGGCGATGAAGATGGCCAGCGGCAGGGTCAACGCGTGGCCCAGGCCGATCGCCCGGTACGGCTCCGAGTTGATGGTGATGATCTGGCCCTCGGTGATCAGCTGGGCGAGACCCCGGCCGGCGACCATCAGGATCAGGGTGGCGATGATCGGTTGGATCCCGATCACGGCCACCAGCACCCCGTTCCAGGCGCCGAGCACGAGCGAGACGCCCATCGCCATCGCGAGGGCCGTCACCACCACGCCGAAGCTGTTCTGGTCGGGCTGCTTGCTGATGTACATGCAGGCGATCGCGCCGCTGATCGCGCAGAGCGAGCCGACCGACAGGTCGATGCCGCCGGTCGAGATGACCAGGGTCATGCCCAGCGCAACGAGGATCAGCGGCGCGCTCAGTCGCAGGATGTCGATCGGCGTGCCGTACAGGTGCCCGTCCTTGAGCTCGATGGACAGGAACCCGGGCCGGTAGATCGTGTTCGCGGCGAGCATGACGAACAGCACGGCGGCGGGCCAGAACAGCCGGTGACCGGTCATCGTCCGGAAGCGGCTCATGGTGTCGTTCATCGGTCTGCCTCCTCCCGGTGGGATCCGCTGGCGATGGTCTGCATGATGCGGTCGGCGTCCAGGCTCTCGTCGTTGGCGAGCTGCGCGACCATCTGCCGGTCCCGCATCACTGCCACCTTGTGACTGAGGCGCAGCACCTCCTCCAGCTCGGCGGAGATGAACAGCACCGCCATCCCCCCGTCGGACAGCTGTGTCACCAGCTTCTGGATCTCGGTCTTCGCGCCGATGTCGATGCCCCGGGTCGGCTCGTCCAGGATCAGCAGTCGGGGCTCGGTGATCAACCACCGGGCCAGCAGCACCTTCTGCTGGTTGCCGCCGGAGAGGTTGCGGACCGGTACCTCCGGGTCGGCGGGCCGGATGTTGAGCGCCTTGACGTACTTGTCGACCAGCTCGTCCTGGCGGCGACGCGGAATGGGCCGCAGCCAGCCGCGGGCCGCCTGCATGGCCAGGATCATGTTCTCGCGGACCGACAGGTCGGCGACGATGCCCTCGGCGCGGCGGTTCTCCGAACAGAAGCCCACGCCGTGGTCGATGGCCTGCGCGGGGGTGCGCAGGCTGCTCGCCGCGCCGTCGACCGCGACCTGACCGCCGTCGGTCCGGTCGGCCCCGAACAACAACCGCGCGACCTCGGTACGCCCCGAGCCCAGCAGACCGGCCAGGCCCACCACCTCGCCGGCGTGGATGGTGAGGCTGAACGGCTCGACGGCGCCCGCCCGACCGAAGTTCGACACCGCCACCAGTGGGGTGCCCTCCTCCAGCGCGGCCAGGTCCCGCCGGGAGTGCTCCTCGATGCCCTCCAGGACGTCGAGCTCCTTGCCGATCATTTTCTCCACAAGGGAGAGCTGCGGTAGTTCGGTGGTGAGGTACTCACCGACGAGCCCGCCGTTGCGCAGCACGGTGATCCGGTCGGCGATCTCGTAGACCTGGTCGAGGAAGTGCGTCACGAACAGGATCGCGATGCCCTCGTCGCGCAGCTGCCGCATGATGCGGAACAGCTGCGCCACCTCGCCGGCATCGAGGCTGGACGTGGGCTCGTCCAGGATCAGCACCCGGGCCTTGATGTCGATCGCGCGGGCGATGGCGACCATCTGCTGGATCGCCAGCGAGTATGAGCCGAGTGGCGCGCTGACGTCGAGGTCGAGGTCGAGGCGGGCCAGCAGGGCTCGGGCGCGGCGACGAACCTCGCCCCAGCGGACGGCGCCGAGGAGCCGAGGCTCGCGGCCGATGAAGATGTTCTCCGCCACCGAGAGGTTGGTGCAGAGATTGACTTCCTGGAAAACGGTGCTCACACCGGCGGCGGTCGCCTGCATCGGCCCGGTGAACGACACGGGCTCGTCATCGAGGGTGATCGCGCCCTCGTCGGTGTGGTAGACGCCGGTGAGCACCTTGATGAGGGTCGACTTGCCGGCGCCGTTCTCGCCCATCAGGGCGTGCACCTCGCCGGGGAAGAGCCGGAAGTTGACGTCGTGGAGTGCGCGCACCCCGGGGAAGGACTTGCTGATCCCGGTCATCGTCAGGACCGGACGGCTATCCGTCATCCCATCAGACCTCTTCTGGGTTGTCGACACGGAAGGGCCGCTACGCTCCCGCTACGCCCGCCCGGTCGCCCCGGGGGGCGCTCAGGCGGGCGTGGTACGGGGGGCGTCGCGGGCCAAGCCCGGTCCGTTTCGGGTAGGGAAGCGACGCGGCGGGGCCGCCACGCGAGCGCGGCGACCCCGTCGTCGATCAGTACTTACGGTTGGGCAGAGCTTCCTTGGCCTGCTCGGTCGTGAAGGTGGTCTCCTGCGTCTCGATCCGAGCAGGCACCTCCTCGCCCGCGTGGACCTTCTTGGCCAGGTCCATCAGCTGCGGGCCGAGCAACGGGCTGCACTCCGCGATGAAGTTGAACTTCCCGTCGGCGAGAGCCTGCATGCCGTCCTTGACCGCGTCGACAGTGATGATGGTGATGTCCTTGCCGGGCACCTTGCCGGCAGCGGTGATCGCCTCAAGCGCACCCAGGCCCATGTCGTCGTTGTGCGCGAACAGCACGTCGATCTGCTTGTTGGCCTTGAGGAACTGCTCCATGACCTGCTTGCCGCCGGCCCGGGTGAAGTCACCCGGCTGGGACGCGATGATCTTCAGGTTCGGGTTGGCGGCGATCGCCTCGCCGAAGCCCTTCTTGCGATCGTTCGCCGGCGCCGCGCCGGTGTTGCCCTGCAGCTCGACGATGTTCACCGGACCGGAGGCGGTCTTCTTCTGCTCGACCAGCCACTCACCGGCGAGCCGGCCCTCCTTGACGAAGTCCGAGCCGAGGAAGGTCTTGTACAGCGACTTGTCGGCCGAGTCCACCGAGCGGTCGGTCAGGATGACCGGGATGCCGGCGTCCTTGGCCTCCTTGAGGACGGTGTCCCAACCGGACTCCACCACCGGCGAGAAGGCGATCACGTCGACCTTCTGCTGGATGTAGTTGCGGATCGCCTTGATCTGGTTTTCCTGCTTCTGCTGAGCGTCGTCGAACTTCAGCTCGATCCCCGCGGCGGCCGCGGATTCCTTGATCGAGGTGGTGTTCGCGGTACGCCACCCGCTCTCCGCACCGACCTGGGAGAAGCCCATCGTGATCTTGCCGTCGTCCTTGGACCCGCCGCCGGTGTCGCTATTGCCGCAGGCCGCCACGCCGCCGACCAGCAGCACGCTGGCGAGGACCGCGGCAGCGCGCCACGGAGCGGACTGCGTTCGCATCTTTCCCATCGAATCTCCTTGGCTGGATGTGGTGGGTAACCGCGCCAACCGCCGAGGTGCGAAAGAGCGGCGTACGCGGGTGGTGCGTGCTGGTGCGTCGTGGTGCAGACCGACGGGTCCCGGGTTATCGGTGCAGGGTCAGGAGCCCGCCGGTGCGACTGGTTGTTGGCCGTAGACGTTCTGGTAGCGGTCGTAGAGCGAGTCGATGTCGGCCTGCGCCATCGGGACCGGCTGCCCGAGGGTGTGGGCCAGATGCGCGGTACGCGCCACGTCCTCGCACATGACCGCCGCCTTGACCGCCGCGCGGGCGTCGCGGCCGATGGTGAACACGCCGTGGTTGCGCATCAGCACCGCGGGCGAGCGGTGCCCGGAGAGCGTGGCGACGATGCCCTTGCCGATGTCGTCACCGCCGATCAGCGCGAACGGTCCGATCGGGATCTCCCCACCGAACTCGTCGGCCTGCGCGGTGAGGTGGCAGGGGATCGACTCCCCACACGCGGCCCAGGCGGTCGCGTACGAGCTGTGCGTGTGCACGACCCCGCCGACCTCGGGCATGGCCCGGTAGACGTAGGCGTGGGCGGCGGTGTCGCTGGACGGGGCGAAGTCGCCCTCCACGAGCACGCCGTCGAGGTCGCACACCACCATCGTGGCCGCGGTGAGGTCGTCGTAGCTCACCCCACTCGGCTTGATCACCATCAGGTCCTGGCCGGGGACCCGGGCGGAGACGTTGCCGGACGTCCAGGCGACCAGGTTGTAGCGGGTCAGCTCGGCGTGCAGGCGGGCGACGGTCTCGCGCAGCTCGCCGATCTGTCGGGTCACCTCGGCGTTCACGCCACCACCTCCAACGGGGCCTCGTGCGTGGTCGCGGCGGTCTCGACCGCCGCGTTGCGGATCGCCCGCAGGCGGAGCATGACGTCGTTGCCGCCACGACCGAAGTGATCGTGCAGCGCCCGGTACTCGGCGTAGAGGGCGTCGTACGCGCGGGCCCGCTCGGGGTCCGGACGGTAGACGGCCTCGTGCACCCGACCCATCGCCTGCGACGCCTCGTGGATCGAGGGGAACTCACCGGCGGCGACGGCGGCGTGGATCGCCGAGCCGAGCGCCGGACCCTGCGCCGAGGCGATGATGTTCAGCGGTCGCCTGGTCACGTCGGCGTAGATCTGCATCAGCAGCGCGTTGTTGGTCAGACCACCGGCGATCACCAGGTCGTTCACCGGAACTCCGGCGTCGACGAACGCCTCGATGATCATCCGGGTGCCGTACGCGGTGGACTCCAGCAGGGCCCGGTAGATGTCCTGTGGCCGGGTGGCCAGGGTCATGCCGACGATCAGCCCGCTGAGGTCGTGGTTGACCAGCAGGGAACGGTTGCCGTTCCACCAGTCCAGGGCGATCAGGCCGTGCCCGCCGACCGGCTGACTAGCGGCCAGCTCGGTGAGGCGTTCGTGCGAGTCGATGCCGGCCGACGCGGCGTGCTCGACGAACCAGCCGAAGATGTCGCCGACGCCGCTCTGGCCGGCCTCGTAACCCCACGCGCCGGGGCTGATGCCGCCGTCCACGACACCGCACATGCCGGCCACCTCGGCGACCTCCGCGCCGTTGACGACGTGGCAGGTCGAGGTGCCCATGATGGCGACCAGTCGACCGGGCTCCACCGCCTGCGCGGACGCCGCTGTGACGTGCGCGTCGACGTTGCCGACGGCCACCGCGATCCCCTCCGGCAGGCCGGTCCAGGCGGCGGCCTGGGCGGTGAGCGCGCCGGCCCTGGCACCGAGGGGCAGCAACGGGCCGTCCAGCTTGGCCACGAAGTCGCCGAAGTTGGGGTTGAGCGCGGTCAGGAAGCCCTCGGATGGATAGTGACCGTCCTGCAGGATGCCCTTGTATCCGGCCGTGCAGACGTTGCGGGTCTCGGTGCCGCAGAGCTGCCAGACGATCCAGTCGGCCGCCTCGATGAAGCGCTCGGCCCGGTCGTAGACCTCCGGGTCCTCCTCCAGGATCTGCAGGCCCTTGGCGTACTGCCACTCGGCGGAGATCTTGCCGCCGTACCGGCCGATCCACGGTTCGGCCCGCTCGTGGGCCAGCGCGTTGATCCGGTCGGCATGCGGCTGCGCGGCGTGGTGCTTCCACAGCTTGACCCAGGCGTGCGGTCGGTCGCGCAGCTCGGGCGTCTCGCACAGCGGGGTGCCGTCGGCGAGCGTCGGCAGCACGGTGCAGGCGGTGAAGTCGATGCCGATGCCGACCACCGCCGCCGGGTCCACCCCCGCGGCGGACACCGCCGCCGGGACGGCGTACCGCAGCACGTCGCGGTAGTCCTGCGGGTTCTGCAGGGCCCAGTCCGGGGGCAGCGATCGACCTCCCGGCAGCGCCGTGCTGATCACGCCATCGCCATACTCGTGCACCGCGGTCCCCAACTCGGCACCATCGCCGACACGGACCACCAGAGCTCGCCCGGACAGGGTGCCGTAATCGACACCGACGACATAGCGGTCGTCAGCTCCGTCCACACGGTTCATGTTCACCTCCACCGTTAACGGGGATAGTGTTAACGCTCACATCCAGGCTCGTCAAGACATCTACCCGCAACAGCTCCGTAACGGAACGCGGAAGGCGGACCGACTCGGGAGGGTAGATAGCGGACTGGTGCAAACCGTGAGGTTCCGGCCTCAACTGCGGCAGCCGTCTGACGAATCAGGCTGGCGTCCGGAACGAGTGCCGTCCGGAGACCCGTCGACAGGCGGCGCGACAGGTCCAGTGCGTCGCACACCCCGGCGGCGCCGTCCGATAGCGACCACTTCTCCCCCGGCGATAATGGCAGCGATAACATCTCCGGGGCGCCGCGGTCGCGTGCTCGGATCCGCGCGACAGCCATCGATGACCATGCGGGCTCATGGCGGAGCGCTCCGGAGGGCGGCCCGCCCAGCGCGCGGCCGGACGGCGCGCCGGTGTTATCGATAACATTCAACGTCTTGGTGTGCACGGGTCGCGCGGTCGGCCCGCGTCGAACGCCGCGTCGAACGCCGCCGAAGGCAAGGTCCACTCGTGTTCCTTGAAGTCGCGGGGTCCGCAGCGGCGTGATCGGCTGATTTCACGAAATCCGAGTTGATCACGCACTAAACGTCGGCGGTCCGCCGCCCGATCACGCCCGCGTCGCCGGCCCGCCGCTCGATCGCGCGCTGGCGCCGCCGGCCCCAAAGTCCTACGACGCCACGAGCCGGCGGCCCGACCCCTGTGGGCCGAGCCGCCGGCTCTCCGTTGCGATGGCGAGACCGAGCGCCGGTCGGGTCAGGCCGTCCGGTTGCGGTTGTACAGGGCCTTCGCCCAGAGGAAGCAGCCCACGCTGACGACGGTGCACCAGATGACCGCGATGACCCCGTTGGCGCCGATCCCGGTGCCCAGCAGCAGGCCACGAAGGGTCTCCATGACCGGCGTGAAGGGCTGGTAGTCAGCGAACCACCGCACGGCTGTCGGCATGGAGTCGGTGGGGACGAACCCACTGCCGAGGAACGGCAGGAGGATCAGCGGCATGGGCAGGTTACTGGCCGTCTCGACGCTGTCACTGACCAGCCCGAGCGCGACGGACAGCCAGGTGAGCGCAAAGGTGATCATGGCGAGGACGCCGGCCGCCGCGAGCCATTCGACCAGGTTGGCCGTGGGCCGGAACCCGACCAGCAGCGCCACGACGGTGACGGCCACGAGGCTGAGCATGGTCTGCACCAGGCTGCCCAGTACGTGGCCCGTCAGGACCGACGGTCGGAAGATCGACATCGTGCGGAACCGGGCGATGATCCCCTCGGTCATGTCCATCGCGACCGAGATGGCGGTGCCCTGCGCGGCGCTGACCACCGTGATGAGCAGGATGCCGGGGGTGACGTAGTTGGTGTACTGGGAGCGGTCGCCGGACGGGCCGAGGCCGGCGCCCAGCGTGCCGCCGAAGACGTAGACGAAGAGCAGCAGGATGATGATCGGGATGCCGATGAGCAGGAACGTCATCGACGGGTACCGCCGCATGTGCAGCAGGTTGCGCCGCAGCATGGTGCTCGAGTCGCGGACGGCGAGGGAGAGGGTGCTCATCGCGCGGGAGCCCTTTCGTGGTCGGGTCGGCCGGCCCGGGTGTCGGGCTGACCGGTGAGGGTGAGGAAGACGTCGTCGAGGTCGGGGGTGTGCACGGAGAGCCCCGCCACGCTGATCGAGGCGTGGTCGAGCTGATCGAGCAGGGATCGCAGCGACCCGACCCCGCCGTCACTCGGCACCTGGAGGGTGAGCGCCCCGTCGTCCCGGGTGCCGGTCTCGAACGTCCGGGCCGCCGAGTCGAGCCCCTCCTGGTCGGCGAACTGCAACACCACGTGGCCGCCCGGAATGAGCCGCTTGAGCTCGCGCGGGGTGCCCTCGGCGATCAGTCGGCCGTGGTCGAGGAACGCCACCCGGTCGGCGAGTTGGTCGGCCTCCTCCAGGTACTGCGTGGTGAGCAGGATGGTGACGCCCTCGGCAGCGAGTGCGCGGATGATGTGCCACATCGCCCGGCGGCTACGCGGGTCGAGGCCGGTGGTCGGCTCGTCGAGGAAGATGACGCGGGGCTCTCCGACCAGTGTCATCGCGAGGTCGAGCCGCCGGCGCATGCCGCCGGAATACGTCGACACCGGCTTGCCCGCCGCCTCGGTCAGGTCGAACTGGTCGAGCAGGTCGGCGATCCGCCGCCGACCGGCGGCCCTGTCGAGGTGGCTCAGGTCGGCCATCAGGGTCAGGTTCTCCCGACCGGTGAGCAGGTTGTCGACGGCGGAGAACTGGCCGGTGACACCGATCAACGCGCGTACCGCGTCGGGCTCCCGGGTCAGGTCGTGACCGAAGACGCGGGCGCCACCGCCGTCGGCGTTGATCAGGGTGGAGAGGATCTGCACGGTGGTGGTCTTGCCGGCGCCGTTGGGCCCGAGCAACGCGAAGATCGTGCCCTCGGTGATCATCAGGTCGATGCCGTCCAGCACGACCTTGTCGCCGTAGGACTTGCGCAGGTCGGTGGCGACGATCGCGGGGTTCATGGAGCTGGTCATGGTCTCCTCATTTGTGGTCGGAGCAGCGGTTGGTCAGGCGCGGCGGATCGTGACGTCGCCGTAGGAGGTGTTCGCCCGGACCTCGACCGTCTCGTCGGTCTGCGCCGGGCTGTCGGTCGACTCCAGCGCGTTGTGCACGCGGCCGTGCTTGGAACTGACGTCGAGCCAGGCGGCGGTCCCGCGACGGATGCCGACCTCGATCGCGCCGTAGGAGGTCTGCACGTCGATCGCGCCGCGGGTGACCTCACCCAGGCGCAGGTTGCCGTAGGCGGTGCGCGCCGTCACCGAGGCCAGCGAGGCGTCCACCGTGATGTCGCCGTAGGCCGTGTTGATCCGGACGTCGCCGCCGCTGCGGCCGATCCAGCAGTCGCCGGACGAATTCTTGATCTCGGCGGTGCCGTCGACCGCGCCGATGCGCACCTTGCCGGACGAGGCCTTCACCCGCGCGGGGCCCAGGACGTGCTCGACCGCGACCTCGCCGTGGCTGCTGTCGATCTCCAACGGCCCGGTCTCGTCGAGTCGGATGCCGCTCCCGGTCTTGATCCGACACTCGCCGAGCCGGCCCTCGCAGCGGAACGCCGCCCAGGACGCCTCGGCGTGCACCCGTGACCCGGTCGGCACCTCGATCAGAACGTCGACCGACGGCCCGGGGCCGAACCCGTAGCGGCGCCAACTCTTCGGCACCCGGATCACCAACCGTCCGGCGGCGAACTCGACTGTGGTCTGTTCCGCGGCGCTCAGGTCGGCCTTGCTCGACGGGTCGCGTGGCCGCACCGTCACCACCGTGTCGGTGCGGTCGCTCGCGGCGATCCAGGCATCGCCGATCGGCATCTCGATCTGGACGGAAATCGGTTCTGGCGTCTCGAAAACAGGCATGGTGGTCTCCCGAAAGGTGGTCGGCGAAGGTCGCCGCTGGTCAGCGGCGTGGTGGAAGGGGTGCGGGAAGTTAGCGGGCCCAGCCGGTGAAGTGCTGACCGGAGCGCGGCTCCGGCCGGCGGGGTGCACGACGCTCCGTGTCGCCCGCCCCGATGGCACCGGCGACGGCGCGCACCAGCCAGGCGTTGACCGAGAGGCCGGCGCGGCCAGCGGCCTCCTCGACGCTGGCCTTCAGGTGGTCGGGAAGCCGCAGGTTGATCCGTGAGGTGCCGCCCTCGTCACCGTCGGGGGCGGACACCGGCACCGACAGCGGTGGCGGGCCGCTGGGCTCGCTCGCCACCTCGATCGGCGGGCTCGCCGGCGCCACCACGAAGTCGGGCTCGCGTCCGCGCAACCGAACGTGCACCGACCCCGGCGCGAGGTCACGGGTAATCTCGTCGGCCGCGTCGGACAGCGCTTCGAGCAGCGTGAGACGGGTGGCCGCCTCCAACTGTGCGAAGAGTCGTTCGGCCAGCGCCCGGGCCTCCGGATCCACGCCCTCCGCGGCCACGGCGAACTCGTTACGCAGGTTCTCGACGTATGACCTCAGCTCCATGGCACCATCATGGCACCACTTTGGCTCAACATGCAACAGGCATGGCTCAGGTAGGTGCCATCGGCTGGCTCCGCCGGCGGTCACCGGCCCCTCAGAGGTCGCCGAAAACCCTCCGGATTAGGTGATTCGCGTCCTCCTGACTCAGCCCGGAGGCCACCAGAAGGTCGCTGACGGTCGTCCGGACCTGTGCCACCACGACCGCACCGGAGAAGCCGACGCCGTCCCGATAGGCATGCCCGGCCATCCGAACCGCCCGCAGCGCCTGCTCCCGGGCCCGGTTCGTCTCGGCACCGGCGGCGAACTGCCGCTGGAGCAGGCGGACCGCCCCGGCGAGATCGGCCACCGCCGTCGGCAACGCCTCCGGCACCGGCTCGCCGTCCTCGATGAGCGTCACCGACCGTCGGATCAGGGTGCCGCTGTTGCGCATCGCCCGGTCGATCGGCTCCGCGGCCTGCGCGTAGCGGCCCACCGGCCCGCGCCGTTGGTGCCAGTACACAGGTGACAGCGTGCTCGCCTCCCGGGCGCCCTGGGTCGCCTCGACGAACGCCTTCAACCGGCCCGCGCTCTGCCGCAGCTCACCCCGGGCGACACGGGCCCGAGCGCCGTCCCGCTCGGTCAACGCCTCGGCGGTGGCCTCGAGTTGGGTCGCGAGAAGGTCCAACGCCGGCCGCGCGGCCCGGTTGAGCACCCGCAGCGGGTTCAGCGGCAGCAGCACGGCGGTGACCAGCAGCGCCACCCCTCCCCCGACCAGCGCGTCCACGAACCGGGGGATCTCCAGATCCCGGACGGCCGGGCTGAGCGTGGCGATCAGCACCGCCGTCGCTCCGGCCTGGATCACCACCGCCGCGCTGCCCGCGAGGAAGAGCGCGACGACGATCGCCAGCACCACGATCAGGGCGAGTTGCCACCACCCGGTGCCGATCACCAGGAGCAGCAGGTCGCCGATCAGCACCCCGACGGTGACACCGATGATCAGCTCGACGGTGCGACGCAACCGCTGGCCGACGGACGCGGCGAGCGTCGAGACGGCGGAGATCGGCGCGAAGACCGGCTGCGACACCTGCAGGAGCGAGTGCGCCACAAACCAGGACAGCCCCGCGGCCAGGCCGGCCTGCAGGGCGAGGCCACCGATGGTCCGTACCCGACGGATCCGGTCGCGCAACGCGGCCACCAACCGGTCCCACCACCGGGCGACGGTCGACGGGCCCGCGTCCGCTCCGCGCCGACCGGCAGCGACCATGGCGGCACCTACCCCGCCACGACCGGATCAATCCTCGCCAGCATGGCCCGGCCGTCCTCAGCGCGAGGCGAGCGCCTCCTCGGCGTACGCCCGGAGCCGGTTGACCGCGACCGGGTCCAGCGCGTGGGCGACGACCCCGCCAGCGTCCCGGCCCGCCGCGATTGAGGTCGTCCGGTTCGGGTAGACCCGGCTCTGCCGTCGGCAGCCCCGGCGCGTGACATCGGGGCCGGGTCGTCGACAAGGACTGCGAGACGCCTCGGGGGAACGTCGGATGGATCAGCGCGGTTGAGCGGGCCGGACGACTCCGGTGACGTCGTGGAGCTACGGGTGCACGGAGTCTCCGGCGCGAGCGCCGCGCAGGTGCTGGGCCTGCAACAGACCGGGCAGGTCGCCGGTGACCGCAGTGGCGGGTTCTACCGGCCGCGCCCCCGGTGCTCCGACGGCACAGGCGTGCACGGGGTGACGCTTGAGGCGTACCGCTGGGGTGACCTGCCCTCCGGAACGGTGGCCCGCACCCTGGCGGTGGTGTTCCTGCTCCCCTTCATGCTGGTCAACGTCGCGATCTGGATGCGCCCGGCGAACCCCGGGTCGGAGGCGGCAGTCAAGTCCCTGTGCCGGGTGCTGGCGCTCACGCTCACAGTGCTCTACGTGCTCGCCGTCGCCGGCGTCGCCCTGGATCTCGTCGGTTGGCAGTGCCTGGCCTCGCCGGACTGCCACGCGGGACGCAGCTGGTTGTCCTGGCTGGGTGGGCGGCCGGTCGGCCTGCGGTTGGCGGTGCTCGCGCTGGTCCCGGTCGCCGCGATCGGCCTGATCTGGCGGGTCAGCTGCCGTCCGGGGCGTACCTTCGAGGCGTTTCGCGCACCCGATGCGGGCAGCTCCGCGCCTCGGCTCGGCACCGTCGGCCAGTGGGACGCCGAGCCGCTGGTGGGGCGGTTGCGCGCCATCCACGTCGCCGCGGCGTTCGCGACGCTGGACCTCGTCCTGCTCCTGGCCCAGGGCGCGAACGACGCGTCGGCGGTCACGATTGCGCTGACGGCGATCACGGGGGTCACCCTGACGGGCTGCGTGGGGCTGCTCTGCACACCGCCGCTGATGGACCGGGCCCCCGGCGACCAACGGCTCGACCGGGTCACCCGCACCCTCCGGACCGCTGCCATCGTCCTGACCGTGGTCGTCGTGGCACACGTGCCGACCAGTTCGCAGCCGTGGCCGCAGCAGCACGGGCTCCCCGGCTACGACCGGACCCTGACCGGTCTGTTCGCGGCTCAGACGACACTGTTGGCCGCCCTGGGCGTGGTGCTGCTGTGGCACCGGCGCCGGGAACGCGGCGCGACCCCGCTGTTCGGGCTGGGCGCTCTCGTTGTCGTCGCCACCGGGATCAGCATGGCGGTGGCGTACTCCGCCGAGCTGGTCTACCGGGTGGCGGACTTCCTGGATCGCGACGTGCCGACCGAGGAGGGCATCGCCACCGGACCGCCCCCGGCCTACACCTGGGCGATCCACGGCTTCTTCCGCGCAGTGTTGGGCACCGCGATCGTCGCCGGCCTCGTCATCCTGCTCTCCCGCCGGAGTCGACGCCGGGCCGCGGCGGCGATAGTCGCCCGCGACTTCCCGGACCCGCCGGCCGGGGCTGGGCCCCGACTGGGGCAGGTCCGAGACGCGATAGCCCGGGCTCGCTTCACCGAGAAGCTGATGCCGTTGGCAGTGGTCTACAGCTGCCTCGCCGGACTCGGCACGGCCACCACCACGATCGGCCTGCTCGCGCACCTCCCGGGCGACCTCATCGAGCCGAACATCGGGTTGCCGGCGGCAGCGGTCACGTTCACCATCGCGTTCGGTAGCTGGGTGATCGCGGCGATCATCCTCGGCCTGATCATCGGCGGCATCTTCGCGTACCGGACCGAGCCGTACCGGCGACACGTCGGCGTCCTCTGGGACCTCGGCACCTTCTGGCCCCGGGCCGCCCACCCGTTCGCGCCGCCCTGCTACTCCGAGCGGGCGGTGCCGGAACTGGCCCGCCGGATCACCTACCTCGTCGAGCGAGGCGACGCGGTGCTGCTCACCGGGCACAGCCACGGTTCGGTCCTGCTCGCCGCCACGGTGCTCCAACTGCCGCCGCAGGTCGGCGATCGGGTTGCCCTGCTCACCCACGGATCACCGCTGCGCCGCCTCTACGCACGACTCTTCCCCGCCTACATCGACGACGCGG
This sequence comes from Micromonospora sp. NPDC005171, assembly GCF_040608575.1. NCBI lineage: Bacteria > Bacillati > Actinomycetota > Actinomycetes > Micromonosporales > Micromonosporaceae > Micromonospora > Micromonospora sp. NPDC005171. Next base: position 40,979 of record NZ_JBEXIM010000006.1, on the reverse strand, counting down.
CACTGCACGAGATCGGCCGGCGGGTGGGTTGGCGCTGGGTGAACCTGTGGCGCGACACCGACCCCATCGGTGGCTGGGTCTTCTCCCCGCGTCCCGCGCCGGCCACCAGCGGTGACCCGGCCGCCGCTGTGGATCGTCGACAGCGTGATCCCCGCGACGTGGTGACACCCCCCGGGGACAGCGTCGCCCCACCCATCCACGGGCACTGGCCGGGCGAGTCCGACGAACCGTTCACCGAGGCGGTACGGGAGTTGGTGCAGCGCCTCGGCGGGCGGGCCGGCCCGCCGGGGACGCCGAGGTAGCGGGCCGGCTCAGTGTCCCCCGCCCGCCCGGGTACGCCAGTCGTCCAGGGCGGTGCCGGCGAGGCGGGCGCCGTCGGCCGGGACGAGCGAGCGTTCGCCCAGCTTGGCACCGAAGTACCGGGCGTCGGGGTCGGCCACCACCGAACGACGGTCCTGTTTGTCGGCGAGGAGGGATCGGCCCAGTTCGTCGAGGCGGAACTGCTCCGGGCCGGCGACCTCGACCACGGAGTTCGTCGGCGCGCCGAGCGCGACCTCGGCCACCGCGGCCGCGACGTCGTCAGCGGCCATCGGCTGAATGAGCACCGGCGCGAGGTGCACGGTGTCGCCGTCCGTGGCGGTGTCGATGATGCCCTGGAGGAACTCGAAGAACTGGGTGGCGTGCACCACGGAGTACGGGAGGCCGGACGCGACGATGAGCTTCTCCTGGGCGACCTTCGCGCGCATGTACCCGCTGTCCGGGATCCGGTCACACCCCACGATGGAGAGCGCCACGTAGTGGTTCACCCCGGCGTCCGACGCGGCGGCGAGGAGCGTCCGGGTGGACGTCTCGAAGAACTCCAGCACGGCGGCGTCCTCGAACGACGGCGAGTTCGACACGTCGACGACGACCTCGGCGCCGGCGAGCGCGTCGGCCACCCCCTCGCCGGTCAGGGTGTTCACGCCGGTCTTCGGCGATGCCGGGACCACCTCGTGGCCCTGGGCGCCGAGGCGGTCCACCAACTTGGAACCGATGAGGCCGCTGCCCCCGATGACGACGATCTTCATGGTCGACTTACTCCTGTCTGCACATGGGTTGAATCGTGCTGCCAATCAGTAAGACGGAAAGCGTGCGCGGATGCAGGACAATCGGCGCAGAGCAGCGCAACGGAGATCAGGAGGTCGACGTGGCCACGGTGTCCCACCCGGTGTTCGCCCGGGTGTACGAGCGACTCAGCGTCGCCATGGACCGGGCCGGCACGGCGGCGTTCCGGCGGGACCTGGTCGCCGGCCTCTCCGGCCGGGTGATCGAGATCGGTGCGGGCAACGGACGGATGTTCTCCCACTATCCGCCGACCGTGACCGAGGTTCTCGCGATCGAACCGGAGCGGCGTCTGCGGGCCGCTGCCGAGCGCGCCGCGTCGACCGCGCCCGTTCCGGTCACTGTCGTCGATGGTCTGGCCCAGGCCCTACCTGCCGGGGACGGCGAGTTCGACGCGGCGGTGGTCGCGTTGGTGCTGTGCACAGTGCCCGATCAGGCGAGCGCGTTGGCCGAGATCAGCCGGGTGCTGCGTCCCGGAGGCGAGGTCCGGTTCTTCGAGCACGTGGCCGCCGAGGAGGCCGCCGGTCTGCGCCGCGCCCAACGCATCCTCGACGCCACCCTGTGGCCGAGGCTGTTCGCCGGCTGCCACACCAGCCGTGACACCGTCGCCGCCATCGCAGCGGCCGGCTTCGAGGTGGCGGAGCTGCGCCGGTTCCGTTTCCCGGCCACCAGCAACAGCCCGTCGTCGCCCTGCGTCCTCGGCCGCGCGATCAGGCCGACCTGACACCGCCGCCGTTCGCACCGCTCACCGGCGGGGCAGCCCGCTCAGCCAGACGTCCAGCGCCGCCGGGGAGCGCAGCAACACGACGGGCGGCGGGGACGGGTCCACGTACCAGGCCCGCATCCGCCGTCGAGCCCGGCCGAACGCGGTGACGTGCCACAGCAGGATCGAGTCCCGGGACAGCACACTGCTCAGCGACTCGCGGTTGCCGTTGCAGATAACCTCGCCCGTGACCACCGGGCGGACGGTACGGCGGAGCAACCGTCCGAATGAGCGCCATCGTGGATAGTCCAGGCCGACGACCAGGTCGGCGCGGGCCAGCGGGACGTCCCGCCAGCCGTGGTACGCCCCGTCGATGATCCAGCGGTCCCGTCGGCAGATCTCCTCGATCCGGCTGCGCTGCTGGGCGACCGGCACCTCGACCCAGCCCGGCTGCCAGAGCAGGTCGTCCACCGGATACCAGGGCAGGCCGAGATGTTCGGCCAACCGCGCGGCGAGGGTGGACTTGCCGGAGCCGTACACCCCGTAGACCAGGATGCGACGCGGTGCGCTCATCGCGGCAGCGTACGTCGTGCAGGAAAATGAGTTGTCGTGCCCGGCGCGCCTCGGCCAGAGTGACGCCCATGACGTACTGACGGACACCACCCCCTGCTCCGCGCCACCGGTGATGCCTCCCGGGGGCCGTGACGCCGTCCGTTCCCACGTCCGCAGCGAGAAGTGAGCCTCCTTGTCCCAGCACCACCTCCCTCGGGAGCCCCTGCCCCCGTCCGCCCCGGCCACCGTCACGGTGTTCGCCTCTCCCGCGAGCTGGATCGAGTCCGATGCGCTCGCGCAGTGCCAACAGGTCGCCGCCCTGGACGGCATGCGGCACGTCGCCGCGATGCCGGACCTGCATCCCGGCAAGGGCGCGCCCATCGGCGCGGCCATGGCGTCGACAGTGCTGTACCCGTTCCTGGTGGGCTCCGACATCGGCTGCGGCATCGCCGTGTTTCCGATCAAGCTCAGGCGGGCCGTACCGGAACGGCTTGCCGCCCGGTTCCCCGACCTCGACCAGGCGCTCGACCCGGTACGGGACGCCGACGACCCGGCCTGGGCCGCCGTCGACTGTGACGTTCCGGCCGGCCACCTCGACGGTCTCGGGACGGTGGGCCGGGGCAACCACTTCGTGGAGCTGGCCCGCGTCGACACCGTCCTCGACGTACGGCACGCCGGCCGGCTCGGGCTCGACGCGGGCGATCTGGTGCTCATCGTCCACAGCGGTTCCCGTGGCCTCGGCGAGCGGATCCTGCGGGCGCACACCGAGGTCCACGGAGCCGGGGCGGCTCCCGATCCCGCCGCCTACCTGAGGAGGCACGACGAGGCGGTGCGCTGGGGTTCACTCAATCGCCGGGTGCTGGCCGCCCGGGTGGCACACGCGTTGGGGGCCGAGCCCACCGCGCCGATCGTCGACCAGTGCCACAACCTGGTCGAGGTCCGGGACGGGGTCTATCTGCACCGCAAGGGCGCGGCGCCGGGTGACGGGCGCGACGTGCTGATCGCCGGCACCCGGGGAACGGCCTCCTACCTGGTGGCCGCGCACGCCGGGCCGGATGCCAACCACTCGGTGGCCCACGGCGCTGGCCGCAAGATGTCGCGCGCCGACGCCCTTCGGCGGGGCCGGGCCAAGCACACCGTCGAGGAGCTACGCCGTACCCCGGTGGGGTCGCTGGTGGTCTGTGGTGACCGGCAGCTGCTCTTCGAGGAGGCGCCCACGGCGTACAAGCGCATCGAGCAGGTGATCGCCGACCTGGTGGCGCACCAGCTGGCCACGCCGGTGGTCAGCACGACGCCCCTGGTCACCTACAAGACGCCCGATCTCGGGTCCGCCGCACGACCGGACCGGCGGGGCCACCGCGGCCGGCGAGGCCGGTCGTGAACACGTTCCTGCTGTTGTCGGCCGGGCGCGGGCCGCAGGAGTGCGCCTGGGCGGTGAGTCAACTGCTACGCCGCCTGCGAGGCGAGGGCACCCGCCGAGGTCTGACGATCCAGCAGGTCGAGGCGGTGCCCGGCGACCGCACCGGCACCTACCGGTCGGTGCTGATCCGGATCTCCGGCGCCGACGCCGAGGCGTTCGCGGCCACGTGGACCGGGACGCTGTGCTGGCAGGCCCCCAGCCCGTACCGGTCGGGCGTCGGCCGGAAGAACTGGTACGTCACCGCCCAGCCGCCCGAACGCGACGCCCGGCCGACAACGTTCCGCGAGGCGGACGTCGAGATCGTCGGCTGCCGTACCGGCGGGCCGGGGGGTCAGCACCGGAACAAGGCCAGCACGGCGGTACGCGCAACGCACCGTCCGTCGGGCCTGGTGGTCGTGGTGGACGAGGAGCGACAGTTCAGTCTCAACCGCCGGATCGCCCTTGATCTGCTGCGCCACCGCATCGAGCAGGACGACGAGGCGGCCCGGCGTGCCGTCACCACCGCCCGGTGGCGCATCCACGACGGGCTGGTTCGCGGCGATCCGGTGCGGGTGGAACGTCCGGGCTCCTAGGGACTCAGACCTCCAGCACCGCGTCCGCGAAGGCCTGCGGCGCCTCCTGCGGCAGGTTGTGCCCCACACCGCCCCCGACGGTCCGGTGCTCGTACGGGCCGGCGAACTGCTTGCCGTAGACGGTGGGCTCCAGGTGCGGCGCACCGTTGGCGTCCCCCTCCAGGGAGATGCTGGGCACCGTGATCTTCGGCTTCGCGGCCAGGCGCTGCTCGACCTCGTCGTACTGCGGCTCGCCGTCCGCGAGGGCCAGCCGCCAGCGGTAGTTGTGGATGACGATGTCGACGTGGTCGGGGTTGTCGAACGCCGCCGCGCTGCGGTCGAACGTCGCGTCGTCGAACGTCCACTTGGGCGACGCGGTGTGCCAGATCAGCTTGGCGAAGTCGCGCCGGTTCCTGTCGTACCCTTCCCGGCCGCGCTCGGTGGCGAAGTAGTACTGGTACCACCACGCGAACTCCGCCTTCGGCGGCAACGGCACCGTGCCCGACTTCTGCCCGTCGATCAGGTAACCGCTCACCGAGATCAGCCCCCGGCAGCGTTCCGGCCACAGCGCGGCGACGACATCGGCGGTCCGCGCGCCCCAGTCGAACCCGGCGAGCTTCGCGGTGTCGATCTTCAGGGCGTCCATCAGGGCGATGAGATCGAGCCCCATGGCCGCCGGTTCGCCGTTGCGGATGGCGTCGTCGGAACGGAACCGGGTCGTGCCGTAGCCCCGCAGGTACGGGACGACGACCCGATGACCGGCGGCGGTGAGCAGCGGTACGACGTCGACGAAGCTGTGGATGTCGTAGGGCCACCCGTGCAGGAGGATCACCGCGTCCCCGTCGGGCGGTCCGGCGTCCACGTATCCGACGTTCAGGACTCCGGCCTCGACCTGTCGCAGGTCAGTGAACCCGGCAGCGGCCTTTGCCATCGACGTCTCCCTGCGTCCGGGCGTGCTCGGATGTGCTGATCACGCCCGAATCTAGCGACCTGCCAGGAGCCTGAGCACCGTTCACACAAGGACCGCTCGACGGACCCCGAACTGGGTAAAATGCCAGCTCCGACGAGCCCAATCAGGAGCGGTCGACAGCCATCCTCGCGCCTCCGGACGAGTGGGAGCTGGTCTCGTGGTCACTGCCGACTACACCGACGGGGTGCGGGGCGAGGTCCTGGCGCACGGCCACGGCGGATACACGGTCTCGGGGTACGACCCCACCGCCGATGGGGCGCAGACCGTCATCGTGTCGTATTCGGTGGTCCGGGTGACGAAGACCACCTCGTTCCGGGTGGAGGTCGCGGGGTGGTAGCCGGATGACCGTAGGGTGATGGCATGGCTGAGCGACCTCTGACCCTGATGGCGGTGCACGCCCACCCCGACGACGAGGCGACGAGCACCGGCGGCGTGCTTGCCCGCTATGCCGCCGAGGGGGTCACCACAGTGCTCGTGACCTGCACCGACGGGCGATGTGGGGACGGCCCGGGTGGGGTCAAGCCGGGCGAGGAGGGGCACGACCCGGCCGCCGTCGTGGCGATGCGCCAGGCCGAGTTGGAGGCCAGCTGCGCGACGCTTAACGTCACCCACCTGGAGACCCTCGGCTACGCCGACTCCGGAATGATGGGCTGGCCGACCAACGACCTGCCCGGCGCGTTCTGGACGACGCCGGTGGCGGACGCCGCGGCCCGGCTCGCGGAGCTGATCCGGCAGTACCAGCCGGACGTGATCGTCACGTACGACGAGAACGGTTTCTACGGCCACCCGGACCACATCCAGGCACATCGGATCACCATGGCCGCCGTCGAGCAGACGGACGTCCCGGCGAAGGTCTATTGGACCACTGTGCCGGAAACGGCGTTCGCGGAGTTCGGCCGGATCATGAAGGAGCTCGGCGTCGAGTGGGCCGAGCCGGACGCGGCGGAGCCGCAGCTCGGCCTGCCCGACGACGAGATCACCACCTGGGTCGACACCAGCAAGTACGGCGCGCAGAAGTTCGGCGCGCTGGCCACCCACGCCAGCCAGACCGAGAACATCTTCTTCCTGCAACTGGGCCAGGAGCGGTTCACCGAGCTGATGGGCGTGGAGACCTTCCTACGGGTCCGGGACCGGACCGGCGCGCCGACGCCCGAGGACGATCTCTTCGCTGGCCTGCGCTGACCGTTCTGGGCCCCAGCAGACCGTCCCGGCGTTGATGACTGCGTCCGGGGCGTCGCTGTGGGCGACAGTAGCGGGTTACGTCGGCCCTGATCGGTGTGTCAGGGGCGCCCCGTGTGTCGGGCAGAGGAAGCCCGGCGACGTGTAGCTGCGGTAGCCTTCCCGAGCGCGATGGACCATGTCGTTCGAACGATGGCAGTCCAATGAGGAGGGCCATGGACGCAAGCGACCTGCTGGATTCACTCGTGCGCGCCGGCTCACCGCAGAGCGAGCCGGACGACCGGCCACGGCAGTGGTGGTGAGTCCATGGCAGACGGTTTGCAGGTCGACACCGACGAGATCCGGGCACACGCGCGGAAGATCGAGGCCTTGCGGGAGCAGTTCGACGCCATCAAGGCAGCCAGCGCGCACATCCGTCAGGACGACAGGGCGTACGGCCTGCTGTGCGGGTGGATTTCCGGAATTCTGGAAGGCAGGCACACCCGCCAGGATGAGCTGATCGCCTATGTCGAGGAAAACCTCTGGCTGGTTGTCGACGGCTTGTACCGAACCGGCGAGGCCTACGACGCCGTCGAGGGTGACACCACCACCATGATGGGCACGCTGAGCAATCAGCTGGGGCCAGGGTGAGCGAGGAGCGATGACCGACGGGTCACTGATCGCCGACGTCGAGTCGTCCCGGAGGGCCTGGACAGGCTCGTCGATGGGCGAGAGCATCCAGGGGGTTGTCGACGCGATCCAGAGCAGAGGCTGGGTCGATGACCTGCTGGCCGGCGCTGGTTTCGGCGTCGAGGTCGCCGTCACCGTGCTGGATCCTTTCAGCGCGCTGCTGTCCAATGGGCTCGGCTGGGCGATGGAATACTTCGAGCCGCTGCGGCAGATGCTCGACGAGTTGACCGGCATGCCCGACGTGGTCACCTCTCACGCGGCCACCTGGAGCAACATGGCCGACGCGCTGCACCGGATGGCGGAGAGCCTGCGGACGGCGCTCGGATCTGACATGCCGAGTTGGCAGGGGCAGGCCGCTGACGCGTACCACCGCCTGATGGCCAACAACTTCGACGCGTTGGGCGCGCTCAGCACCGTTTCGGTCGCGATGGCGGAGGCCACGCGGGCGGCCGGAGACCTAGTGGCGTTCACCCGTGAGATCGTGCGCGATCTCATCGCCGATTTGGTGGCACGCGTGATCGTGTGGGCGGTCGAGGCGATCTTCGTCGTCACGATCCCGGTGGTTGCGGCACAGATCGTGGCGGCTGTGGTCAAGTGGGCCGGGCGCATCGTGACGTTCATCGGCGCATTGATCATGAGTCTCACCAACCTCACCCGACTGTTGAACGGTTAGGGCGAGGCGATGGCCAAGCCACCCCCGAAACCACGCGGCGACGCGGACAGCCCTGGGTCGCCTCGGCGGGTCACCGCCGGCGGCGCTCAGAGCGTCAGCCACGGCCAGGACCTCGCCGGGCAGGCCGCCAACTTGGGTCGCCCGCCGTCACAGCGTGCGCTACCGCCGGGCAACACCAATCGGACGCTGAACCAGATTCGACGTACCAAAGACAAGAGAAAGCGGTGGCAGCGCGCCGAGGAATACGTCCGTGAAATGTACGGCGGCAATCCCGAAACGCATTACCCGGTTCCGACCAACTCCGATCCCGATTTCCCGGTCACTGCGGTTGGCGGCCGGAAAGTGGACGTGCCGGTCGAGTCGAACGGGCGCACGGTCGCGGTCGAGGTAAAGATGTACCAGCAGTACCGAACGGTTGAGGTCGCCCCAGACCAGAAGGTGACACATCGTGTCGAGGTTCCGCTCAGTTCGCATATCAGGGAGCAGATCAACAAGGATGTGGCATTGCGCAGATCGGATCCCAACTACGATCCGCGCTGGGCATTCCTCAATGCCGGGCCGTCGCAGGAGCTGCGGGACTATCTAGGCAAGGCTGGTATCATTTTCCTCGAATACCACTAAGTGAATGACGGGAGCACAATGAGCAACAACGGCATGGCTCAGGCCCACGACGAGCTGCCGACATGGGCGAGTGACTCTCACCAGAATTTCGAAGAGTTCGCCCAGGAGACGAACGCTCCCGTTCAGGTGCTCACCGGCGACCCGATCGCGCTGGTGCCGTACGTGCAGGTATATCTGTCGGAGCTCCCGCTCAGCGAGTTCACACAGGACGACTGGGTCACCTTGCACACCGACCTCGCGTCGTTCCTCGCGGAGCTCATGATCAGGAATCACGCGGCGAGTTGGGTGGTCCGGGAGGCACCGAACTCGCCCAGAGGCTTCCGTTACGTGCTCGCGGTCGACCGGCCCGTGGCCGGACCCGGTGTGGTCGACCCCTTCGAGGTCGTGGCCAGTGAGTTCCGTTCGCCGCCCATCGAGGTCGCGCGCATGATCGCCACCGCGGAGTTGACCGCAGGCGTCACCCGTCGGTACGACCAGTAGCCCGGTGGCTGGTGAGGTTGGCGGCTGCCGTCAGGTGGTAGCAGCCGGCTGACGGGGGCCGGAGATAGCGGCCTGCTGCTCTGCGGTCAGCAGCAGGCGCCCTGCGGTGCCCTGTGGTGACAGCCCCACGTCCAACCTGTCGCGGGCCGCGCCGCGCTCCCGTCCCGCGCCGCCGGCATCCGAAAGTTTCGACGGCGAGCCGATTGAGGCTCCGCAGCTCATACGACCAATTTCCGGAAGTATTGACTGTTGACGTCCCGACATCGACCGCCTTAACGTTTCGAGCAAGTTTCCGGTTGCGGGTCGGAACTACCGCTCACGATCAGCCCCACCTCGGGCGCGCGGCACCGACCCCCTGCTCCACCTGTCAGCACCGCACCCTGCGCTTCAAGATCGATATTCGTCTATGAAAACCGAAGGGATCGCAGATGAAGCTGAGACAGTGGTCGACCGTCGGCCTGGTCGCCGTCGCAACCGTCGCGACGCTGAACACGGTGCCGGCCACCGCGAGCCGGCCGTACGACCCCACGACGCAGAGCCTCGCCACCCTCGGCCTGCGCCACGGCCTGCACGTCGGCACCGCGGTGAACATGGATGCCCTCAACGACGCCAGCGACCCGCAGTACCGCAAGCTGGCCTCCACCGAGTTCGCCTCGGTCACCGCCGAGAACGTGATGAAGTGGGAGAGCCTGGAGCCGACCCGCGGCAGCTACAACTGGGCGCCGGCCGACCAGTTCGTCGAGTTCGCCAAGCGCAACCGGCAGAGCGTGCGCGGCCACGTGCTGGTCTGGCACAACCAGCTGCCCGCCTGGTTGACCAGCGGCGTCGCCGACGGCTCCATCAGCAAGCAGGAGTTACGCGAGCTGCTGCGCAAGCACATCACCACAGTCGTCAACCGCTACAAGGGCAAGATCTGGCAGTGGGACGTGGTCAACGAGGCGGTCAGCGACCCGTGGGACACCCCGTCGACACTGCACTACAAGGGCTTCTGGGCGCAGAACCTCGGGCCCGGCTACATCGCCGACGCGTTCCGCTGGGCGCGGGCCGCCGACCCCAAGGCCCTGCTGTTCTACAACGACTACAACATCGAGGCGTTCGGCTCGGGCAACCCGGCGGACGACAAGACCCAGTTCGTGTACGACATGACCAGGAGCCTGCGCGCCCAGGGTGTGCCGATCGACGGCGTCGGCTCCCAGGGCCACCTGGGCACCCAGTACGGCAACTTCGACACCCTGCAGGTGACCGCCGCGCTGAAGAAGTTCGCCGGGCTCGGCCTCGCGACCGCGTTCACCGAGGTCGACGTTCGTAGCCAGCTGACGGAGGGCGTCCAGGCGGGCAACTCGGAGGAGATCAACCCCCGGCTACAGGCGTCCGCCGCCAACTTCAGCGTGCTGATGAAGGCATGCCTCGCCGTGCGGAGCTGCCTGTCGTACACGGTGTGGGGTTTCAGTGACAACCATTCGTGGGTGCCGGGCTGGTTCGACGACCCGCCGGAGGGCCTGGCCACCATCTACGACGAGAACTACCAGCCCAAGCGGGCGTACCAGGAGTTGAAGTCGGATCTGATCTTCGCTGGGCCGCCCTACGTCCTGCCCCGCATCGCACCCAAACCGCGCCGCTGACACGCACCTCGGCGTAGGGCCGTGTGGAGCTTCCCGAAGCTCCACACGGCCCGTGTGCCACCACGGACGTCGACGTTCCACTCACGTTCGGCGGTTTCGTTCCACCATCCGGACGCCATCGGAGGACTGGTGCCGGTTCTGCCGGTTTATTGATGGTGTTGGTGTCACTATGGCAGGCGTGGGAACTGCGAAAACTGCCATGCCTGCGATCTCGCCGCTCACCGGCGATCCCATCAAGCGGGCCGATGCCGAGCGGCTAGCGGGGGTGCTGAAGGCCTTCGCCGATCCGGCGCGACTCCGGCTGCTCAGCCTGATCCAGTCCGCGCCGGAAGGTGAGGCGTCCGTGAGTGACCTCACCTCGGCGCTCAACCTCTCCCAGCCGACGGTGAGTCATCACCTTCGGATCCTCACCGAGGCCGGGCTGCTCGAACGCGACAAGCGCGGAGTCTGGGCGTATTACCGCCTGGTGCCCGCCGCGATCGCGCAGATCGCCGACCTGTTGACGCCGCCCCGGAAGCGGGCGACGAAGAGGGCCCGCTGACCGGGCCGGGAGGCGGGCTCGTCACATCCGCTCCAGCGTGCGGATGCCGAGCAGGTGCAGCCCCTGCCGCAGGGTCCGGGCGGTCAGCTCGGCCAGCAGCAGCCGGCTCTCCCGCAGCTCGTCCGGAGCACGCAACACCGGGCAGCGCTCGTAGAACGCGTTGAACGCGGTCGCGAGCCGGTGCAGGTAACCGGCGAGCTGATGAAACTCGAGACTCCGCTCCATCTCGCCGATCACAGCGGCGAAGCCGAGCAGCTCGACCGCGAGCGCCCGCTCCGCCGGCTGCGCGAACACGATGGGCGCGTCCGGCCGTACGGTCGTCCCGGCCCGCCGCAGCATCGACCGGATCCGGGCGTACGCGTACTGGAGGTAGGGCGCGGTGTTGCCGTCCAGCGCCAGCATCCGCTCCCAGTCCAGGACGTAGTCCTTGGTCCGATCGACGGACAGGTCGGCGTACTTGATCGCGCCGATGCCCACCGCGCGACCGATCTCCTCTGCGGTCCCGGCGTCCAGTTCCGGGTTCCTGCTCCGGGCCAGGTCGGTGGCGCGGGCGACCGCCTCCTCCAGCAGCCCGACCAGCTTCACCGACCCACCGGCCCGGCTGCGCAGCATCCGCCCGTCGGCGCCGAGGATGGAGCCGAAGCCCAGATGCTCGGCCCGGGCCGGCGGGTTGAGCCAACCGGCCTCCTGGGCGACGGCGAACACCATCGCGAAGTGCTGCCGCTGCGGTAGGCCCACGACGTACAGCAGCCGGGTAGCGCCCAGCTCGCCGACGCGCTGCCGCAGCGCGGCCAGGTCGGTGGCCGGGTAGCCGTACCCACCGTCGCTCTTGCGCACGATCAGCGGCAACGGCTCGCCGTCCCGGCCGGTGAACCCGGGCGGAAACACGCAGTCGGCCCCACCGCTGGGCAGCAGCAGCCCCAGCCGGCCCAGGTCGTCGACGACGCCCGCGAGCAGCTCGTTGTAGGCGCTCTCGCCCCGGAAGTCGTCCCCGGACAACGTCACGTCGAGCAGGTCGTACACGGTCAGGAAGTACCGCTCCGACTGCGTGACCAGCAGCCGCCACAACCGCCTGGTCCGCTCGTCGCCGCCCTGCAACGCGACCACCCGCAGCCGGGACCGTTCCCGGAACGCCTCGTCGGCGTCGAACTTGACCCGGGCCGCCCGGTAAAAGGTGTCCAGGTCCCCCATCGACAGGTTCTGCGCGGCTTCGGCCTCACCGAGGTCGATCAGGTGCTCGATCAGCATCCCGAACGGTGTCCCCCAGTCGCCCAGGTGGTTGACCCGCACCACCCGGTGCCCGAGCCACTCCAACAGCCGCACGGCCGCGTCGCCGATGACCGTGGAACGGAGATGTCCGACGTGCATCTCCTTCGCCACGTTGGGGGCCGAATAGTCGACCACCACCGTCTGCGGCGTCGCCGTCCGCGGCACCCCGAGCCGGTCGTCCCCCGCCAACCCGGCGACCAGGTCGGCCACTGCCCGGTCGGCAACCGTCAGGTTGAGGAAACCGGGCCCGGAGACCTCCGCCGACACCCCGACGTCGTCGAGCACCGCGTGCGCCAGCACCGCGGCGGCGATGTCCCGCGGTGGGCGGCCGAGCCGCCGGGCCAGCGCCAGAGCCGCGTCGGACTGGAAGTCCGCGCGCGGAGACCGCCGCACGAGCGGGTCGACCGGGCCGCCGGCCACCGCCGCGAACGCCGGTGCCAGCCGGTCGGACAACAACTTTTCAAGATCCATGAGTACGCCGATCTCGCTCGGACCCGCGCTGTCACGCGAGCCGTTGACGGGGAGATACGGGCGGACCGAGGACGACCAGCGAACGACCGGCGGCTCGATCCGCCGGTCGCAGGAAACAGGTCAGCGCGGGCGGGCGACGGATCGCCGGCGTCGCCCCGCACCGACCTGGACGTCACACGACAGTCCGGTGGTGCACTGAGCGATCACGCTGGTCATGCGGGCAGCATAGCGGCCCGGCCGACACGACGACACCTCGATTCCAGTGGTCCGGTCGATGCCCGAGGCGTGGTCGTTTCGTTGGACACCGCGCAGGGAACTGCCCTGGGACAGACGAGGGGTGATGATGAGCCGACACACACCACCGCCAGTGGCCCGTACGCGACGCGCGCTCGTGCTGGTCCCACTGCTCGGCGCCATCGCACTCGCCGCCGCCTGCACCACCACCGAGGATCCGCCCGGCTCGGCCCCGGCGACCACCGCACCGACGGTCCCGTCGGCGTCAGCGCCCCCGACGGACCCACCATCTCCGAGCGCGAGCACCCGGGTGACCATCCCGACCTCGGCCTTCGTCGAGTTGCCCGCCGAGCTGCGGAAGTCTCCCCGACGGACGACGCCGGTCGAGGAGGCCCTGCCGAAGCTGTGCGGCAACGAGTTCGGCACCGGCGGCCGGCAGGTCACCGCGAGCGCCGCGATGACGGTCACCTACCAGAAGGCCGGTGAGCCGTCCAGCAACGTGCCGCAGGGGATGATCCACCAGACCATCTTCACCTTCGACGGCGCCGGGGCCTCCGCCTACCTGGACCGGCTCCGCACCGCGGTGCAGGCGTGCCCCTCGTACGACCAGGCCGGAATCCGCGTCACCGTCAAGAGCGAGGTGCTGACCGGGGTCGGCGGCGAGGCGTTGCTGCTGACCCGGACCTGGCCCGAGACGAGCCTGAACGGCGAACGCACCGGCGGCACCGCGTCCAGCCAGATCGCCGTGGCCCGGGTCGACAACACGGCGACGGTCTTCGACGACCAGGGGTGGGAGGGCACCAGCGGCAACCCGGCCATCCTGGACCGGGTCGTGCGCGACGGCGTACGCGCCATCGACGCCTGGCAGCGGTAAGCCGGAGTCGCCGCCACCAACGGCTTCCACCGATCGGTCTGGTTCTCCGTCGGATCATGGACACCTGGACCCGGGCCACGCTCGTGCCCGGAGACTAGGGGATCTCGGTCCACAGTGGGGCCTCCGCGATTTGCGTGCGGCGGCCTGCCGGGCCATAAGCGTTGGTCGGTGGAGGAGGTCGTCATGTCGAACGGTCAGGAGACGAAGGCACCGTGGCTCCCGCCGCGGTGGTTCATCCGGCTGGCCTGGTCGGTGCACCGGGGTATGTACCGGGTCACCGGCAGCCGGGTCGGGCTGTGGCGGCCGCGCGAGAACCGCTGGGGCACGCTGCGGTTGACCACGATCGGTCGCCGCACCGGTCAGCAGCGCAGCGTCATCATCGCGTACTTCGAGGACGGCCCGAACCTGGTCGGGGTGGCGATGAACGGGTGGGGCGAGGGCGCGCCCGCCTGGTGGCTCAACCTGCAGGCCCGCCCGGACGCGTCAGTGGATCTGCCCGACGGGCGGCGACTGGTCCGCGCCCGCGCGGCCACCGACGACGAGCGGTCTCGGCTGTGGCCACGCTGGCGCGAGGCGGACAAGAACTTCGACGCCCACGCGGCGCGGCGATCGTCGGAAACCACTGTGGTGGTGCTGGAACCCAGATCGGAGGGTGACTCTCCAACGCCGTGATGCGCTGCCCGGCCACGAGTCAACTGCGGCGGTACGACGTCGCGAGCCCGTACATCCCGGGTGGTAGGCCCATCGGCAACTCCGGCATGACGACTTACTAGTGGTCAGCTTCCTACGCTGCCGCATGTACCCGTCATGCGACCGAGGGGATCCACGATGTCCGTCCGTCACCTGCTTGCCACCGCCGTAGCCGCCGCTCCGCTCGGGGGGATCGCGCTAGCCGCGCCGGCAGCCGCGCACGTCTCATCTCAGCCGGCCGCCGCCACTGCTCTCTCCATGAGCTCCGGGCGTCTCGGTGCCATTCTGGCCGTCCTGCTGGGGCTGGTCGGCGCCGTCGTCGGAGGGCTGGCTCTGGCCCGCCCCGCCGGTCGCATCGGCACCGGTTCGGGGAGCATCGGAGGGGTCCTGGCACTGACGGCGGGGCTGATCGGCATGGCGCTCGGCGGGCTGGTGGTGGTCACCTCCGACGGTGGCATCGGCACGGGCAACGGGCGAGGTGGCGCCTTCGTGGCCCTTGCGGTTGGACTGGTCGGGGTGGTCCTCGGCGGGCTGGCACTGGCCCGCGCCCGCCGCACCGCTCGGCTGACCGCCTGACCGGTCGTGGTCAGGAGCGGGTGAGCCAACCCGGCACGGTCAGACCGGACTCGTAGGCGAGGATCACCAACTGGGCTCGGTCCCGGGCCCCTGCCTTGGTCATGATCCGGCTGACATGAGTCTTGGCAGTCGCCGGGCTCAGCACCAACCGCGCCGCAATCTCGTCGTTGGAGAGGCCGGCAGCGACCAACGTCAGCACTTCACGCTCCCGCTCGGTGAGCACGCTCAGTCGCGGCCCAGGGTCAGGATGCCTGGCCCGGGCCGCGAACTCGGCGATCAACCGTCGGGTGACCGACGGCGCGATCAGCGCGTCGCCCCGGGCCACCACCCGCACTCCGTGGATCAACTCCGCTGGCTCGGTGTCCTTGACCAGGAAGCCGCTGGCACCGGCGCGCAGCGCGCCGTAGACGTAATCGTCCAGGTCGAACGTGGTCAGAATGATGACGCGAGCATCGGAGTTCGCGACGATCTCACCCGTGGCGGCCAGGCCGTCGAGCCCGGGCATCCGGATGTCCATGAGCACGACGTCGGGTCGCAGATGCCGGGCCAGCCGCACCGCCTCGAATCCGTCGGCAGCCTCTCCGACCACCTCGAGGCCGTCCTCGCCGTCGAGAATGGACCGGAAGCCGGCGCGGACCAGGGTCTGGTCGTCGACGAGTAGCAGCCGGATCACATCCGCTCCCCCGCCTGCGCCGGGCCGGGCCGCATCGGCAGACGGGCGCAGACCCGAAAGCCCCCGTCCGGCTGCGCGCCCGTGGTCAACGAACCGCCGAGCGCCCGCGCCCGCTCCCGCATGCCGAGGATCCCGCTGCCCGGCGAACCCGGCTGGCCGGTGCCGTCGTCCTCGACCTCCACGAGCACGTCGTCATGATCGGGGCGCACCCGGACCACAGCGGCGGTGGCACTCGCGTGCCGCGCCACGTTGGTGAGCGCCTCCTGGACGATCCGATACACCGCCAGATCGACCTCCGGCGGTAGCGAGCGCGTCTCGGCCAACTCGGTGCGGATCTCCAACTCCGGCCGAGCGGCCGCCCTGATCAGATCGTCGAGGCGGTTCAGGCCGGGGGCGGGCGCCACCGCCGGGGCCTGCCGCAGCGCGCCCAGCGTCGCGCGCAACTCACTCAACGTCTCCTTGCTGGTCTGTTTGATCGCCGTGAGGGCCTGCTCGGACCGGACCGGGTCGGGTCGGTGCAACGCGGCGCTGGCCTGCACGTTGATCAACGACAGGTGGTGACCGAGCACGTCGTGCAACTCCCGGGCGATGCGCAGCCGCTCCTCGGTGGCCCGTCGCCGGGCCTCCTCCTCCACCCGCTGCTCGGCGACGACCGCTCGGGCCTGTGCCTCGGCGAGGTAGGCGCGGCGGTTGCGGGTCACACCGACGATGACCGCGACCAGCCAACCGGCGTGCAGCAACGTTGCCCCGTTCATGGTGTTCGGGGACCGGTCGTAACTGTCCGCCACGGCGAAGGCGAGCACCGAGGCGAGACCGAGCCCGACGGCGACCGCGAGATACCCCTCGTCGACGACCGTGTAGAGCGCCACGACGAACACCAACATGATCGGGCCGGGCCGGTGCAGCAACGCCCCGTACGCGCCGATGGCAGCCAACGCCACGACGCCCACCGGCACCGGGTGACGCCGGCGGAGGTACAGCGCAGCGGAGGAGAGCAGCACCACCAGCAGCGCCGCCCACTCGGCTGCGGTGTCGACGCCGCGCGACTGCACCACCAGGCCGGTGACGGCGACCAGACCCACGGCGGGCACCAGGGCCACGTCCGCCGTTCGGCCCCGCCACCCTGACATGCGCCGAAGCCTAGCCTCCCGGGGTGGAGCGGGAGAAGGTCCGACTGGACGGTTCAGGCGTGCTGACGACCGTCGGCAAGGTTCGCGTCGTAGCCGGCAGCCTGGAGGGCGAACAGTTCGGCGTACCGACCGCCGGTGGCGACGAGGTCGGCGTGTGTGCCGGCCTCGACCAGCCGGCCGTGGTGCAGGACGAAGATCCGGTCGGCGTGCCGGACGTTGGCGAGCCGGTGCGTGATGAGAATCGTGGTGGCGCGACCTCTGCGGTCCCGAATGGTCTGGAACAGGGCGTCCTCGGCCCGAGGGTCGAGCGCGGAGGACGGCTCGTCCATGATGAGCAGTTCGGCGTCGCGCAGGAACCCGCGGGCCGCGGTGATGCGCTGCCACTGCCCACCGGAGAGGTCCTGGCCGCGCGCGAAGGTCCGGTCGAGCAGCGTCTCGTACCCGTGCGGAAGCTCGTTGATCATGTCGTGGGCGACCGCGCGGCCGGCGGCGGCCTCGATGCGATCCTGCCGGGCCTCGCTGTCGACGTCGCCGATGGCGATGTTCGTGGCCGCGGTGAACGGCCACTTGTGGTATTCCTGCGTCACCACAGCGATCCGGGACCGCAGCCCGTCGACGTCGAAGTCCGACAACGGGCGGCCGTTCCACTCGATGCGGCCCTCGGTGGGGGCGCGGAGACTGGCGATCATCGCGGCGAGGGTCGTCTTGCCCGAGCCGTTCTCCCCGACGAACGCGACCGTCTGCCCGGCGGTGATCGTCAGTGTGACGCCATCGACGGCGGGGACGTCGCGGTCGGGGTAGCGCAGGCTCACCGCGTTGACGGTCAACTCGCGCAGCCGATCGGGGTCGGCAGCGGATCCGGTGCTGTCGGGCAGGTAGGCGTCGGCGCGGGTCATGAAGCCGGTGTAGTCGCCAAAGTGCTGCCCCTCGGTGTAGACGTGGTCGACCTGGAAGGTGGCGATGGCCAGGGACCGTTGCGCGGACTGCACCGCGATGACGCAGGTCGCCGCCGCGGCGAGCGGGATCTGACCGTCCAGGAGCAGCAGCCCGAGCAGGGCGTAGACGGTGCCGGTGGCGAGGCCACCGATGATCGCTCCGACAGTGGTGGTCGTGGTGACGCGCCGGGCGAGGGCGAGTTGGATGTCGGTCTCCACCAGCATCACCCGGTCGTACTGGTCGAGCAGGAACCGGCGCAGCCCGTAGGAGCGCAACTCCGGGGCCGAGGCACGTTCGGCCATCAACTTGTGCAGCAGCCACAGTCGACGTCGGCGCACCGATCCGGTGGTGTACGTCTGGTAGCGCAGATGCCCGGCCCGCAACGACGCCCACGCGTTGGGCACCGTGGCGACCAGCAGCGCCAGCAGCAGCAGCGGATGGATGACGATGACGGCAACCGCCACGGCGAGCAGCCCGGCCAGCCCGGCGAGCAGGTTCATCGACGCCTGCACCAGCCCGATCGTCGACTCGGTGCCTCGGGACGCGCGTTCCATGTCATCGGCGAACGCGTCGGCGTCGAACGCCTCCAACCGGACCGCTGTGGACACCTCGAACAGGCCCCGCTCCACCTCGCGGCTCACCCGGGGCGTCAACCCGTTCTGCGCGTACCCGGTGGCGATGCCCATCCCCGCGCGGAGCGCGACCGTCGCCGCCAGCACGGCCAGCGCGGGCAGTGCCGCCCGTACCTTGTCGGCGGTCGGCCCGCCGGCGAACAACTCCACCAACACCCGCTGCGTGGCCAACAGGCCGAAGGCGGCCATCACCCCCGCGCCGACAGTCGCCGCGGCCACCACACCGGTACGGAGCCGGTCCGCGCGCCAGCTGATTCCGAGCGCCGTCCAGACGAGCCTGGGCAGCTCGGCGAAGACGGCGAAGACGCCGGCCTCCGCGCGCGCCCGCACCCCCGTCTCCCACCACATCTCCCGCAGTTCCGGAAGCACCGACTCCGTACGCCCAGGGCCGGGTTGGCCCGGTCGAACGCGGCGGGCCTCTGCTGCGGCGGTCTCGATCATGGTCGTACCTCCCGGGGCGGCAGCCGTCGCCGTCTCAGCCAGGGCAGGCGGATTGGCGTGTTCCTGGAGGATTGGACCACCCGGGCATAGCCCTTAGCAATTGACCGATCACTATCCGTCAGGGATGAGCTGGTGCCCGGATGCGGCGTCACTCCATCGCGTCAGACGTCCGCGCCATGGGCAGCTCGCCAGATGACCGGGAAGCCGGTGATCAGTCCCTGTTCAGAACGTCGAGCTGCGCTCGCAGCGCTGCGGCGATCTCGCCGGCCGCGACGATCTGGTCCGGGGTGAGGGCGTCGACGAAGAGTTCACGGATGGCGCGCAGGTGCGGAAAGGTGGCGCCCTTGAACGCCTCGGCTCCGGCCGTCGTGAGCAGCACCTCCGCCCCACGGGGAACGGTCGCGCACTCCTGGCGGCGGATCAGGCCGCGCCGCTCCATCCGCCCGAGGTGGTGGGAGAGCCGGCTCCGCTCCCACCCGATGTGCGCGGCGAGTTCGGACGACCGCATCGCCTGACCCTCCGCCTCGGTGAGGGCGAGGAGCACTGCGTAGTCCCCCGTCGAGAGCGAGGAGTCGCTCTGCAGGCGGGACTCGAGCCGGGAGCCGAGCGCTGCCGTCGTCTCGATGAAGTCGCGCCAGATCCGCAGCTCGTCGCCGGTGGGGAGTTGGCGTCCGCCGCGCCGGCCGGGTGTGGCCTCCGTCATCTCACTCTCCCGGGAATTGACGTGTCAATCGCCAAGTTAGCATCATTGACACGTCAACCGGTAGGTCCACTTCCGTGGGCCCCCGGCGGATTGCACCGAGGAGGAGACGATGGCAGCTGCAGACTTCGAGCTGGGGCTCAACTCGTTCGGGGAGGTGGCCACCGACGGCGACCGGGTCCTGAGCGACGCCGAGACCGTACGGCTACTGGTGGACGAGGCACGGCTCGCCGAGTCGGCCGGCATCGACGTGTTCAGCGTCGGTGAGCACTACCGCGAGGGTCACAACGACTCGGCGACACCCGTGCTGCTGGCTGCAGTCGCGACGGCGACCGAGCGAATCCGCCTCGGCACCTCGGTCACCGTGCTCAGCACCAACGACCCGGTACGGCTCTACCACGAGTTCTCCACCCTCGACGCCGTCTCCGACGGCCGCGCCCAGATCGTCCTCGGGCGCGCGTCGGCGACCGAGTCGTTTCCACTGTTCGGTTACGACCTGGCCGACTACGAGCGGTTGTTCGAGGAGAAGCTGGACCTCTTCCTGCGGCTCCAGCAGGACGAACCGGTCACCTGGTCCGGCACGGTACGAAGCCCGCTGACCGCGCAGCGCCTGCACCCACGGATGCGGCCCGGCGGCATCCCGACCTGGATCGGTGTCGGGGGAAGCCCGAACTCGGTGATCCGCGCCGCCCGGCACGGACGTCCGCTCATGCTCGCGATCATCGGTGGGCGTCCCCAGCGCTTCGCCGGCCACGTCGACCTCTACACCAGGGCGCTCGAACAATTCGGGCATACCCTGCAGCCAATCGGGCAGCACTCACTCGGCCTTGTCGCAGACACCGACGAGGAGGCGGTGGAGACGTGGTGGCGATACTGGCAGCCGGTCGTGGCGGCCCTGGCCGCCGAACGCGGCTTCTACAAACCGGACCGCGCGCGCTACGAGGCCGAAATCGACCACGGGGCGCTCTTCGTCGGTTCACCCGAGACGGTGGCGCAGAAGATCGCCACTGTCGCTCGCGACCTGCGGCTGAGCCGCTTCGACCTGAAGTACGACATCATGCACCTGCCCCGCGAGGCACGCGCGCGCACCATCCAACTGCTGGGCAGTGAGGTCGCGCCGCGGGTCCGGGAGCTGCTGGCTAAGGAGCCCAACCATGTCTGATCTGCTGTTCGGCCTGGACACGTTCGGCGACGTACCGGAGGACGACGCCGGCAAGCTCGTCTCCCACGCGGCGGCGATCCGGCAGGTCGTCGACGAAGCCGTGCTCGCCGACCAACTCGGGGTCGACGTCATCGCCCTGGGCGAGCACCACCGGCCGGAGTACTCGGTCTCCACACCGGAAACGGTGCTGGCCGGAATCGCCACCCGCACCTCGCGGATCCGGTTGGCCTCCGGCGTTACCGTGCTGAGCTCGGACGACCCGGTGCGGGTCTTCCAGCGCTTCGCCACCGTGGACGCGCTGTCGAACGGCCGAGCCGAGGTCATCCTCGGTCGCGGCTCGTTTACCGAGTCGTTCCCGCTCTTCGGCTACGACCTTCGCGACTACGACACGCTGTTCGAGGAGAAGATCGAACTGTTCGTGAAGTTGCTGGACGAGAAGCCGGTCACCTGGAGCGGCACCCTGCGCGCCCCACTGGAGAACGCCGACGTGTTCCCGAAGACCGAGTCGGGTCACCTGGACACCTGGGTCGGTGTGGGTGGCTCGCCACAGTCGGTCGTCCGCACCGCCCAGTACGGGCTCCCACTCATGCTCGCCATCATCGGCGGCGCCCCCGAGCGCTTCGCGCCCTACATCGACCTCTACCGCCGGGCCGCCGACCAGCTCGGTACGACCGCGCACCCGGTCGGCATGCACTCGCCGGGCTTCATCGCCGACACCGACGAGCAGGCCAAGGAGATCTATTGGCCGCACTACCGGATCATGCGAGATCGGATCGGCAAACTGCGGGGCTGGCCACCGATCCGCCGTCAGGAGTTCGACTCCGAGGTGGAGAACGGATCCCTCTACATCGGTTCACCGGAGACGGTGGCCCGCCGGATGGCCCGCGCGATCCGCAGCCTCGGCGTCGGCCGGTTCGACCTCATCTACTCGGCCGGAGCGCAACCGGCCAGCGCCCGCATGCGCGCCGTGGAACTCTACGGCTCGAAGGTGATCCCCATGGTCCGCGAACTGCTGGCCTGATCAGCACTTCCCAGCGAAAGGACGACATGAACGACAACGACCGGAGCCGGCCGGCGACCCTCGGCATCCTCGGGGCCGGCAAGGTGGGCACTGTGCTCGCCCGGCTCGCCGTCGCCGCCGGCTACCGGGTGCGGGTGGCCGGCTCCGGCGACCCCGAGAAGATCGCCCTCACCGTCGAGGTCCTCGCCCCGGGGGCCGAGGCCACCACGGCGGTCGACGCGGCGACCGACGCCGACATCGTCATCCTCGCCCTGCCCCTCGGCAAGTACCGCAGCGTTCCCGCCGAGGCGTTGCGCGGCAAGCTCGTGGTCGATGCCATGAACTACTGGTGGGAGATCGACGGCATCCGCGACGACCTCACCAACCCGCGTACCTCGTCGAGCGAGACCGTCCAGGCGTTCCTGTCCGGCTCCCGCGTCGTGAAGGCGTTCAACCACATGGGCTATCACGACCTGGAGGACGAGGCCCGGCCGGCGGGGGCGACCGGCCGCAAGGCCATCGCGATCGCCGGCGACGACAGCGCCGACCTCGCCGAGGTCGCGGCCCTGGTGGACGCGCTCGGCTTCGATCCGGTCGTCGCCGGGCCACTGGCCGAGGGGGTACGACTCGAACCGGGCAGCGAGTTGTTCGGCGCGAACGTGAGCGCCGACGAGGTACGCACCATGCTCGACCGCTTCCCGGAGTCGGAGCGGGGGCGCATCATCACCGCCGCCCGAGCCTCGACCTCACCCGGTGCCGCCTAACGCGTCTCCGCGCCGAACGCCGCCCGTGGTTCGAGGTGCTGGCCCACCGCGTACTTCTCGTCGAAGTCGCTCCGGCCGAGCGCCTCGACCGCGGCGGCGCGCATCCGGGCGAGGTCCGCCGCGTCGTCCGGATCCGGCACCTGGCCGAGCGCCGCGAACGCGGCATCCGCGACGCCGATCATCCGCGCCGCGCGCGAGTTATCTCCCTCGGCGGACGCGAGCGCGGCGCCCGCAACGCAGACGTACGGCACGAAGTCGTCCCACCCGTTGTGGAACACCCGCTCGCGGTTCTCCGCGAACAGCGTTCGCGCCACGTCGAGGTTGCCCAGCCCCAGCTCGCAGAACGCCAGGTTGTGATATTCGGAGTTGACCGTCTTGGGTTGGCCGAGCGTCTCGTTGAGCGCGATGCTCTCCCGATACAGGTCCCGGGCGCGGAGCAGGTCGCCGGACATCCGCGCGACGCCAGCCAGCACGTGCCTCGGCCGTTCCTCGAGGCTGCGGTCGCCGGAGCGCAGCGCCACCTCCAGGGCCTCCCGCGCCCGGGCTTCCCCGCCCGGCAGATCACCGCCGCGAATGGCGACCCGGGCGAGGCTGTACCGGGCCTCCACCTCACCTGCCGGGTCGCCGGCCGCCTGCGCCCGCTCGATCTCGGCCTCGCTCATCCGCACGACGGCGTCGGTCTCGCCCCGCCGAAAGGCCGAGCGCACGCTCTCACTGAAGCTCATGGCCCTCTCCCCCATCACGAACAGTTCGGTCGCGCCGTCACACCGCCGCGAACATGGTCCAGGTCTCCACGAGCACGAAGCCCATCGACTCGTAGAGCGGCCGGCCCATCGGGCTGCTGTGCAGGTAGGCGGCGTCCGCGCCGGCCGCGATGCCATCGCGCAGCACCGTTTCGGTGAGCGTCCGGCCGAGGCCGCGGCCCCGGGCGGATGGTACGACGCCGATGTTGAACACGCCGATCACGCCGTTCGCTCGCATGCCGAGGGCGGTGCCAAGTGGCTGACCGGACTCCTCGGCCAGATAGCCGGTGATGCCGTCGGTGTCGAGCACCGCACCGCCCATCAGCGAGCCGAAGGCGCCTGCTGGCGCCTCGAAGCTCTCGGTGAAAACGTCGGTGTACCTCTCGTTCTCGGCGGCGCCGACCCGGCGTACCAGGGCCCGCTGGGTCGAGCCAAGCCGGAACACGATGTCGTCCGTGCCGCAGCCCAGCAAGGGTAGGGCGTGGCGTTCGCGCAGCCCGTGCCGCGCCGCGAGGTCGACGAGCGCGGCGCTGGCCTCGCCTCGGACCATGATCGACCAGTGCGGGGCCTGCCTGGCGACCTCGGTTGCCAACTTGTCGAGCGAGTCGAGATCCGGGTCGGTGGCCAGGTCGAAGACCCCGTTCAGCGACGCGACCTCGGCGTGGGTGACCACCGCACGAGCGGTGCCCCGTTCGGCGTACCAGCCCTTCGGAGTCACCCGGCCCAGCGCCTCGATGGCGTCGAGGTACGCCGTTGCCAACCGGTCGGCGGTGGTGCTCATGCCTCTATCCCCCATGGAACTGTCGTCCTGCCAAGACCGTCAACCTAGCCAGCGACCAGGCACGTGGGCAAACGTGACGATTCGGGTATTTGTCGGCGCTCCGCACCGGTCAGGAATCGAGAAGCCCCCGGACCGGCGTCCGGCCTAGCCTTTTCCCAGGCAGCCGGCAGGACGCCAGCCCGACGACGAGAGGAAGACCGAACATGTCCGCGAAGACCACCGCCACCGAATCCGACGGCTTCACCGCCGAGGAACGCGCCGCGATGAAGGAGCGCGCCGCCGAGCTGCGCGCCGAGGGCAAGAAGGGTGCCAAGAAGGCCGACGGGCTGCAGGCGGTCCTCGACCGGATCGCGCAGATGGAGCCGGAAGACCGGGCGCTGGCCGAGCGCGTACACGTGACGGTGACCGCCGCCGCCCCGGCCCTGTCGCCCAAGACCTGGTACGGGATGCCCGCCTACGCGAACGCGGACGGCAAGATCTTGGTCTTCTTCCAGGACTCCGGGAAGTTCAACTACCGGTACTCGACGCTGGGCTTCCAGGACGCGGCCAACCTCGACGACGGAGACCTGTGGCCGGTGGCGTACGCGCTGCAGAAGTGGAGCCCCGCGGTGGAGAAGAGGATCACCGAGCTGGTGAGGACAGCGGTCTCCTGAGCAACGCCCGTCCCCTCGTTGGCTGGCCCACGGTGCGATGATCGAGGGCCGGAGAGCCGCAGGAGACAGGAGGTGCGGACGATGCGGTGTGGGCCGCCAGCGGTACGACGAGTCCCCCGATGACCAGCCGGGCCGGTGAGGTGTTCGACACCGGGCGGACGGTGTCCGACATCGAGTCGCTGCTCACCTCGGCCCTGCCCACGGGCGGCCTACCGGCCAGCGAAGGGGACCCGGCCACCGGTGAGTGGACCGGCACCCGAGGCGAGGGCTTCCGGATCGCCCCGCTCTGGGAGAGCGAAGCCCTGACGGGTGTGTACGGTGCCGAATGGAACGAGGCCGAGGAGGCCGCCGAGGCGAACCTGGCCCTCGTCGTACGGGAGTTGGACCAGCGGTGGGGCGCGCACCGCACGGTCTCCATGCGGGTGCCGTTGTTTCGGAATCAGGCCGGTGAGCCCATGCCGGCGCTGTTCCATTCGCTCTGCGAGATGGACTGCTACGGCGACCTGACCGTCTGGGGGCCGACGGTTGTCGACGGCCGGTGGGTCGCGGTGTCGGTCAACCAGTGCGACGGCGACGCTCCCATGATCATGACAGCGGTTGTCAGCCAACTGCCGATCATCGAACTGTCGGTTTGACCTGCCCTGTGGCCCACGGCCCGGGTGCGGGCTGTCATCGACGTTGCCCACGGCCTCTATGGTTCGGGCATGTCGATCACAGACCAGGCGCTGGCCATCGAGGCGGCGGAAGCTGGAGCAACAGTCGTCCGCTCCCGGTACGGCTCAGCACTGGCGCGCGTCATGAAGACCGCCGGCGACTTCGCCACCGCCGCCGATATCGAGGCGGAGAAGGCCATCCTCGACGTCCTGCACGCGGCGCGTCCGGACGACGCGGTGTTGGGCGAGGAGAGCGGGCGCACGGGTACTGGCGACAACTGGCGCACGTGGCTGGTCGATCCGCTGTGCGGCACGTTGAACTTCGCCGCGCGGACGATGCTGGCGTCGGTCAACGTCGCTCTGCGCGTCGGGGCGGACGTCACAGTGGCGGCCTCGGTGGACCCGTTCGCCTCCGAGGTGTTCTGGACCGACGGCACCGCCGCGTACGTCCGGAGCGCGGGGACTGACGTGCGACTCGTCCCGTCGGCCGAGTCGACGCTTGTCGAGCTGAATCTCGACCCGCCCTTCCCCAACCGGGACGTCTTCCTGGCCGCCCGCATGCTCGCTGACGAGGGCTTCCTCGAACAGTTCCGACCCCGGGTGGTCTCCACCAGCCTGGCCGTGGCCTGGGTCGCCGCCGGTCGCCGCGCCGCCTACGTGACGGACCGCCGCGACCTGCGGAACAGCGTCCACTTCGCGGCCGGAATCGCGCTCTGCCGGGCGGCCGGCTGCGTGGTCACCGGGCTCGACGGTCAGCCGTTGCACGCCGGTGGTGACGGTCTCGTCGTGGCCGCGGACGAGCGGACGCACGCCGCCCTGCTGACGCTCATCCGGAAACAAGGCTCGTGATCTACTCGACTTGACATGAAGTGCGGTTGAGGTTCTAGCGTCCCTAGATGATCACGTCCGGGCTACCGCGCCCGGACGTACGTCAGCTCAGCACTACCGTCGAAGGGATCCTGATGTACCTGTCCCGCCTTCTCCGCCCGCGTACCGTCGCGAGCGCACACTGCGACCTCCCCTGCGGCGTCTACGACCCGGCGCAGGCCCGCATCGAGGCCGAGTCGATCAAGGCGATCTCCGAGAAGTACCAGGCCAGCGACGACCCGGAGTTTCGCACCCGCGCACTGCTCATCAAGGAGCAGCGCGCCGAGCTGGTCAAGCACCACCTCTGGGTGCTGTGGACCGACTACTTCAAGGCGCCGCACTTCGAGAAGTACCCCCAGCTGCACGGGCTCTTCAACGAGGCGACGAAGCTGGCGGGTGCCGGCGGCGCGAAGGGCGCCGCGGACCCGGCGGTCGCCGAGCAGCTCCTCGGGAAGATCGAGGAGATCTCGAAGATCTTCTGGGAGACCAAGCAAGGCTGATAAGCCGGTGACCGGGTGGCACCTGCCACCCGGTTCGGCGTACCGCGTTCGGGAGGATCCGCATGGCGTCGCGCACCGACCTCATCGAAGAGTTGATGAGCCGTTTCCCACACGTGCCGCGGGAGGCGGTCCTCAAGGAGGATCTGCTGCGGGGCGGGCTCGCCTTCGACGACGCGGCACTGACCGACAACGAGCACGGCGACGTCAAGCCGAAGTCGTACTTCATCTTCTCCTTCGATCACCGCACCCTGCCGGAGTTGGGGACGGCGGCTCTGCGTCGGCCACCGGAGGAGATCGTGCTCACCGGAGGGCCGTACGAACTGCGTCGTACCGTCGTGTCGGTCCGCACCAACCCCAGCTCGCCGTACCGCGTCGGCACCGACAGCGACGGTCGACTGCGGCTGTTCCTGGACGGACGGCCGATCGCCGATGTCGGGCTGCCCCCCATGCCGGCGTACTACCGCCACACGCTCGCGAACGGCAAGTCGGTGATGGAGGTGGCCCCGACGATCCAGTGGGGCTATCTGATCTACCTGACCGCGTTTCGGGTCTGCCAGTACTTCGGCGCCAAGGAGGAGTGCCAGTACTGCGACATCAACCACAACTGGCGGCAGCACAAGCAGGCCGGCCGGCCCTACACCGGGGTCAAGCCGGTCGACGAGGTCCTCGAGGCCCTGGAGATCATCAACCGGCACGACGTCGATCGCGCGTCGCAGGCGTACACACTGACCGGTGGCAGCATCACCTCGCAGGTCAACGGGCTGGCCGAGGCCGACTTCTACGGCCAGTACGCGCAGGCGATCGAGGAGCGGTTTCCGGGACGGTGGATCGGCAAGGTCGTGGCCCAGGCCCTGCCCCGAGCCGACGTGCAGCGGTTCCGCGACTACGGGATCCGCATCTACCACCCCAACTACGAGGTGTGGGACAAGCGGTTGTTCGAGTTGTACTGCCCGGGCAAGGAGCGGTACGTCGGTCGGGAGGAGTGGCACCGACGCATCCTCGACTCCGCCGAGGTGTTCGGCCCGCGCAACGTGATCCCGAACTTCGTGGCGGGCGTGGAGATGGCCGCCCCGTACGGCTTCACGAGCGTCGACGAGGCGATCGACTCCACCACCGAGGGGCTTGACTACTTCATGTCCCGGGGGATCACGCCACGGTTCACCACCTGGTGCCCGGAGCCCACCACACCCCTCGGCCGGACGAACCCGCAGGGCGCGCCGCTCGAATACCACGTCCGCCTGCTGGAGGCCTACCGGGCGACCATGGACGCCCACGGCCTGTCCAGCCCGCCCGGGTACGGCCCCGCCGGGCCTGGGCGAGCGGTCTTCTCGGTCAGCTCCTTCATGGACACCCTGCCGTCCACGGATTCGTGAGGGACGCGCTCGGCTGAGCCGCCGGTGCCGATCTGCCGAGGAGCGGTATACCTCAGAGGCATATTCATACCTCTGAGGTATACCGCTCACAACCGCATCCGCCCCGTCGAAGGTGACCGACGGCGATCGGCCCAGCCCCACCCCGCCGGCCCGACAGGTCGGTGACTCCGCTGCGCCCGCAGCACCAGCCAGGGTGAGGACCTACTCGTCTAGCTGGCGTACGTCTCGAACTCACCGACCCGTGGCGTACCGCTGGAGCTGTTGATCTTAAAGTTGATCTTGCTCGTCGCGGTCGACGAGAAGGTGATCGAACCGGCCCCGCTGCCGGCGGCCAGGACCGCCCCGTTGTCGTTGTTGATCAGCTGCCAGGACCCGATGGAGCCCTGGGTGCCGGACGGTTCCCGGATCACCACCCGGGACACCTGGGTCGCGGAGCCCCACTTGATCGAGATCGTGCCGGTGAACCCGGCCGGCGACCAGTAGGTGCTCAGGTTGCCGTCGCGCACGTTTCCGTAGCTGGTATCGCTGGCCTTGCTGGAGCCGTCGGCGCCGGCGCCGAGGCTGAGGTTGGTCCCGCCGGTGGGCGGTGGCGTGGTGGGCGGCGGTGTCGTGGGCGGAGGCGTGGTCGGCGGCGGCGTGGTGGGCGGTGGGGTCTGCGGCGAGCAACTGCCGTTCGACACCCTCAGGCCCGTGTTGGCGCCGACCGTTTGACGGACGATGTCCGGCACGCAGCTCGCCCCGTCGAGGCTGTACGGGTACGGGATGCTGATTGTGGTGTTGGAGGTCGGGTTGGGGCCAGCGGGGTAGTTCTCGCTGCCGGCGCTGGACCAGGTCACGTTGTCGAAGACGTTGCCGGCGACCTGCCAGTAGCCGCGCTCGTTGGTGTAGAAGGTGCCCAGGACGTCCTTCGAGTCGCGGAAGTAGTTGTTCTCCACCTTGGCCCTGGCTCCCGCCCGGGAGTTGATTCCGGACTCGTGCAGGCTCACGTAGTGGTTGTTGTAGATGTGCGCGACGCCGCCGCGCAGCAGGGGCGTGCGGGAGTCGATGTTCTCGTAGAGGTTGTGGTGGTACGTGATGAAGCCGTTCGACAGGTCGCTCTCGCTGGACCCGACGAGGCCGCCGCGACCGGAGTTGCGCAGGATGCTGTAGGACAGCGTCACGTACTGGGTGTTGTCCTTCATGTCGAAGAGGCCGTCGTACCCCTCGGACTCCCCGCCCGAGGCCTCCAGGGTGACGTGATCGACCCAGACGTTGCGGACCGTGCTCTCCATGCCGATGGCGTCCCCGCCGTTGGAGGTGGGCGAGCCCGACTTCTTGACGTTCCGCACCGTCACGTTCTGGATGATG
Source organism: Micromonospora sp. NPDC005171 (assembly GCF_040608575.1). Taxonomy (NCBI): domain Bacteria; kingdom Bacillati; phylum Actinomycetota; class Actinomycetes; order Micromonosporales; family Micromonosporaceae; genus Micromonospora; species Micromonospora sp. NPDC005171. Next base: position 11,428 of record NZ_JBEXIM010000006.1, on the reverse strand, counting down.
ATGTTGCTGGAGTCACGGATGTGGATTCCCAGCTGGTCGAACACGGCGCCGCTGCCGACCCCGATGATCGTGACGTTGCTGATCTGCTTGAGCTCGATCACGCCCGCGGCGGTGTTGCAGCTCGACCCGGACACCTTGGCGGTGTTGCCGTGGTTGATGGTCCCGATGACCTCGATGGTGATCGGGGTGCTGCTGCTGGTCCGACCGCACAGCGCCGCGTGGATCGCCGTGCCCGTGGTGGCCCGTACCGTCTGCCCGCCCGCGCCGCCGGTGGTCCCGCCGTTCTGGGTGGCGTAGCCGGTGGCGCTGCCGACCGCCGCCGAAGCCTGCGGGGTCGGCAGGGCCACCCCGACCGCGATCACCACGGCCGCCGCGGCCAGCACTGCCTGACGTCGCAACACGACTGGTCGTCTCATGTCGCCTCACCTTCGCATTCGTCTCGTTCCAGGTTTCGACTCGACGGACATCGCGACCGCACCTGCCGACGGACGTCATTCGGGAATTGGCGACAGTCAATCGCGAAGAATTCATCGAAGTCTCTCGTGCCCTGGTAGAAGCAGGGATGTGCCGTGCGAACGAAGCGCTCCTGGAGGCACCGCTCGCCCGACCGTTAAACGAAACATCGATGTAACGCAATCGTAGGAAAGCGGTTTCCCTGAAGGCAATAGCTGGCGCTTGCAGGTTTGTTGCAGTGCCTGCGGCAAGCGTCGACCGCGCGGGTCGGGGCGGCCCGAGCCCTCGACGGCGCCGGTTTACGGCTCGTTGCGCGCTCGGTATTGACACCGCCGGGCCTGCCATCGATGCTCTGCTAAATCAGTTTAGCGACCTGCTCGCTCCGACCCGTCCCCCTGCCGGTCCGGGCGAATCGCTGGCTGAGGGCACCACCCCCGAGAAAGGACCCGCATGAGACTGCGCAAAGGACTGATCCCGCTCGCCGCCACCCTCGTCCTGGCCGGCGCCTCCGGCACGGCGTACGGCAGCGCGAGCGACAGCCGGGGCGGCACGGACGGAATCCGCAGCATCACCCCGATCACCACCGTCTAGTGACCGAGAAACCGGTCAACCACCTGCGGAGCAGGCCGCTGACCTGGTGCGCTACACCGAGTACCCGGACGCCGCGTTCTCGGTGCCGGACTACCACGCGGCGTTCGGACCGACCTACGAGGACGCCAGCATCCTGCGCTGGCTGCTCGACCAGTCCAAGCCCTGAGGCTGGGGCCGGGCGACGCCTCGCCGCGAGCCGGCGGCGCGAATCCCTCGCGCCGACGGCTTACCGGTGGGCGTCGCCCGCGTCGGGCTCGGCAGCAGCTGACGCGCCGCCGACGAGCACGGACTCCTGACCCTCCTGCCGGCCCTCCTGCCTCGCGCGGGCAAGCAGCCCGGCCAGCCGACGCCGCCGGTGCCGGGCCGCCGCGCGCAGGCCCAGGAGCAGGCCGGCGAGCAGAGCCAGCAGCGCAAGCTGCGCCCACGGTACGACCCAGGTGGTGACGGTGGCGGAGGCCGGTCGGAGGTCGGCCCCGGCCTGACCGTCGCCGAGCAGCATCGGCGACGTGCTGACTGTCGTGCGGATGCGCCCCACGGCCCAGACGCCGTCGGCCCGGGTCTCCACAGCCCGAGCCCCGCCGGGCAGCAACTCCTCGACGGCGCTGGTGGCGTCGTGGCTGGTCCGGCCGAGCAAATCGGACATCGCCACCCGACTCGTTCCGCTGACCCAGACGTTGCCGTCGTTCTCGACTGTGTAGCGGACCCGCACCGTGCCCCCGGCGAACGGGTTCCACGACGGGGAGTACGTCGCGCCGAGGCCCCGGACGGCCAGGGCCGCCCGCGCGGAGCCGTTGACCCGCAGCATGACCCGGAACCCGACGCGGCTCTCGACGTTGACCGTGCCTCCGGTGCTGGTGACCGTCGCGGCGATGCCGGCCGGGTGGTCGCCCGGTGTGGCGCCCTGGGGCACCGTGATCGTGAACGGCACCACCCGCGTCTCGTTCGGGCCGACGGTGACCTTGTCCTGGACGTCGATCCAGGTGCCGCCGTCGACCGAGGGCCGGTCGGAGGACAGCATGTTGAAGCGGCCCTTGTCGGTGAGGTAGCCGTCGGCGGCCTTCAGCGAGAAGACGACGGCGGTGCGGCTGAGGTTTCGTACCGCCAGGTGCTCGGTCACGGCCTGCCCCGGGTCGAGGCTCGCGTTGATCCACCGGCGTTGGTCCGGCCCACTCGCGGTCGCCGGCTGGACCGTCCAGGTCAGGGCCTTCGGGTCCGGTTCGGCCGCCCTCGCGGTCGGCGCGGCAGCAACCGCGGTCGGCGCGGCAGCAACCGCGGTCGGCGCGGCCGCAACCGCGAAGAACGCGACGGCGACGACGAGGGCCCGGCGCAGTGGGGTGACGGTCATGAGGCGGCCCTTCGGCACGGGGCTGGGCGGGGGCCTGATTCGGCCCCCGCCCAGGCCACTACTCGAACAGTGAGAGCGTGAGCGTGGAGCTGTACTCGCCGGCGGCGACCTCCGCGGGCGTCCGCAGATACAGGTCGGCGTTGACCGAGTACGAGTCGCCGGCGACGGCCTCGGAGTCGAAGGCCGAGACCAGCAACTCCTGGTCGACGAGGCCGACATTGTTGCCGGGCTGGGTCGGCTCGTCCAGGCTGGTCACCACCTCCTCGCCCTCGGTGACCAGGCCGGTGTCGCCGCCGTCGAGCAGGCGCGGCTTCCAGCCGAAGTGGTCGGCGGTGATCGGCGCCTGGCCGGCGGTGCCCGCGAAGTCGGTCGCGCTGCCGAGCACTGCCCAGCTGACGCCGTCGGGCACCTCGTCGGCGACGCGGGTGTCGGTGACCGTCACCGTCGGCAGCGTACCGACGAACTGACGAACCAGGAGGGTCGAGCCGTCCTCGGACAGCGCGACGGCATCGCCGGCGATCGACAGGGCGAGCACGCCCGGTTCCCTGATCTCGTCGATGTCGACGGTGACCCGCACGCTGGCGTCGTCACCGGGCTCGGCCAGTGCGGGCGACGGCAGCGCCGCCGCCCCGGTCAGCACCGCGCCGACGGCGCAGGCCGCGAGCATCTGCCGCCGTTTGTATGTGTTCATGTGATCTCCGTTCTCCGCCATCACTGGTTATCCGCCGCAGCTGCCGGCGGGGTGTTGCACGGTGCGGACCGTCGTCACGTCCTGTCCGCCGATCGCCCCGGTCACCCTTACCGTCGCCGTACCCGCCGGCACCGACCCGGCACGGGTGTTGAATGACTGGTAGGCGTTCGCGCCGGGCGCGACGGCCGCGAACGACCGCTCGCCGTACGGCGTCTGCAGTGTGATGCCCACCGGCGCGTCATGGTCGTTGCGCGCCTGAACCGCCACGTACGCCGTGCCGCCGACGCATCGCGTCGACGCGGTGAGCGTGACGGGCAGCTCGGGGCTGGCTGCCGCAAAGGCCCAGGTGTCGATCTCGAAGAGGTCGGCGCCGGCCGGGCCGGTGTAGGTGAAGTAGACGTCGTGCACGCCGCTGACGCCGTCAAGCTCGGCGGTCACCTCGGCCCACTCTCCGACAGGGGTGTCCACAGCGACCGTGCCGACGACGGGACCGTTGACGTCGTCCAGCCGGACCTGGACCTGCCCGCCGGCGGCGACCGCTCGCACCCGCGCCGTCACGCTCTGCGCGCCGCTGTCCCCGAAGTTCACCGAGGACAGCGCCGTCCAGTCGCCGTTGTCGATGTCGCGGACCACGAGGTTGGGCGCCGCGCCGCCGAACTGGGCGGAGCTGCCGTCGACCTTGGTGGTCGCGACGCCCTTGCTCCAGCCGAAGGTCTCGGCCTCGAAGATCCGGTACGGGTCGAAGTTCCGGACCTGGTCCACGCCGGCGTAGGTGCCGACGACCTGCTGGATCGTGCCGTCCGCGTTGAAGGTCAGCTCCTGGATGTGCGGGCTGCGGTACCCCTGGGTGGTGTTGCCGTTGATGCGCTTGTTGAGCGTCGGGGCGTGGTAGGTGAAGTAGTACTTGCCCCCGAACTCGAACACCGACTGGTGGTTGTTACCACCGGTGCCGGCCCCGAAGAACTGGGACTGGTTCGGGAAGAGCACCCCGGCGTAGGTCTCCTTCGGCCACGACATCGGGCCGTCGGAGATCATGTAGCCGATCTGGCCACCCCCCGGGTAACCGGGAAGCGGCTGCTGGTTCCCACCGAAGTCGTTCCCGCCGAAGTGCGAGGAGTACGAGAAGTAGTATTTGCCCTGGCGCTTGAAGACGTGACCCGCCTCGAAGGCGACCGGGGCGTCGACCACCGCGGCCGTTCCCTCGGTCGAGACCATGTCGTCGCCGAGCTCGATCGACCGGATGTTCTTCGGGTTGTTGAAGCGCTCGGCCGGCGGCATGCTCGTCGACGCGGGACCACCACCAAAGTAGAGGTACGGCTGGCCGTCGTCGTCGACGAACGGGGCCGGGTCGAACTTCCAGGCGACAGTCTCGGCACCGGGGGTACGGCCATCGATGAGCGTGCTGGTGCGCTCGCTGGTCCACGGACCGAGCGGCGAAGCGCCCGTGATCACGTTGCTGGAGCCACCGCCGTTGGCGTAGTAGAGGAAGAACTTCTCCACCCCGTTCACCACCTTCTTGGTGATGCCCGGAGCCCACGAGTTGGCGGTGAACGGGGCCACCCCGTTCGGGCCGGCGACCTGGATCTCACCGTGGTCGGTCCAGTTCACGAGGTCCTCCGAGGAGATCACCGTGATCTGGTTGATGTCGCCGTAGTTGATCCCCGGCGAGACGCCAGTGGTCGGGTTCGGGGCGTAGCCCTGGGTGTCGTTGGTCATGTACATGTACACCCGGCCGTCGTGCACGAGGCCGAAGCCGTCGGCGCCGAACTTGTGCCCGATCAACGGGTTGTGCTCCCCGGGCAGCTTGCCCACGACCTCGATCGTCTTCGACGCCGGCGGGGGCGGCGCGGCGCCGACCACCGACACGTCGTCGAGTTTGAAGTCCATCAGGTGCAGAGCCGGGTCGGTGGACGGCGTGCTCGTCCAGGGGGTCTCGAAGAACAGGCGTGTCGTCGACACGCTCTGCGTCGCCGGGATCGTGAACGTTCCGCTGAACTGCGCCCACTGACCCTTCGTGGCGGTCACGCTGACGAGGTTGGTGTAGGTGCCACCGCCGTAGTGCATGGTGGCGAAGAACTGCTTGGTGGCCGGGCTGCTCTCGTTCTCGTACTTGATCCGGGCGGTGAGGGTGTAGGCCTGACCGGCCTGCACCTTGCCGCTGAGGTCCTGCATCGGGCCGGATCCGGTGGTCGTCCGGCTGGTGACGAGCGCGGCGTTCGCGCCGGAGTAGGCGTCCGACGTGGCCGACAATTGGGCGCCGTCGGCGGCGTTTCCGTTGTTGACGAACCAGTTGGCCAGGCCGTCCTCGAACCCGCCGTTGACGACGAGGTTCGTGTCGGCGGCCTGGACCGGCGCCGCCGGGGCGACGAACCCCGTGGCCAGCATCAGGCCGACTGTCGCGAGCGCTGCGACCCGTCCTCGGGTCGCCCGTCGCATTCGTTGTTCCACGAGACATCCTCCTTCATCTCTGACGTGCGGTCATCGGTGTACGGGGGATCAGTGGGTGTGCTTCCGTGGATGGTCCGGACATCAGGGGTGCGACTGCCGCCACCGGCTGACCGGTGCCGGCGACGCGGGACAGTGCCCCTGTTCCGCGCCGCCCGGCCGGTCGCCGGTGGTGCTGGTCGGTGAGCCGCGGCTCGTGGTGGGGTTATCCGCCGCAGGCGTCGGCGGGGTGCTGCGCGGAGTGGCGGCTGGTCACGGCCTGACCGGCCACCGTGCCGGTGACCCGGATCGTCGCCGAGCCGGCCGCCACCGACGCCGCACGGGTGTTGAACGACTGGTAGACGTTCGCTCCCGGCGCGACGGACGCGAACGACCGGTTCCCGTACGGGGTCTCGACGGTGATGTCCACCGGCTCGTCCAAGTCGTTGCGTGCCTGCACCGCCAGGTACGCCGTGGCGTTCAGGCAGCGCGCCTGAGCGGTGGCAGTCACGGGCAGCGCCGCCAGCACTCCGAGTCGGGCCAGTTGGTAGCTGAGCGCCCGCTCCGGTGCGTCGATCTGGTTCTGGGTGCCGAACTGGCCGGCTCGTGCCGCCTTCGCCGCGGCCAGCGCCGACTGCGTCGTGGCCCAGGCGTCGGCCGGGTAGTGGCGCGGGTCGAGCGTCTGCGCGTGGGCGATGGCCGCGTCGAGGGCGGTGGTGTCCAGCGGCCGGGCCTGCGCGGTCAGCACGTCGCTGAGCAGGTAGTTGTCGAAGTCGACGTGGCCACCGGTCTCCTGGGTCGCGTAGTTGAACAGGCCCACCCGGTGCCCCATGAAGTGCGCGAGGCTGCCGTCGAGCGCCTGCGGGCCCACCCGGTTGCCCAGCCGGGTCCACTGGACCCCGTCCAGGCTGTAGTAGAACGTCGTCCACAGTTGGCCGACCGGCGAGGAGAAGTCGAGGTCCGCCTTCACGTGCACCTCGGTCGCGGCGCCCAGCGACACCGTCGTGCCCGACACGAAGTTCTCCAGCGTCGACTGGTCCAGGTCGACCGCGAACGGCTGCGACCGGTTCACCACGCCGAGGGTGTTCACGTCACCGACGCGCTTGACCGCCACGTACGAGAATCCGCGGTTGTAGGCGGCCAGGCCGGCGACGTCGCCGTTCTTCATCCCGGAGATGTCCATCCGGGTCTGGACCGACTGCCGGGGCCCGAACGTCCGTTGCGAGAGCGTGTTGCGTGCCTCCTCGAACCACGCCAACTCGGCGCGGTTGGACAGCTTCGTGTAGACGTACTGGCCGGTGACCACAGTGCCGGCCGTCAACCGCAGCCAGCCGTCGCGGTCGGTGAGTGACCAGTACCTGTTGTCCGGGGCGTGGTTCCACTCCCACGCCAGGTCCAGCCGTGAGCCGTTGGGGGCGATCTCCGCCGGGTCGAGCGGCGCGGGGACCGTCCACTGCTCGTCCTGGTACGCCTTGTGCGGCGCGTCGTTGGTGAAGTCGTCGGAGGCGACGATGCTCTTCTGCCGCTCGAATAGCTCCTCGGCCGGGCTGAGCTGGATCGGCTTGTCGAACAGGCCGTTGACCGGCACGACCCCGCCTGCGCCGAAGGTCGGCCACCCGTCCTGCCAGGTGGCGGGGATGAGCGCCGGGATCCGGCCGATCGGGAACGTGTCCCGGAAGAACATGCCGTGCCAGTCGGTCCCGCCGCCGGCGCGGCTGATCGGCACCAGACTGCCCTGCGCGAAGCCGTTGGAGTTGAGCACCCCGCGCGCCTCGTAGGTGTTGACCCCGCCGGCCGAGGTGTAGCGCCCGAGCAGGTACCTCGACCGGAACATCACCACCTGGCGTCCCTGCCCGGACGGCCAGGTGATGATGACGGCGTAGTACCAACCGTCGATGTGGTAGACCTGCGCGCCCTCGAACAGACCGCCGATGAACGGCTGCCCGGCGTAGTTGTTGGCGGTGAAGATGTTCGGGTAGTCCTGCGCGATGGCCGTCAGGTCGGCGTTGAGGCGTACGGCGCTGGTGCCGCCGGAGCCGTAGAAGATGTACGGCGTGCCGTCGACGTCGAAAAAGAGCGACGGGTCGTGCAGGCCACGGCCGAGGGCGGTGCGCTGCCACGGGCCGTTCTCGATGTCGTCGGTGCGGTAGAGGTACGCCCCGCTGAGGTTGTTGGTGTTGAAGACGGCGTAGAAGGTGCCGTCGTGGTAGCGCAGCGACGACGCCCACTGGCCCTGGCCGTACGAGTTCTGGCCGTTGCGCAGTGAGAAGGAGTCGCCGATGCTCGCCCGGTCGAAGACGTAGTTGACGATCTCCCAGTTGACGAGGTCGTAGGACTTCATGATCGGTGCGCCCGGGCTCAGGTGCATCGTCGTGCTGATCATGTAGTAGAGGTCGCGGCCCTCGTCATTCTCGGCGGCCGGTACCCGCTCGACGCTGATGTCCGGCACGTCGGCGTTGAGTAGCGGCACCGAGTAGGTGCCGGCGCCGGTGTCGGTCGAGGTGTACGACGATCGGGGCGACCATCCGTCGGCGTCGTGCGCGGAGGCCGGGGCGGCCACCAGGCTCGCGCCGACGAGAACGGCCGCCGATGCGAACGCGCACAGTGGATGGAGACGGCCCGGAGGCACAGTGGACGCCAGCCGGGTCAGCGTGTCCGCAACGCGGTGAGCGAGGACCTTCAGGCTGTTCACAGCGAATGTGCGGGGGGATTTCAGGACACGCGAGCGGATCAACACGACCAAGGCGAGCTCCAAACGCGAGAGCGGCGTGAAGGTCATCGTGTTATCGCTAACAACGCCTGTCAAGGCTATCGATGAAACGCGCCCGAAGTATCCCCGTAACACCGCCGACCCTCCACAATGGAATTTGTTTCTTCGGCGGCCCACCCCCGGTGATCATGAAGTTGTTGCCACCGGCCACGGCGTGTCAGGGCAATAACTTCATGATCAACCGGGGCGCGGGGGGCGGGCGGGGGTCAGGTTTCCAGGCAGGAGCGGAGGGCGGCGGTGAGCTGGTTGGAGCGCTCGTCGCCCATCCCGCGCATCTGATTGACCACGTAGCCGAACCCCACCTGATGCTCCCCGTCGGCGAAGGCCAGGTTTCCGCCCGCGCCGTCGTGGCCGAAGCTGCGCTCACCCAGCAGGGGCCGGGCCGGTGGCGAGTGCAGCAGGAAGCCGGTGCCCCACCGGTGCCCGGTGTCCGGCGGGCCGTGCCGCTGCTGACCACGCGAACGCACCACCACCGCGTCGTCCACCGACGCGGCCGTGAGCAACGGCCCGCCCTGGAGGTTCGACACACAGGCCGCGTAGAGGCGCGCGAGGCCCTCGGCGGTGCTCACCGCGCCCGCGCCGGGAACACCGGCGGCCCGGATGGCGTCGTCGTTGAAGCTCACCAGGCCGTCGGCGTCGGCGGGGAACGCGAAAGCGCCCCCCATGGTGATGCCCCGTTCGGCGACCGGGTCCACGAACGGGTCGGGGTCCGGCAGCGGCGCCAGATCCCAGGCGACGGTGTCGCTCTCGGCGGCCGGCAGCCCCAGCCAGGTGTGCAGGCCGAGCGGGCCCGCGACGGTGTCGGCGAAGAACGCGCCGGGCAGTTGGCCGGTGCTGCGGTGGATCACCTCACCGACCAGCCAGCCGTAGGTCATCGAGTGGTAACCGTGGGCGGTGCCCGGCTCCCAAAGCGGGGCCTGCGCCTCGATCGCCTTGATGACCGGGTCCCACGCCAGAACCTCGTCGAGGGTCAGGGACCGATCCAGCGCGGGCAGACCGGCCTGGTGCGTGAGCAACCACCGCACCGGGATGTCCGCCTTGCCGTGCTGTCCGAACTCCGGCCAGTAGCGCGTCACCGGAGCGTCGAGGTCCAGCCGGCCCTGTTGGGACAGCAGGTAGGCGCAGATCGCCAGGATTCCCTTGGTGCAGGAGAAGACGACGGCCGGCGTCTGCGCGTCCCAGGGCCGCCCGGTACGGGTGTCGGCCACCCCGCCGTACAGGTCGACCACCTTGCGGCCCCGCACGTAGACGGTGACAGCGGCGCCGACCTCTCCCCGGGAGGTGAAGTTGTCGCGGAAGACGTCGGCGACGCGCCCGTAGCGATCGTCGACGTCGCCGTGGATCTGCGGCTGTGCAACCACTGCCTACCCCTTCACTGACCCTTGGATCAGGGCCTTGATGAACTGTCGTTGGAAGATCAGGAACACGATGAGGGTCGGGGTGAGGATCAGCAGCGATCCCGCGCACAGCAGCACCAGGTCGGTGCCCCACTGGCCCTGGAACGCGCCGAGGGCCCCGGCCATCGTGCGTTTGGTGGCGTCGTCGACGAGGACGATGGCGAGCAGGAACTGGTTCCAGGTCCAGAGGAACATCAGGATCGTCAGCGAGGCGATCGCCGGCCGGGCGAGCGGCACCTGGACCCGCCAGAACAACTGCCACGTGCTGCTGCCGTCCACCCGGGCCGCCTCGGACAGCTCGACCGGCACGTTTGTGAAGTGCGCCCGCATCCAGAACACCGCGAACGGCATGTACAGGCCGATCAGCGGCAGGATGATGGCCCAGCGCGTGTTGAGCAGTCCGAGATCCTGCATCTGGTAGTAGAGCGGCGTGACCACTGCCTCGAACGGCAGGGTCAGCCCCAGCAGGAAGAGGCCGAAGACGAGTCGCCCACCGGGGACCCGCAGCTGACCGAGCCCGAAGCCGGCCATGGTCGCGATGAGCACCGACACCGGCACGACACCTGCCACGATGAGCAGGCTGGAGCGGAGCAGGGCGCCCATGTTCGCGGCGGTGAAGGCGTCCGCGAAGTTCCCCCACTGCGGGTCGGACGGCCACTCCAGCCCGCTGGGCACGGTTCCCCGGGGCTGTAACGCCGCCGACAGCATGCTCACGAACGGCAGCAGGGTGACGACGATCAGGGCGATCAGAAAGACGCGGCCGGTCAGCTGTTCGCGTCGACTCAGGTTCACGGCTTCTCCCCTCGGCTCAGGCGTTGGATCGGCAGCACACACGCCAGCACCAGCACCATGAGGACGACAGCCAGCGCCGAGGCGAGCCCCACCTGCCGCTGCGAGAAGGCCAGCCGGTAGATCTCCAGGCCCGGCACCGTTGTCTGCAGGCCGGGGCCGCCGCTGGTGGAGATGTAGACGATGTCGAAGCTCGCCAGCGCCGCGATGATCGTCACGGTGAGGCAGACGCCGATCTCCTGGCGCAGGCTGGGCAGGGTCACGGCGAGGAACTCGCGGACCGGCCCGGCGCCGTCCAGGCGGGCGGCCTCGTACAGCGCCGGATCGATCTTGCTCATGCCGGTGACCAGCAGGATCGTGCAGAGGCCGAGCAGAACCCAGGCGCCGATGACGCCGACGGCAGGCAGCGCCGTGTCGAAGTCACCGAGCCAGGCGCGGGCCACGCCACCCAGTCCGACCGCGCGCAGCGCCTGGTTGACCAGGCCGTTCGACGAGAGCAGCCAGCTCCACGCGATGCCCGCCGCCACCAGGGGAATGACCTGTGGCAGGAACAGGATGGTCCGGACGACGGTGCCGAACGCGCCTGTGGTGATCCGGCGAACCATGCTCGCCACCAGCAGCCCGAGCGCGACCGGGATGAAGCTGAAGAAGACGATCAGGACGATCGCGTTGCCGATGATTTTCAGCAGATCGCTGTCGGTGAAGACGGTGAGGTAGTTGTCCAGGCCCACCCAGCGGGCCACGCCGATGCCGTTCCAGTCGTAGAGCGAGTACTGGAACGTCAGGACGAGCGGGCGCAGGACGAACACCGCGTACATCACCAGGGCGGGCAGGACGTACAACCAGCCGGTCCCGGCCGCGCGGGCCCACCGGAATCGGTGGGCGTCGGGAGCGGAGGCGAGCTGGCGCGAGATCCGGCTGCGGAACACCGACTGCCCGTCGCAGCCACCGGGCAAGCCGACCCCGGG